>JAWOHV010000267.1:0-4016 GCA_046484965.1 Prochlorococcaceae cyanobacterium
GCCTTGGCCCGCTGGCGCTGCGCCTCCATCGCCGCCTCGAAGCCAGCGGTGTCCACCGTGAGGCCGTGCTCCTCGGCGATCTCCTCGGTGAGCTCCAGCGGGAAGCCGTAGGTGTCGTAGAGCTCAAAGGCCTGCGCGCCGGAGATCTGGCGGGGCTTGGCCGCCAGCACCTCGGCCAGCAGCTTCTCGCCCCGCTCGAGGGTTTCCAGGAAGCGGGCCTCCTCGCGCGCCAGTTCGGCCAGGATCACCTCGCGGCGCTCCAGCAGCTGCGGATAGGCCGCCGCCATCAGCGCGATTGCCGCCTCACCCATCGCCGTAAGAAAGGGCTTGTCGATGCCGATCAGGCGGCCGTGACGCACCACGCGGCGCAGCAGGCGGCGCAGGATGTAGCCACGGCCGAGATTGCTGGCCGTCACGCCGTCGCAGATCAGCTGGGTGATGGCGCGGGAGTGGTCGCCAATCACCTTGAGGCTGGTTTTGCCCTTCTCATCGAGGACGCGGTAATCGAGCCCGGCCAGGCCAGCCGCCGTTTCGATCAGCGGATAGATCAGATCGGTTTCGTAGTTGTTCGGCACCGCCTGCAGGATCTGGGCCATGCGCTCGAGGCCCAGGCCGGTGTCGATGCAGCGGGCTGCCAACGGCGTGAGAGTGCCCTCCGCGTCGCGGTTGGTCTGCATAAACACCAGGTTGTAGAACTCGATGAAGCGCGAGTCGTCTTCCAGATCGATGCCGTCGTCGCCCAGCTCAGGCTTGAAGTCGTAGTAGATCTCCGAGCAGGGGCCGCAGGGGCCGGTGGGGCCCGAGGCCCAGAAGTTGTCGGCCTCATCCATGCGGATGATCCGTTTGGGGTTCACACCCACCAGGTCGCGCCAGATGGCTTCGGCTTCGTCGTCTTCGCGGAACACGCTCACCACCAGATTTCGAGGCGAGAGGCCGAACACCTCGGTGGAGAGCTCCCAAGCCCAGACGATCGCCTGCTCCTTGAAATAATCGCCAAAGGAAAAGTTACCGAGCATCTCGAAGAACGTGTGATGCCGCGCCGTGCGACCCACGTTCTCGATGTCGTTGGTGCGAATGCACTTCTGGGAGCTGGTGGCCCGCGCTGCCGGCCGCTCCTGCTGGCCCAGAAACACCGGCTTGAAGGGCAGCATGCCGGCGATGGTGAGCAGCACCGTGGGGTCGCTTGGCACCAGCGAGGCGCTGGCCAGGCGCTGGTGGCCGCGCTGCTCGTAGAAATCCAGAAAGGCGGCGCGGATCTCGGCACCGCTTCTGGGGCGGCCGGCGCCGGCGGCAGCAGCGGAGGTGGCGGCGGCGGCCATGGCGGAGCAGAACAACCCTTCAGAGGGCATGATCGCCTAGCACCGGCCGCCCTTCGCCATCCCCTTGCGCGCGCTGTTCGCCAACCCACCCGAGCGGGCCCGCCTGCGGCTGCTCTCCCTGAGCTGGGCCCTGATCGCCGCCAGCGCCGCCCTGCTGCTGGGGCTGGCCCTGGCCTTGCCAGAGGCTCCTAGGGCCACCGCCCTGCTGCAGGCCGCCCTGCGCTCAGGCGGCTGCGGCTTCTTTCAGGGCCTGCTCGCCTTCCACCTGCAGCGGGGCGATCCCGATGACGGCCACCTGCAGGCCGGCCTGGTGGGGGCCGTCTGCGGCATCCATAGCCTGGGGCTGCCGCTCGAACTGGGCTGGCCCGCCGAGCAAACGCTCACCGCGGCACTCACGGCGGGCCTGCGACCAGTGATGATGGAGCTGGTCCGTGCATGGCTGCCGATCATCGGCGGCGCCTTGGTGCTGCACGGCGTGCAACGCCTGAGGCCGTCCGCGAGCCCCGTCCCATGAAGCAGCTCCTCTGAAGCAGCGTCGATGAGCCTGCTGCATGCCACCTGGCTCTTCCCCGCCGAAGGGGATGCCCTGTTGCCGGCGGCGGTGACCCGCTCGGGGCGGCTGCTGCTCTGGGCCGACACCTGGCGGGTGGCCACGCCGGCCAGCCCAGCCGAAATGCCGCCGGAGCATCCCCTCAGCCTCAGCGCCGCCAACCTCAGCGCCTGGCTCGAGGAACTGGATCTCAAGCCCGAGGGCGCCTTCGAGGCCACCGCCAACCTCACCCTGCCCAGCCGGCGCCAGGCCGGCAAGGGCAGGAAAAGCAGCGAGCAGCAGCCCTGGAGCGGCCTGCCCCTGCAGGCGGGTGAGCCGATCCCCAAAACGGTGGAATGGTGGCCCTGGCAGGTGCAGGGCCTGGCCCTGGAGCCCGCCGACGCCGCCGCCTGGCTGGCCCGGCTGCCGCTTTCAGGCCGCCATCCCCACCTGGCCGACGACCTGCGCTGGTGGAGTCATGTGCAGCGCTGGGTGCTCAGCCTGATTGCCCGCGGCCGCTGGCTGCCACAGCTGGAGGCCCTGGATCCCAGCAACCCGGCGCCGGCGCCGCCCGCCGCCGAGCTCGACGGCCACGAACTGCCCATCCCCACCGCCCGGGCCCGCTGGATGCCCCTGCTCAACCGGGAGGACGACCGCCGCCGCCTCGAGGAGCTGGCCTCCCGCCTGCCCCTGGTGGCCACCTGCGCCCTGCCCTGGCGGGAACCCCCCGGCCGCAGCGGCAACCGCATCACCAGGCCGCGGCCTGAGGCGGCCCGCGCCGCCAATCCCCTCGCCTGCCGCCGCCCCGGCGCGGGCCGCCTGCGGGTGGCCCGGGTGCTCGAGGAGCTGCTCGATGCCCAGCTGCGCAGCGATTTCAGCCCGGAGGTGGGCGGCCTCGACCCGCTGCTGAACGCCTGGCAGCGCGCCCTCGGCCCCGGCGATGGCCTGCTGGCCCTCGATGGCGACGACACCGAACGGCTCTCCACCGCCACCCACCACTGGCGCGAAACGGTGGCGGGCCAGGTGGTGCCGGCCCGCGCCTGCCTGGAGCTGTTCACCCCAGCCGAGGGTGAAGAGCTCTGGGAGCTGCGGATCTCGCTGCAGGCCGAAGCCGACCCGAGCCTGCGGCTGCCGGCGGCGGCGGTGTGGGGTGCCGCTGAGACGGGCCTGAAGCTCGGCGAGATCGATGTGGCCCAACCCGGCGAGCTGCTGCTGGAGGGGCTGGGACGGGCCCTGCAGGTGTTCGAACCGATCGCACGGGGCCTCGATTCAGCCACCCCCGAAACGATGCAGCTGGCGCCGGCCGAGGCCTTCGTGCTGGTGCGCACCGCCGCCGCCCAGCTGCGCGGCGTGGGCGTGGGCGTGCTCTTGCCCGCCAGCCTCAGCGGCGGCCTGGCCAGCCGCCTGGGGCTGGCGATCGAATCCGAGCTGCCGGCCCGCTCCCGTGGCTTCACCCTGGGCGAAAACCTCGACTGGAGCTGGCAGTTCATGATCGGCGGCGTCACCCTCAGCCTGCGCGACCTCGAGCGCCTCTCGGCCAAGCGCAGCCCGCTGGTGCTGCACAAGGGCGTGTGGATCGAACTGCGCCCCAGCGACCTCAAGAACGCCGAACGCTTCTGCGCCGCCGATCCGGCCCTCAGCCTCGACGATGCCCTGCGGCTCACCGCCACCGACGGCGACACCTTGATGCGGCTGCCGGTGCACCGCTTCGAGGCCGGGCCGCGCCTGCAGGCGGTGCTGGAGCAATACCACCAGCAGAAGGCCCCCGATCCCCTGCCCGCCCCGGAGGGCTTCTGCGGCCAGCTGCGGCCCTACCAGGAGCGGGGCCTGGGCTGGCTGGCCTTCCTGCACCGCTTCGACCAGGGTGCCTGCCTGGCCGACGACATGGGCTTAGGCAAAACGATCCAGCTGCTCGCCTTCCTGCAGCACCTCAAGGCCGAAGAGGAACTGAAACGTCCGGTGCTGCTGGTGGCGCCCACCTCGGTGCTCACCAACTGGAAGCGGGAGGCGGCGGCCTTCACGCCGGAGCTGGTGGTGAAGGAGCACTACGGCCCGCGCCGGCCGAGGCACCGAACTAGCCAATCCGACGGGCGCCGATCACGCCGTCAAGGCGCCGATCGAAGATGGCGGCGATACGGAACATTTCTGGATCATCGGCGTCTCCTTCA
>JAWOHV010000006.1:0-3511 GCA_046484965.1 Prochlorococcaceae cyanobacterium
TGCGCAGCGTCAAAACCGACCATGTGCGGCTGGATCTGGCGGCTGTGGTGAAGAGTGCCCTGCTGAGCCTGCGGCCGTTGCTTCAGAGTTCTGCCGCTGAACTGACCAGCAGCGACCTGGACCATCCTCTGCCGCTGATCGGTGATGCCGAGCAGCTGCGCATAGCCTGCGGCAATCTGCTCTCCAATGGCCTCGAGGCCCTCCAGATGGTGCCGCCGTCGCAACGGCGCCTGTTGGTGAAGCTGGAGAGTCGCGATGGGCAGGCCACCCTCACGGTGGCTGATTCCGGATCAGGCCTGCCGCAGGAGCAGATCGAGCAGATGATTCTGGCCTCCACCAAGTCTGATGGCATGGGCCTGGGGTTGTTCATCGCCCAGGCCATTGCCCGCAACCATGGCGGCGACCTCTTGGCCTACCGATCCCTTGAGCTGGGTGGAGCGGAGCTGCGCCTCACTCTTGACGTCAATGGTCGAGACCCCGATAGACATCGAGCCACCAGGACCTACAAAAGCAATCAGTGAAAGTAGCCGCGGCAGCAGTGGCGATCCTGAACAGCTGGTGGTGCAGAGCCCCGCATAGCGTTTTCGAACCAGATCCACGGCGTAGGCATAGGCGAGCCCATGGCGGTTACTGCCCTGCAAGGTGAGCTCTCCGGTGTTGACAGCCTGATGGTCATCACCCTGGTTGCTGTTCGATCTGCAGCATCATTTTCTCCACTATTTCCCCTGCGCGGAACACCGGCTCATGAAGACTCCACACCCCGGCCAATCGGGCTGCTGCAGCGGACACTGCCCTCACCACGACCGAAGCGGCTGATCAGGGCGCCGAACCCTCTTCAGGCACTGGCGAAGTCGCCCCTGTTGGCCGCTGCGGCTGGGCTGAACCCACAGCGCGCAGGCCCGCCAGCAGCACCCAGCCCGCAACGTTGATGCGGCTGTCATACATGGGGATATCGGTGGCGTGCAGCAGCACCAGCACCAGCGCCGCGGCCCACCAGGCCCGCTCGAAACTGGCTTCAGGGTTGTGAGGGCTGCCTGCAGCCATGCCCAGGCGGGCGGCGCGGATCAGCAGCCCCAGCACCAGGGCCACCAACAGCAGGGCCACGGGCCAGCCATGGCTGATCGCCAGATCCAGGGGCAGGTTGTGGGTGTGGCCGTGCCAGAGGCCGGTGCGCAGCGGGTAGATCACACTGAACGCCGCCGCACCCCAGCCCAGCCAGGGGCGCTCAGCGATCAGTCCGATCGCCACAGTCCACTGGCCCAATCGGGTGGAGGCCATTCGGCGGCGGCCGCCGTACTTGCTGTCGCTGAGGCGCTCCCAGATCCCCTCTGGCACCAGGGCGCGGGCAGGGTCCTGCAGAAAGGAGGGGATCGACGGCAGGGAGGCCAGCGCCACCGGCAGCAGGGCCAGCAGCAGCAGCGGCAGCAGCCAGAGCCTGCTGGCCGGGCCGATCACCAGCGGCAGGGCCAGCACGGCCGCGCCCCAGGCATTGCGGGAGTCGGTGCCGTAGAGGGCCGCCAGGGTGGCGGCCAGCAGCAGCAGAGCCGTGAGCCGCCGCGGCCAGCAGCGCTGCGGCTGCAGCAGGGCCGCCAGGGCGAAGGGAACGGCCAGGGCCAGCCAGGTGCCGGTGATGTTGGCGTAGTCGAACAGGCCCGAAAGCCTGCCCTCGGGCTTACCGCCCGCATCCAGGTGCCAGATGATCGCGCCGCCAAGGGCCTCAAAGGGGCCGCTCCAGCCCAGCAGCATCTGTCCCAAACCAGTTACCACAACTGGCACCGTGCCGGCCAGCAGCCAGAGGCCGGCACGGCGGCGGGCCGCCGGCGTGGTGAGGTAGACCTGAAATCCCCAGAAGCCCCAGAAGAAGGGCAACCAGTTGCCCAGGCCCACCCAGGCCAGCCAGCCGCTGTAGGCGTTGAAGCAACCCAGCATCATCAAAAGGGCCACCAGCAGCAGCAGCCAGTTCACCGGATCGCGCCAGACGGAAGGCCGCCGGCGACAGCCGAGCACAACGGCCACCAGCAGCAGCAGGGCGGCCAGCAGAGCGCTGCTGGCCAGCAGCAACAGGCCCAGCTGGAAACAGATCCAGCCCACGGGCGCCGCCGCCTCGGGACGCTCCGCCCTGAGGGCGAAGCCGATCCGGCGCAGCACAGGCCTGAGCTCCACCATGCCGCTCAATCGAACACCGCGGTACGGCCGCGATACACCATCACCTGCCGCTTGAGGTGCAGGCGCACGGCCCTGGCCAGGGCCAGCCGCTCGTTGTCGCGGCCCATGCGGATCAGGTCGTCCACCTCATCACGGTGGCCCACCGACGCTGTGGACTGGGCAATGATCGGGCCGCCATCGAGTTCCTCGCTCACGTAGTGGGCCGTGGCGCCGATCAGCTTCACACCACGCTGCCAGGCCCGCTGGTAGGGCTGGGCGCCCTGGAAGGCAGGCAAAAACGAATGGTGGATGTTGATCACCCTCTGGAAGGCATCGCAGGAATCAAGGCTGGCTAAAAATCGGGGCGTCAGCACCTGCATGTACTTGGCCAGGATCACCAGCTCAATGCCGTGCTCCGCCAGCAGCTCCAGATGGCGGGCCTCGGCTTGCTCGCGGTTTTCGTTGCTGATCGGCACATGCTCGAAGCGGGCCCCGAACTCAACCGCGATCGAACCCAGATCCGGATGGTTGCCGATCACCAGCGGCACCTGCATGGGCAGCTCGCCTGTGCGGGTGCGCCAGAGCAGATCGAGCAGGCAGTGGTCCTGCTTGCTCACAAAGATCGCCGCAGGGGGGCGGTAATCGGAGAAATTCACCTTGTACTTACCGCCGAGCCGCTCAGCCAGGGCCCTGGCCGTTGGGCAGATGGCCTCGCGGGGCAAACCAAACCCCTGCAGCTGCCACTCGATCCGGCTGAGAAACAAGCCGGCCCCGGAATCGCTGTGGTGGTCGGCGTGCACGATGTTGCCGCCGTTGGCCGCCACCCAGCCGGAAAGCTCACGCACCAAGCCCGGCTGGTCGGGGCAGATCATCTGCAGGATGGCGGTGGGCGCCGTCATGGGATCGAGGGCCAAGCACCCCTCAGGCAGCGGCATTCTGCCGGCCTCGTACCCCAGGGAACAGCGCCAGCAGCGGCGGCTCACGCCTGGGGCAGTCCAATCGGTTTCAGGCCGCTAAGGGATCGCCCAGGGGCGCCGGCGGCGGGGTTAGATAGCGGGACATTATCTTGCCCTCCCCAGCTGCCATGGCCTGCTCACTGGTCTCCAACCTGCGAAGCGCCCTGCGCCGCCTGATGTTGCTGGCTCTGGCCGCGGTGCTCAGCTTCGGGTTGGCCGCCTGTGATGGCAATGGCAACCGCAAACAGAGCAGCATCAGCCCCGAGGACATGGCCCTGATCTCCCGCCAGGCTGCGGGTTTCCAGGCCGCCAAAGATCGCCTCCCGGAACTGGCCTCCTTGGTCAATGGCCAGGACTGGACCTTCACCCGCAACCTGATCCACGGTCCGATGCACGAGGTGGGCCGCGAA
>JAWOHV010000074.1:0-7271 GCA_046484965.1 Prochlorococcaceae cyanobacterium
TGCTCGAGAGCCTGCCCGAGGCCAAGGCGATTGTGGGCACCGGCGACTACCAGCACATCGTGAGCGTGCTGGAGCGGGTGGAGGCCGGCGAGCGGGTGAACCAAGTGAGTGCCAACCCCACCTTCGTGGCCGATGAACACCTAGCCCGCTACCGCACCACCAGTGAGGCGGTGGCCTATCTGAAGGTGGCGGAGGGCTGCGACTACCGCTGCGCCTTCTGCATCATTCCCCACCTGCGCGGCGACCAGCGCTCGCGGCCGATCGAATCGATCGTGGCCGAGGCCCAGTCCCTGGCGGCCCAGGGGGTGCAGGAGCTGGTGCTGATCAGCCAGATCACCACCAACTACGGCCTCGATCTGGCCGGCAGGCCCCAGCTGGCGGAGCTGCTGCGGGCCCTGGGCGAGGTGGAGATCCCCTGGATCCGGGTGCACTACGCCTACCCCACCGGCCTCACCAGCGAGGTGCTGGCGGCCTACCGCGAGGTGCCGAATGTGCTCCCCTACCTGGATCTACCGCTGCAGCACAGCCATCCCGAGGTGCTGCGGGCGATGAACCGCCCCTGGCAGGCCGATGTAACCGGCGGGGTGTTGAGCCGCATCCGCGAGCAGCTGAGCGATGCGGTGCTGCGCACCACCTTCATCGTGGGCTTTCCCGGTGAAACCGAGGCGCACTTCCAGCACCTGCTCGATTTCGTGGCCCAGCAGCGCTTCGATCACGTGGGCGTGTTCACCTTCTCTGCTGAAGAGGGCACACCCGCGGCCGAGCTGCCGGATCAGGTGCCCCACGAGATCGCGCTCGAGCGCAAGGACCGGCTGATGGCCCTGCAGCAACCGATCGCCGCCGCCCGCAATGCCGCCTGGGTGGGCCGCATCGTGGATGTGCTGATCGAACAGGAAAACCCCAGCACGGGCGAGATGCTCGGCCGCTGCGCCCGCTTCGCCCCAGAGGTGGATGGCGAGGTGCGCGTGCTGCCCGGCGAAGGTGGCCTGTGCGCGGCCCCCGGCACCATGGTGCCGGTGCGCATCACCGCCGCCGACACCTACGACCTGATCGGCGAAGTGGTGGGGGCAAAAGCAATGCTGGACGAGGCCCTCGCCGCCCGCCGGCCGGGGGCTTGAACCGCATCGCCCGCGCCGCCGATGGGCCGCGCCGGGCTCTCGGGCGGGAGCTGCACCGCCTGGGTGGCCGCCTCAGTCGTCACCAGCGCACCACCTTCCTGCTGGCCTCGGGGGTCAGCACGGCCGGGTCCTTCGCCGGCCTCACCGCCAAGGGCTGGCTGCTGCTGGATGGGGCCCACAACCCACTGCTGCTGGCCCTGCACTTCGCCCTGCTCACCCTGCCCAGCCTGGTGGTGAGCGGCCCGGCCGGGGTGCTCACCGACCGCATCGGCAGTGAACGGGTCTTGATCAGGGCCCAGTGGGCCCTGTTCGCCGCCGCCGTGATCGGGGCCGTGGCCATCCCGCTCAGCCAGGGCAGCCTGCAGGACAGCCTGCTGCTGCTGAGCACCCTGGGCGTCGGTGTGGCCAGCGTCTATGAGCTCACCGCCCGCAACAAGTACGTGGCCCTGCTGGTGGACAAACCCGAGCAGCTAGGGCCCTATCTGGCCAGCTTCTCGGTGATCTTCAACGTGGGCAAGCTGGTGGGGCCTCCGGTCGGCGGCCTGCTGCTGGCGGCCACGGGCCCCTTCCTGGCCCTCAGCCTGGATGCGGCCACCTACCTGCTGCCGATCACCACCCTGCTCTGGCTGATGGCGCCGGATCGGGATCGCGAGCAGCGCAGCGCCGGCGGGCAGGCAGCCAGCCTCGGCACCGCCTGGCGGCAGTGCGGCCCCCAGCTGCGCCATGTGCTGCGGTTCACGGCCCTGGCCTGCCTGCTGGGCTTCTTCCATCCCGGCCTGGCGCCGCTGATGGCGGCGAAACTGCTGGGGCCAAGCCCGCTGGCCCTGGGCCTGTTCACGAGCGTGATTGCCGCCGGCAGCATCACTGGCGGCGTGGTGCTGCAACGGCGGGCCACCGCCCTGGCCCGGCGGCCGGGGCTGCTGCTGGGATCGAGCATCCTGCTCACCGGCCTGGCCCAGGTGGGGTTGGCCCTGCGGCTGAGCCAGAGCTGGGACCTCTCCATGGCCTTCCTGATCGGCGCCGGCACCGCATCCCTTCTGGCCGGAACCAACCTGATCATCCAGGTGAAGGTACCCCAGGTGCTGCGCGGCCGCATGGCGGGGCTGGGACAGATCGCCTTCCTGGGGGGCGGCGGGCTGAGCGGGCTGGTGGCGGCAGCACTGAGCCTCACCCTGCCGACGGGGATCTGGGGCTGCTTCGCCCTGCTGGGAAGCTTGAGCGCCCTGCTTGGCGCCTGGGAATTGCTGCAGCGGGGGAGCACTCAGCTGGCCTGAAGCACTGCAGGGCGCGCAGGAGCCGCGCCGGATCAGATCAGCTTGAAGCTTCAGATCAGCTTGATGCTGCGGAGCACGAACGAGAGGGCGAATGCCGTCACCAGGCCACCGGCAACGAGAACCAAGTAGATAACGGGACCCATGGCATGGGAGCAGACGCAGGGCCATTACAGCAGAAAAGCCCCATAACCAGGGCGGCCCCGCTGTGGATCAGTCCTGGATGTAATCGGCTCCGCTTTCGAGGCAGTGTTCGGCGCGCTGCAACTCCCGGCCCAGGTAGAGGGCGTGGTCGAGCCGACTGAGGGGGAAAGGACCATCGCCCTCGGTGAGCTGGATGCCGAGCTCCTTGGCGGAGCGGGCCCGGTAGAGGGCCAGCGGCTGACGCGGCTGGGAGCCACGGCAGCTGAGCACCTCACCGGTCTCGGGATCGGTGGCCAGGCCGCGCGCATCGATGTCGTTGCCATGGTGCTCAAGCACCAGCTCCCCGGCGGCGCGATCGAGGCGGATCAAGAAATAGCCGGCGGGATCGAGGGCGATGAACCGCTGCGAAAGCCGCTCATCAAGCGCCCGCCGCTCCTGGGATGAGAGGGCCATGGCGTGATCGTAGGCAGCCTCAGGCCATCCCCAGGGGCGGCTGGCGGCCGGCGAAGGGGAGCTCGGCGTTGACCGCCGTGATCTCCTCCTCCAGCTGGGCGTTGGCCTCGGGCAGCCAGCGGCGCACGATCCCGTCGAAGCGGCGGTTGTGCCAGCGGTGCAGGCTGGCGTGGGGACGGGCCAGGAAACCGCGGCGCCGCTTGTGACTGCCGCCGGCACCGGGATCGAAATGGCGGATGCCCTGGTCAATGGCCCAGGCGATCGGTGCGTAGTAGCAAACCTCGAAGTGGAGGTTTTCAATCTCCTCATCACTGCCCCAGTAGCGCCCCCAGAGACCGGCGCTGGTGTGAACGCAGAGCGACATCGCCACCGGATCGCTGGGGCTGCCCCGATGGGCACTGAACAACACCATGTTGTCGACCAGCTCAGTGGCCGCCTGCTCAAAGAACTCCTCGCTGAGGTACTTGCTGCCCCAGGGGCCCCAACGGGCGCAGTGCTGGGCGTAGAAGCGGTGCATGCGCTGCAGCATCCCCGCGGGGATCTGCCGACCAACCAGCGGCGTCACCTCCAGGCCCGCCGCAGCCACCGCCTGGCGCTCACGGCGGATGTTGCGGCGCTGGTTGGCGTTGAAGCTGGCCAGGTAGTCGTTGAAGCTGCCGTAGCCGGGGTTGCTCCAGAGGCTCTGCTGATTCAGCCAGGTGGCCCAGCCCGCCGCCTCCAGCAACGGCCGCCAGCTTGGATCCACATAAAGAAAATTGCAGCTGAGGATGGCTTGCTCCTGGCAGAAGCGATCGATGGCGGCCAGCATCTGGCCCGTCAGGGCCAGCTCGTCTTCAGCGGCAGCCAGGTGGAAGCGATAGCCCTCCACCGGGCTGAGCGGGCTCATGCCCAGCAGCTTGGGGTAGTAGCGCAGCCCCAGCTGGCCGGCGAGCTGGGCGAACGACTGGTCGAAGACGAACTCGCCGTAGCTGTGGCCCTTGAGGTAGAGGGGGGCCACCCCCACCAGCTGGCCGCCGCGCCAGGCCGCCAGGTGGCAGGGCTGCCAGCCCTGGCGGGGCATGATGCTGCCGGAGCTCTCCAGGGCATTCAGCCAGCGCCAGCCGTAGAAGGGCAGCGGGGGCTCGCCGCCGGCCGGGGTGACCAGGGCCTGCCACTGGTCTTCAGGCAGCTCGGCCATGGACCGGTGCCAGCGCAGCTCCAACTCAGCCATGGCGAATCGGGCGGTGGGGAGCGGCGTGGGGCAAAACTAACCAGAGCCCGCTTGCCGCGCTGCCATGGATTGCCCTGCTCCGCGGCCCGCGCGGCCCGCGCCACTGTCGGCAGAGCGGCTGGCAGTGGTTGGATTGAGGCTGGGGCTGGGGCTGGGGCTGGGGCTGGGGCTGGGGCTGGGGCTGGGGCTGCTCTGGCCGCCGGCGAGCCAGGCCGGCCTGCTCAAGCCGGTGCTGCTGCTGATGCGCCCCCAGCTGGAGCAGCGCCTCAGCCGCCTGTGCCTGAACCTGGCCGCCGCTGGCAACCCAAACCTGGAGAACAGCCTGCGGCGCCCCTGCCAGAAGCTGGCCACCCCCGCCAGCCACTGCCTGGTGGAGGAAACCGACTCCAGTGGCCGCGAGATGGCGGTGATCGCTGAGGTGCTCAGCGGCAAGCTCGGCGAGGCCAGCGAGGTGGTGCTCAAACGCTGCGCCGCCAAGCTGCTCAACCTGCCGCGCGACAGCTTCCAGGAGGTGCCCCTCAGCGAACTGGGCAAGCGGCTGCGGTCTTCGAGGCGCGGCGGTAGCGCAACAACAACTCCCCTCCTGCCAGCGGACGCTGCTCCATGAGCTGCCAGGGCGGCTGCGCGGCCGGGTCGTGCGGGAAGCTTGGCCCCGCCAGCGGCAACCAGGTGTGGGCGCCCCCCAGCAGGCAGGGGCAGAGGGTGAGCTGCAGCCCATCGATCAGGTCTTCGGCCAGCAGGGAGCCGGCCAGCCGGGCACCCCCCAGCACCACCAGGCGCTCCACACCGGCGGCGGCGAGCTCCAGCAGCGCCTCGCCCCAGCTCGCCAGGGGAAAGCGCCGCGCGAAACCGGGCCGCTCCGGAGCCGCTGGGCCGTGGAGCAACCAGCGCTGCAGTGGTTGGCGGAAAAAGGGCAGCGCCGCCGGCAGCTCGCCGCCGCGGCTCACGGCGATGGCGATCGGCTGCAGCGGGCGGCCAGCCCCCTGGCGCGCGGCCAGCAGGTGGGGGGCATGAATCAAACAGGTGCTGCCATGGAGCCGCAGGGTTTCGGCCCCAATCAGGCAGCCATCGGCCCAGGCCAGGGCCTCTTCAAGCACGCGCCGATCGGCCTCCCCACCGATCTGGGCGGCGCCACCAGCGGCGGCGGCCAGGCGCCCATCGAGGCTGACGGCCAGCACCAGCCTCAGCTCCGGACGGCTGCTCACCCCAGCGCCAGGGCCTCCAGGGCCGCGGGCGCCATGCCCAGCAACGGGGCTTCGGCGAACACCTCGGCGGCGTTGTTGGGGCTTTCCTGCAGGCGCACCTTGTGCAGCCGGGCCCCGAGGGCCGCGATCGGGGCGCTGAGGCGATCGGCGATGTGCAGGGCGATGTTTTCGGCCGTGGGCACGCAGCTGGCGAAATGCTCCACGTCCTTGTTCAAAAAGGTGTGATCAAAGGGCTCCACCACCAGCTCGTCCACCAGCTGCTGCAGGGCGGCCAGGTCGCAGACCATGCCCGTGCGGGGGTCCACCGTGCCGCGCACGGTCACATCGAGCAGATAGTTGTGACCGTGGCCGTGGGGCCGGGCGCACTTGCCGTAGATGGCCTCGTTTTCCGACTGGCTGAGCTCGGGGCGCGCCAGGCGGTGGGCGGCAGCGAAGTGGCTGCGGATCGAGAGGAAGGCTTCCATGGGATCAAAAGTGGGATCGCTGGTCGGATCGCAAATCACGTCGGCCCAGAGGTTGCTCTGTTCGTAGAGGCGCAGACCCACCAGGGGCAGATGGGCTGCCAGGCGGCGACGGATCGCCAGGGCCAGGGCCTCGGTGGTGGGCAGCATCCCCTGCGGGCGCGAGAGATCGAACTCGGGCCAGGCGTCGTTGAGGAAGCGGAAATCGAGGCTGTCGGTGACCTCGGCGCGGATGGCGTGCTTGACCTCCGAAAGGTTCAGCACCATGCCGTCGGCATCGAGCCCGCCCCCCATCGCCACGATCAGCTCGTAGTTGTGGCCGTGGCCGGGGGCCAGGCTGCAGCGGCCGAACTGGGCCCGGTTCTGCTCCTCGCTCCACTCGGGCAAGCGGTAGAGATGGCTGGCACTGAAGCAGGCCCTGCGGGTGATCACACAGGGGCGGCCGCGGCCATGGGCTGCATTCAGCCCGTTGGCCAGCGCTGAGGGTGGCGAAGTCGCTGGGGGTGGCGAAGTCTCCGAGGGTGGCGAGGTCACCATGGTGCCGGGCATCGCCATCCGTACTGGCTGCGGAGATTGCATCCTAGGGAGCACCCTCCAACACCGCCGGCTCGACTCTGCTCCGGCTGCCGCCATGCCTGCCAACGCACCCAACGATCCGGCTGACCGCGCCCTGGCCCGCCGGCTGAAGGGTTTGAACATCTACCTGGTGGGCATGATGGGCGCCGGCAAAAGCGCCGTGGGTCGCCCCCTGGCCAGGCGCCTGGGCTACCGCTTCATCGATGCCGACACCACCCTCGAGCAGGCAGCAGGCAGCACGATTCCCCAGGTGTTTGCTGAGCAGGGGGAGGGGGGCTTCCGCGAGTTGGAAACGGCGGTGCTTGGGCGCATCGCCACCTGGCATTCGCTGGTGGTGGCCACCGGCGGTGGCGTGGTCGCCCAGCCGGTGAACTGGGGCCTGATGCACCAGGGGGTGGTGGTGTGGCTGGATGCCCCCGAAGGGGTTCTGCTGCAACGGCTCCAGGCCGACCCCACCCCCCGGCCCCTGCTGCAGGTGGCCGACCCCGAGGCCCGGCTGCGCAAGCTGCTTGAGCAGCGGCGGCCGCTCTACGGCCAGGCCGACCTGCACATCCAGCAGCAGGACGGTGATCCCGGCGAGGTGGCGGACCAGGTGATCGCAGCCCTGCCCAGCGTGCTCAAGGAGCGCCCCAAGCCTCCGGCCCAGCCAGCCCAGCTGGTAGATCGGGGCGGAGAGTTCCGCCCATCACTGAACTGAGCGGATTGAACTGACCAGATTGAACTGAGGGGCCTCAGGCCGGCGGCTCCAGGCGCACGGCGAACCACTGGATCGTTTCACCCGGGGCCAGCTCCAGTTCACAGGCGGTGGCGAGCAGGCGCTCGGCCCGCAGCGC
>JAWOHV010000076.1:0-2736 GCA_046484965.1 Prochlorococcaceae cyanobacterium
GCTGCTGCCTCGGCTGTGTTCCTGGTGTATCCCTTCGGTCAGGGCTCCTTCTCGGACGCCATGCCCCTGGGCATCTCCGGCACCTTCAACTACATGCTGGTGTTCCAGGCTGAGCACAACATCCTGATGCACCCCTTCCACATGCTGGGTGTGGCTGGCGTCTTCGGCGGCAGCCTGTTCTCCGCCATGCACGGTTCGCTGGTGACCAGCAGCCTGGTGCGTGAAACCACCGAGAGCGAGAGCCAGAACTACGGCTACAAGTTCGGCCAAGAGGAAGAGACCTACAACATCGTGGCTGCCCACGGTTACTTCGGTCGCCTTATCTTCCAATACGCCTCCTTCAATAACAGCCGCAGCCTGCACTTCTTCCTGGCTGCCTGGCCGGTGGTGGGCATCTGGTTCACCGCCCTGGGCGTGAGCACGATGGCCTTCAACCTGAACGGCTTCAACTTCAACCAGTCGATCCTGGATTCCCAGGGTCGGGTGCTGAACACCTGGGCCGATGTGCTGAACCGCGCTGGCCTGGGCATGGAAGTGATGCACGAGCGCAATGCTCACAACTTCCCGCTCGACCTGGCCGCCGCCACCGCCACCCCCGTGGCGCTGACCGCCCCCTCTATTGGCTGAGGCCAACAGCATCGGCTGAGGGCAACAGCCTTGGCTGAGGCCAGCTGAGTCCTTCAAACCCCCTCTTCGGAGGGGGTTTTTTGATGGGCAGCCCGCGTAGGTTTTTGATCCTCCATCTCTCCGGCTTGCCACTGATGCCAAATCAGGCCCCAACCTGGCCCGACCCAGCGGCCTGGAGCAGTGAGCAGTTAGTGGAGCAGCTGTCCTTGCAGCCCCACCCCGAAGGGGGCTGGTACCGAGAGCTGCACCGCAGCGATGTGCGGGTGCAGCGAGAGGACGGGGAGGTTCGTTGCGCCTTCACCCAGATTCTGTTTCTGCTGCCGGCGGGCGGCATCAGCCGCTGGCACCGGGTTCGAGGAGCCGATGAAACCTGGCAGTTTCTCGGCGGTGCGCCGCTGCAGCTCTGGCAGCTTCCACCGGCTGGTGGTTTGGCAACGGCCATTTGGCTGGGCCCTTTCGCCCTGGCCGTGGTTCCCTCCAACTGCTGGCAGGCTGCCCACAGCCCCCATGGCTGGAGTTTGCTGAGCTGCTGTGTGGCGCCGGGCTTTGAATTCAAGGATTTCGAGCTGCTCAGCGACCTGGCGCAGGAGCAGCATCCAGCCGGGGCTCAAGCGCAATGGCTCTGAGGCATGTAGGCGGCCGCTGTTGATCGGGCAACACGATCAGAGCCCACTCCTTTGTTTGCTGTGCTTATGTCGGCCCAAGTCTGTGGTTGGGAGCTTGGGATTTGATATCAAAAGATCGAGCCAAATTGTTGCCTGATGGGGGTTGTCTCTTGATGCCCTGCAAGCCGGTGACTGGATTTGAACCTGCGACCTACTGATTGCGAATCAGGTTGCAAATATGTGTTAGTGGCATTCGGCCACTTGTCTCTTCTTTAATGGCTCCTTTTTGTAGAGTACCGTTCTCAATCCCGACTTGAGGCGGCCTGGTCCAGCTTTGCTTGCCCGCTCGTGGGTGGCTTTGTGGGAAGGGGGATGGGGCCCGATATTGACCCTCAGTTTGTTAGGGCGGTGGTGCGCCCTTCTGCGGGCGCAGCCGTGGCTGGCGTCAGACAGTCGCCACCGCCCCTCCGCGCCCCCTGGCTGGTGAGGTAGGGCCAGCGGCTTGATGCTCGCGGAGCGGTGCCGTTGCCAAAAGGCTGCCTCACGCCGCAGCGGCTCACCCATTTGCCGAGCGTGGAGTTTCGCCAAGGTTTCATCGATGGCAGTCCTAATGTCATTCAGCCTGCTGGCCGCTCATTGGGACAACCTGCTCGGATCGCTTTCAGCGCAGATGCTTCGGCGATTCAATAGTGTACTTCAACTGGTAGAATGAAGGCCTCGCCAATGGCACCGAGCCCGTCGCCTGCGACAACCTCCTCCCTGGTCTCGCCATCACCGCTGCGTAGTTCAGAGCGTCTGTGATGCCCCGCTCAGTTGTTGCCTCCGGCAACTGAATCCATGGCTCTTTGTATTCCATCCAGGCCCTTGGCGGCCCCGGGTCCATCCCTGGTGATGGCGGCCGGTGGCGGCCGCGATCTGGCCCGCAGCAGGGCCGCCGGGCCGATCCGCAATCGCGAGCTGCTCCTGCGGGCCATTGCCCAGGCGGTCGCTCACACCTCCCCGGGCTCGATCGCTTCGGTGCTGGTGGTGGCTTTCCCCTGCGCCCCCGGCACCGCCTCGCTGGTGCAGCAGGCCTGCCGCATGGCCTCCCGCCCTCCGGTGCCGATCGCGGTGGCGGAGGTCAGCCCCTCGGCCGGCCTCTAGGAGGCTGTTGCGCGTAGATCTCCCAGCGACGCTCCACAGACGCACCTGAATCTGCCCAGATCCCAGTGACAGCAGTGGATCTGGGCGATAAAATGGGGCATGTAGAAGCGCAAGCCCTTTCGCCCCTGGCAGCCGGAGCAGACCTCCTTGCTGCCTGCCTCGCTTTGAGCCCCAGGGGCTGGAGCCGCAGGCAGTTGACGCGATGCCCCATCGCGGCCTGGCCCATCGGGCCGATGGCAGTCCCACGGCCGCTGCGCAGCGGAACTACACGGATCCAGACAGCCACATCATGAAAAGCGATGGCAACCTGCTGCGCAGCGGCCGTGGTGCTGGCATCGGCCCGAGGGGCCAGGCCGCGATG
>JAWOHV010000134.1:0-4492 GCA_046484965.1 Prochlorococcaceae cyanobacterium
ATCCGTAGACCAGCGGGGGGCAGCGGTACTGAATCGATGCCGGCCTGGGGGATGCGGAAGGGATCGCGCTGGCGGGTCATGACTTCTAAGGCAAGGTCATTGGTCTCAATGCTGCCTCAAGTGGCAGGTCTGGCGGCAGAGGCAGCTCCCTGCTGCTTCTCCAGAGCCCGAGGCTGACGCGGAAACAGGCCCAGAGCAAAGCCCTGAGCCCAATGAAGAGACGGGCTGTCAGAGCCAGAGCGAGGACGAACCAACGGCTTGATCAGCTGCGCCACTTCAGGCGGCGTGGCGTGAACGTGATGTGAATGGGAGCGGTACGGATAGCTGACCCTCCCGTTTCGCTTACCCCGCTCCCAGGCTCAAGGGAGCTGCTGTTATTTGATGACCCGCGAGCGCGACCCCTTCCGCATCCCCCAGGCCGGCATCGAGGTGGCCCCCCTGGCGGGCCTGGCCTCAATTGATCTGAACCTCAATGGCGGCAGCCTCAGCGGCGGTGAGTTCATCACCGAATCCACCGCCGGCGGTGTGGTGGTGTTCGCCATCTACCAGGCCCTGCTCACCGGCCTGCGCACAGAAGCGCTGCGCAAGCGCGGCGAGATCAGCCGGGCTGTGCAGATCCAGATGATCAGCAGCACCGTGTGGGAATCGGTGAAGCAGGGCGCTGCCGTGAGCCTGGTGTTGGCGGTGGTGCTGTTGGTGTTCCCATGGCTGGCGATGCCGCTGTCGCTGCTCGGACTGGTGGGGATGGGCAAGGCCTCGCTGGATCTGTTCCATGCCTTCTGGGATGGCCTCGATGAGCTGCAGCGCGCCGAGCTGCTGGCCACCGCGATGGAGGCCGGGGTGAACCTGCGCCGCTTCATCGATGGCGGTGAGCCAGGAATTCAGAGGGCCTGAGCGCAACCTCTGTTCAGTTCCGGGGTACCGCGCCATCAACCACGATCCGGGCCCCTCCCAAGCGCCCCACTCGCGACTTTCTCTTTGGCCTGCCGTATGGCCCCCGAACCATGCGTGGCTGATCCACCAGCGAGACAGGCCGAGGCTTGGACAGCTTCATGATTCGCAATAGCAAAAACGGACCGAGTTGACGAAAGTGGCAAGTCTTCTGGACGCCCTAGTTGCGTCGCTGAGCGCCGTGCAAGCGAGGTGAGCGCCGATCAAATGCCTCGCCATGTCATCTCTGGCATGCAGGTTGCCCGCCTGGGCGTTCTGCCTGCATGCCAGAGCGTGCAGATTGCACGCCTGGGGCGGGAAATAAGGGAACCAAATAGGAAGAAGATTTGGGGGCTTTAATGTCATCCGGCGCCTGCGGCTATCACCAGGGGGAGGAAGGGAAATGCACATGCGGATGACAGGCGGCAAGCCGCCGCGCCTCAAACCGCCAGCGCAAAAGCATTACGCTGCAATGAGTTGGCCGTCTTTTTGCATCTCGCTAAAACCCAATAGCCTGTTGATCTCAGGCCTCCGGCCGATCATTGGCTAATCTCTGGACCCGATAATATCTCTTTGGGGATGCGTAAAGCCGGCTGGTGGCAGCGGCTTCACTCACGTCTTGGTTGAGTGGAAGACCTTTCTGTTTCTGGTTGCGGTCTAGGCCCTACCTAATTAGGTTGAAAAGGTGCGATAAGGGGTTGCCGGGCGCCCGCCGCCCAGGCGGATCTGCGATCTTGAATGTATGTTGGATTCGCTCCTGCCCCGCCGCCGCCTCGCCCTGCGTAGGCGGATCCATGCATATCAAGCATGAAAGCGAAAACCCGTGACTGCATCGCAGATCGACGGGCTGCTTCGCGGTGGGCTTTTATCACTCAGTCAGCTGTGACAGGTATCACCACCGGATTGTTCTCCGTGGCAGCACTTTGCCGTGGTTCAAGGGTTCACCGATCCCGTGCATCGTTCTGTTGTCCAAGCCGCGGAGCGGTGACTACGCCCTGTGGCGCTCTCAGGAGCCGACGCAGGGACGTCATCCTTCGGGATGGTGGCGACCAGGTGGCATGGTGACCGCCATGGATCGACTGGACTGTTTTCACCCCAGTATTGGCACCCTCGAGTCCATTGACGCCATCGTGGAGGGCATTGATGCTGAATCCACCTACGCAGCGATCACTGTTCTGTGCTCAGGCGGGAATGCCATCCCGGCCAGAGCTTTTGCCAGGGACATCGGAGACCTGAACCGCCTCCACAGTCTCATTGGCGTAACTCTGGGCCTCTATCCCGATCTGGATGGATGGAGGATCGCTTCTCCCTTCAGGCGCTATTAACAACGTGCTGTTCAGTTCGAGGGCAGTGGTTCTAGATGGTGGCCCATGAAGAAGGCGCCCCCACATGGGGCGCCTTTTGAATGGTCAGCACCTGAGATCGGCACGATGGCAGCTTCCACCTGGGATCAGTGCTACCGCGAGGGCAGTGATCGCTGGGAGCTGGGCAAGCCGGCGCCATGAAGCGGCCTTGCTCGCTGAATTGGGCTACGAGGCGATCGGGCTGGATTTCAGCGGTGAGGCCATCCAGCACGCCCAGGCGGTGCATGGCGCCGATCGTGATCGGTTGCGCCGGCTGCAGGCTGATCTCTTCGATGGGGCGGCGCTGACGGCCGCGGGCATCTCCGCCGGCAGCCTGCAGGGGGTGCTGGAGCACACCTGCTTCTGCGCCATTGATCCCGCCCAGCGCAGCACCTATCTCGACACCGTGGCGCGGTTGCTGGCCCCCCCCCTGGGGCAGTGACCCGGCGCTGCTGGCGCAGCAGCTGGCGGCAGCAGGATTCCACCAGGAGCTCTGGGAACCGGCGCAGGGCTCAGCCCTCGAGCGCGACAACGAATGGCTGGGTCTCTGGCGGCGGTGATCACCTGAACCAGAAGACCATCCACACCGCAGCCGGCCGAATAGCACTGATGGCTGTAACCAACGATGGCCCGTCCTACAGGTCAAGGCGGCACGCATCGAGAGCAGCCCGCAATGACCATCAGAGCTCAAAGACCAAACCCACTGATCGCAGCTATATTGAAGACGTAACACATTCGCCTTGATTCCTCATGCTCACCGGTTCCGAACTGCTCGCCAAGGTCAAAGAGCTGGGCGATGGTTCCAAGTCAGATCTGGTGGGCAGCTGCGGCTACGTGAGCACCAAGAAGGACGGCACCGAGCGCCTCAACTTCACCGCCTTCTATGAAGCCCTGCTGGAAGCCAAAGGTCTGAGCTTCGGGGAAGGCGGCAAGAGGCAAGGCAAGGCCGGCCGCAAGCTCAGCTACACCACCAAGGTGCAGTTCAACGGCAACCTGATGGTGGGCAAGGCCTACACTGCCATGCTCGACCTCAAGCCAGGCGATGAATTCGAGATCAAGCTGGGCCGCAATCAGATCAAGCTTTTGCCGGTCAATGGGACAGAGGAGGAGTGATCGCCTGAGTCGTCGGCCTGCGTGATCGTTTGTTGCGCTCTGCTGCACCTCCGGCCCAAACAGCTGCATCGTTGAAGCAAGGCGTCTGGGCCCTTGACGCCTCATGAGAGCCCCGTGTCGTAAGGCTACGGCTGCTCCGGAGAACCCTCGCAGGACGCGGGGGTTTTCTGTTGACAGGGCCCAGGAAGCCCCTGCCCGCCAAGATTCAGCCGGGCAGGGGGCAGAGCAGTGGACAGAGCAGCGGCGCCGGCAGGCGGCAGGTGCGCCAGTTGCCGTCACCCGTGGACACATCCACGCCGATCAAGTGGGCAGCGTTGTTGCTATCAGCCAGCGGCTCCACCCAGGCAATCGCATCGGCGATCGCCTCATCGAGACTGCCGTACTGCCCGTCGAGCTGGCGATGGGGTTCACAGCCGCTGTCGATCAGGCGGTAGCGAGACAAAACCGAATGACTGCTGAAACGCTGCATCCCCGTTCGTCCTGGTCGTTCAACTTGGCCGGCCCTGGGGAGCCTGTCTGTAGTCCAATGAACATTGAGATCAGTCTTCACGGTGCTGCAGTTATCTGCCGCCGAATCGACGGCGATCGTCGGTGGGTATGTGGGGCTGCGGAGCAACGATGACGACCTCAGATGCCATCTCCCCCGGGGGCGATGGCCTGCTGCCGGAGGACTGCCGAGACATCGACACGCAGGCCTTTGTCGATGCCGTCCAGGCCCTCTGTTACGAGCCCTACGCGGGTCAGGACGGGAGCTTCTCCTTCTCCTACAGCGCGGGGCTGTTCAAGGTCAGCTGGATTCCGCTGGGGGATCCAGGCACCGAGATGCTCACGATCCGCTGGCACCTGGAAGATGGCCGCACTGGCGAGGCCATCGCACTGCTCGAGGAGCTGCTGAAGCGAGAACCCGACCATCAGGAGGCCAGGAGCACGCTGGCGATCACGCCACCCGGCCTGCCCCGGCTTGCGCGGCGCTGGCCTCACCGGGGCGAGACGGCGGGGTCGTTCGCCAGCTCTGCCATGGCCCGCCTCCTTTCCCTCCCCTTCCCCTCAGCCACCAGCGTCGCTGAGCGGCAATGCCCGATCCGCATCATCTCGGTGCATCTCCT
>JAWOHV010000171.1:0-3612 GCA_046484965.1 Prochlorococcaceae cyanobacterium
GCTCGAGCTGCTCGGCCACCTCGGCGGCGCGGCGGTATTTCTCCTGGGGTCGCTCGATCTGGCCGGAGATGATCAGCGGCGTGCGCGCCTCATCGATCAGGATCGAATCCACCTCATCGATCACGCAGTAGTGGAAGGGCCGCTGCACCACCTCGGCGATGTCGGCGGCCATGTTGTCGCGCAGGTAGTCGAAGCCGAGCTCGCTGTTGGTGGCGTAGGTGATGTCGCAGCCGTAGCTGGCGCGGCGGCTGGCCGGGTCCATGTCCTGCTGGATCAGGCCCACCGAAAGCCCCAGGAAGCGGTGGATCTGGCCCATCCACTCGGCGTCCCGGCGGGCCAGGTAGTCGTTCACCGTCACCACGTGCACGCCCTGGCCGGTGAGGGCGTTGAGGTAGGCCGGCAGGGTGGCCACCAGGGTTTTGCCCTCGCCGGTTTTCATCTCGGCGATCTTGCCTTCGTGCAGCACCATGCCGCCGATCAGCTGCACATCGAAATGGCGCATGCCCAGAACCCGCTTGCCGGCCTCGCGCACCACGGCAAAGGCCTGGGGCAGCAGCTCATCGAGCAGCTTGCGCTGGCGGGCCGCCACCGCCTCGGCGCTGCCGCCTGAGCCGCGGGCGTTCTCCAGCTTCTGGCGGAACTCGGCGGTGAGCCCGCGCAGCTCGTCGTCGCTGAGGGGGGCGATGTCCTCCTCCAGCAGGTTGATGTCGGACACCAGGGGCTGGTAGCGCTTCAGCTTGCGGGCATTGGGGTCACCCAGCAGCAGCTTGAGCATGGAAGCGGGCAGGCCAGCACTAACCTCAGCTTACCGGGGCGCTACTGAGTGCCTATTCAGCCCTGCAGCAGCCACTCCACGGCAGGGCTCCAGCCCACGGCTTCCGGCCACTCGCCGGCCGGCGGCCGGCTGCTGAGGGAAATCAGCCTTGCCGTGGCGCCGCTCCCCGGGGCTTCCTGCAGGGCTTCCAGCAACGCCCGTAGCTCCCGCTGTCGCGTGGCCGGTTCACTGAGATCTGCGCACACCTGGATGAGTTCGCGCTGGCCATCTGGAAAGCGGGCGTGGAAATCCACTTCAAAGCCTTCGCTGGTGCGCAGGTAACCCACCTCCGCGCCCCGCCGCAGCAGCTCCAGCAGCACCACCGTTTCCAGTGCATGGCCACTGTTGCTGCGGCCTTCCAGCTCATAGAGGGGCAGCAGGCCTGGATCAATCGGGTAAACCTTGCGGGGCAGGGTCATCTGGCGGCGCAGTGAACCCCCCACCACCGAAAGACACCGGATCAGGAAGGCGCTCTCCAGGTGCACCACCAATTCGGCCAGGTGTTCACGGCTGATCGCCAGGCCCTGGCTTTTCAGGGCCCCATGCAGGCGGTTGAGGCTGAAGCTGCCGCCGCCATGGCTCAGCAGCTGGCGGACCAGCCAGCGCAAGGCCAGTGGCTGGCGGATGTCGTGCCGCTCGATCACATCGCGCAGCACCGTGCTGTCCACATAGCTGCTCAGCAGGAGGCGGCTGCTGCGTTCATCGCACTGCTGCAGCTCCGGGAAACCGCCGCGCTGCAGGTAGTGCTCCAGCTGATGGGCCAGCTGGGAGCGTTCGGCGCTGCTCCACAGCGTGCAGGGCTGCTGCGGCTCCAGCCCCAGATGGCGCAAGCTTTCGCGGAAACTGAAGGGATACACCACCGCCTCCAGCGCGCGCCCCCTGAGGCTGCTGGCGATTTCACTGGAGAGCATCTCGGCCGACGAGCCACTCAGCACCACATCGAGCGGCTCGCTATCCATCACCCGCCGCACGAATCCCTCCCAGCCCGGAATGCGCTGGATCTCATCAAGAAATAGACAGCCTCGCGGCTGGCCAGGCCCAGCTAGGCGCACCTGAGGCTGCAGCTGGAAATAGGTTTCCAGCAGCTGATCCAGCAGCTCCACGCCTGGGGCCAAGGCGAGCAGCCTTTCATCCTCCATCGACACCAGCGGCAGGCTGGCCCGATCGCAGCCGGCCGCCAGCCGCTGGCCCACCTCCTGCCACAGCAGCGAGGTTTTGCCGCTGCGGCGCATGCCGATCACCGCCAGCGTTTTGCCGGGGATCCTGGGGATCCAGGTGTCGCGGTGGGTTAGCTGGGGCAGCGGTTGCCGCATGCCTTCCAGCAGCTTCTGGCGAAGCAGCTGCTGGGCTTGAGCTGGGAACTTGCCGTCCATGGCGTCAAGTTAGCGCTGGATCTTGACGTGAGCGGCGGCAAGATTCGGATTGGGTAGAATTTGGTTTCGGTTCTACCTCTGGCCTGCCATGGGCATGAACATCAAGGATCCGGCCGTTCACGCCATGGCCAGGGAGCTGGCGGCGCGGCGGGGCACCACGGTGACCGACGCCGTGCGGCAGGCGTTGCGCGCCGAGCTGGAGAAAACACCAGACCTGCAGGGCCAGACAGCGGTGGAGGCCCGAAAAGCGGCGATCCGGGCCATCTGCAGCCGCTTTCGGGCCAGGCCCGAGTGGCAGGGTCTTTCCAGCGAGGAGGCCCAGGCGGCCCTCTACGACGAGCACGGTTTGCCGCGATGAGCGAGCTGGTGCTCGACACCTCGGCGCTGATGGCCCTGCTGCTGCAGGAGCCGGAAGCGGAAGGCCTGCTGCAGGTGGCCGCCAGCGCCGCGACCTTGCACCTCAGCGCCGCGACCCGCCTCGAGCTCAGCCTCGTGGCTGAAGGCACGCGCACCGGCACTGAGCCCGCCGAAGTGGATCAGCTGTTGCTGGCTCTGGGTGTGGCGGTGGTGCCGTTCGATCAGAACCAGCTGCACTGGGCCCTGCAGGGCTGGCGTCGCTTCGGCAAGGGCCGCGACCGTGCCGGCCTCAACCTGGGCGATTGCTTCAGCTACGGGCTGGCGATGGCCCTGGAGGCGCCGCTGCTCTTCAAGGGCAGCGATTTCAGCAGCACCGATGTGGCGGTGGCCTGGACTCCAGGTTGAGGGCCTCAGGCTGGGCCTGGGGAGTGTTCAAAGCGGATGAAGAGATTCGAACTCTCGACCCTCTCCTTGGCAAGGAGATGCTCTACCACTGAGCTACATCCGCAGTGCCGGCGCTGCCAGCCCGCTGATCATGCACGAGCGGGGCGACCTTGGTCAAACCCCCAGGGGCCCTTCAGCCATCCCCCAGGAACTCCAGGATCTCGCGGTCGCGCAGGTTCTGCGACGCGCCGCGGCACGATTCCTGCAGCGGCCGGCCGGCGGCCACCTCGCGCAGGCAGGCCTGGGTGCGGGCCAGTTCGCTCTCGAGCACGTCGATGCCCGCGCGGTGAAATCGGTGAACTGCTGGTCCGCGGACCGCAGGTGATGTTGGGATATTGGAACGATCCGGTCGCCACTCAAGAGGTGATCCGCGACGGCTGGCTGTATACCGGAGACCTGGCGCGGGTCACCGAGGATGGTTTTTACCAGATCCAGGAACGCAAGAAGGATTTGATCATCACGTCGGGGTTCAACGTCTACCCGCGCGAGGTGGAAAACAAACTGCGCGAGTTTCCCGGCATCGAAGACGTTGCCGTCGTGGCGGTGCCCGACCGGCAACGCGGTGAAGTGGTCAAAGCTTTTATTGTGCTCAACAAGCGGGCGGTTTGGGACGTTGCCGCGATG
>JAWOHV010000258.1:0-7346 GCA_046484965.1 Prochlorococcaceae cyanobacterium
GGCCGATTCGGCTGCAGGGGCAGGATGGCTCCAGTTCCCCGCCCGCCGTGACCCACCCCTGGCAGCCGATCCCCGGCGGCATCACCGCCCCCAGCGGCTTTCGGGCGGCGGCGATCACGGCGGGCCTGAAGGCCTCGGGCAAGCCCGACCTCTCGCTGCTGCTGGCCCCCGAGGGCGCGGTGTGCGCCGGCAGTTTCACCACCTCGCTGGTGCGGGCGGCCTGCGTGGATCTCTGCGCCGAGCGGCTGCAGGCCTCAGGCGGCCGGGCCCGGGCGGTGCTCACCAATTCCGGCCAGGCCAATGCCTGCACCGGCGAGCGCGGCCTGGCCGACAGCCTGATCGCCACGGCGGCGACGGCTGAGCGTCTGGGCCTGGCGCCTGAGGAGGTGCTGATCTGCTCCACCGGTGTGATCGGCGTGCCGATCCCGATGGACACCCTGCTGGCGGGCCTCGATCCCTTGCTCGCCGCCCTCAGCTCCGAGGGGGGCGCCGCCGCGGCCGAGGCGATCCTCACCACCGATCTGGTGGCTAAACAGATCGCCCTCGAGGCCGACCTCGGCGGCCGGCGCGTGCGCATCGGCGGCATGGCCAAGGGCTCCGGGATGATCCACCCCGCTATGGCCAC
The DNA here is from genome assembly GCA_046484965.1 of Prochlorococcaceae cyanobacterium. Taxonomy (GTDB): domain Bacteria; phylum Cyanobacteriota; class Cyanobacteriia; order PCC-6307; family Cyanobiaceae; genus JAWOHV01. The sequence continues at coordinate 626 of JAWOHV010000258.1, forward strand.
GATGCTGGCCTACCTCAGCTGTGATGCCGCTGTGCCGGCCGAGCTGTGGAGAGCCATGGTGCAGCGGGCGGTGGATCGCTCCTTCAATGCGATCACGGTGGACGGCGACACCAGCACCAACGACACGTTCCTGGCGTTTGCAGCCGGTGAGCCCCTGGGCCCCGAGCACTTCGAGGCATTGGAGGCGGGCCTCACGGCGGTGTCGCAACACCTGGCGCGCGCCATCGCCCGCGACGGCGAGGGCGCCACCTGCCTGATTGAGGTGCGGGTGGAGGGCTGCGGCGATGACGCCGGCGCCCGCGCCATCGCCCGCACCATCTGCGGCTCGTCGCTGGTGAAGTGCGCCGTGCACGGCCGCGACCCCAACTGGGGCCGCATCGTGGCCGCCGCCGGCCGGGCCGGGGTGGCCTTCGATCCCGATGCCGTGGCTCTGTGGCTGGGCGAGCACCAGCTGATGGCCGCCGGCCAGCCCCTGGCCTTCGATCGCCCCGCCGCCAGCGCCTACCTGCGCCAAGATCCGGTGCAGATCCGCCTGGCGGTGGGCAGCGGCCCCGGCTCAGGTGTGGCCTGGGGTTGCGACCTCTCCGATCAATATGTGCGCATCAATGCCGATTACACCACCTAGAGCAAGAAGCCTTGCACTGCAAGGGAAATACTCGTAAGCGAATAGGCGCACCTCCGCCTCCCGAAACTCCCAGCAGGCCGCCAATCCGGGCACAGCACCCAGTGGTTCTCCTCATGATGGGTGGAACAGGTCAAGAGGGTGATGTTGGCAACATCTGAGCTACTTGAAGGCAAACCAATCAATTCTGATGCCTTCGCCTTGCTCGCAGTCTTCTGCCAGCTCCACAGCTTTCACCATTCCATCGCTTTTGTACCAAGGGTCTTCGCACAGAGCAGAAAAGACCTCCCTTGCCTCTTGCAGCGACTGGAAACTGCCAACCTTCACGCTGCCCCAGGAATCGTGGGTGTTGATGATGAATGTCATTGCATCTGATTTTGATGAAACCCATTGGGTGATGCCATGATTATCCCTCCTGCCTCAGGACACCACCCTTTGCGACCCCCTTCCCGCACACACCCGTGTCGCCCCCCTGTGGCGCTCGCTTGCTGTGGTGCTACAAGTGGCGACTTGGGTGGCGCCAGCAGACTAAGAGTTGCCTGATTTAAAGAGTTATGCCCTATCTCTTCTCCTATGGTACGTTGCAGCAAGAAGAAGTTCAACTCAGCACCTTTGGGAAAAGGCTTGCAGGTGCACCAGATAGCCTTGTGGGGTATATAGTTGCCGAATTGAGAATTGAAGCTCCAGATGTGATCGCAAAAAGTGGCAAGGAGTTTCATCCAATCGCCAGGTCGACTGGACGGTTGAGCAATCGTGTTCCAGGAACTGTTTTTGAAGTAACAGAAGCTGAACTTATTCACTCCGATCAATATGAGGTAGATGCTTACAGGCGCATTGAAACCATTCTTGAATCTGGAAAGACAGCCTGGGTTTATGTGGAGGCGTCGTGATCGAAAACCTGAACTGGGGTTACCTCCAACTGGCTCTGGTTGCCCTTGCCTTTGCTGGCCTTCAGGTCTGGTGGATCAGCAGCATCTTCCGCAGGCGAAACCTGGCAAGGCCGATGAGTGAAGGCGATTTCAGGCGAACTTTGGAGCGGATCTGGCAGAAGAAGCAGAACCGCTAGAGGCGCAACCATTGCCTCTACCCCATGCGCCTACTTGCTCACTGCCTTCCAGAGCCACCAGGCAACCAGTGCCACCAGAGCCCAAGGCACCAGTGCCCTGAAGACCAGCGCCACCAGCACCACCACCAGGGCAGAGACCGCAGTGCGCTTGGTCAGCGCCTTGGCCTCATCGGTCATGAACTGCCAGCGGGGGATCAGGGACATCGGTGGCCAGGGGCAGCTCCGTCAGTAAAACAGCGCTGGATGCTCTGGTGGGATCATCGCTGCAGGCGCGTTGCTCCCATGTCTGCCACCCCACCGGTGCCCCGGCGACCGTTTCCGGCCCTCGGCAGGCGCGGCCTGCTGCTGGTGGGCCTGAGCTTCGGCTTGGTTTACGGGCTGACGCAGCGGTTCCTGAGCCTGGATCTGGGCGACTGGCGGCCCCTGAGCCATCCCTTTGATGTGAAGCCCAATCCGGGCACCAGCCTGGAGAAGCTGCGGCTGCGTTACGGCGCCGCCAAGCGCCCGATCGCCGCCGATCTGGAGCTCCTGGAGCAGGAGCAGGCCGATCGCAAGCAAGAGGAACAGCGCAAGCGGCAGCAGGCTGAGCAGGACCAGCAGCTGCGGCAAGAGGAAAAGCGCCTGCAGCAGGCCCAGGAGCTGCCAGCTGCCCCCCCGCCTGCGGCGCCGTTGCCGCTGGCGGAACCTGCGGCCCCTGTTCTGCCTGAGCCCTCCCTGCCGGAGCTGCCGGTCGCTCCGCCCGAACCGCCCGCTTCCCAGCCCTGATCTGCCACAGTTCATTCACACCTCCCAAAACCCCATCGCGGCCGCCGATGAACGCGCCCCAGACCTACCTCCAGGCGGCGTTGCTGCGCCTTTCGGCCCGCCTCGGCAGCGGCCTGAGCGATGCGGCTGCCAACCTGGCCAGCCTGGCCCAGAAGGCACCTGAGAAGCTGCAGCAGGAGCTGGCCCTCTTCTGGGAGGAGGTGCAGCAGGAGGCAGATCGGCTCGAGCGGGGCGAGGCTGCGGCTGCGGCGGCTTCGGCGCAAGCGGCGGCAGCGGCTCCAGGCCGGGCCACGGGGGCTGCGGCGGCTGCTGGCCACGGGGCCTTCGGCACCAGCCAGGATCAGATCGACCAGCTGCGGGCCCGCGTGGCCCTGCTCAGTCGCCGGCTCGAGGAGCTGGGCTGATGCTCCGCGCCCTACGCATCTGGTGGGTGGTGATCTGCCTGGTGGTGGGGCTGTGGTGGGATGGCCGCCGCTGGACCTACCGCGGCGGCCGCAGCCCGGAGCGCGTGGCGCAGCGGCAGCGGCGGCGGGCCCGCTGGCTCACGGCACGCTTCCTGGAGCTGGGGTCGGCCTTCATCAAGCTCGGCCAGCTGCTCTCGGCCCGGCCCGATGTGCTGCCGGCCGAGATGGTGGAGGAGCTGGCCGCCCTGCAGGACCAGGTGCCGGCCTTCGCCTTCGATCAGGTGCAGGCGATCCTTGAGCAGGAACTGGGCGAGCGCGTTGTTGAGATCATTGATCTCGAGGAGAAGCCCCTGGGGGCGGCGAGCCTGGCCCAGGTGCACCGCGCCAGCCTGCGCAGCGGTCGCCAGGTGGTGCTCAAGGTGCAGCGGCCTGGCCTGGAGCGCATCTTCCGCCTCGATCTGGAGGTGATGCAGCAGGTGGCGGCGGTGGTGCAGCGCCACCCCCGCTGGGGCCAGGGGCGCGACTGGGTGGCCGTGGCCCAGGAATGCCGGCGGGTGTTGCTGCGGGAACTGGATTTCCGGCTCGAGGCCCAGCACGCCGCCCGCTTTCGCCAGCAGTTCCTCGACGACCCCGGCATCCGGGTGCCGGCGGTGGTGTGGGAGCTGAGCAGCCGCCGGGTGCTCTGCCTCGATTACCTGCCCGGGATCAAGATCACCGACCGCGCCGCCCTGGTGCAGGCGGGCATCGAGCCGGCGGCTGTGGCCGAGAAGGGCACCGCCAGCTACCTGCAGCAGCTGGTGCGCTTCGGCTTCTTCCACGCCGATCCCCACCCCAGCAACCTGGCCGTGGCGCCCGATGGGGCCTTGATCTACTACGACTTCGGCATGATGGGCCAGCTCTCCGATGGCCTGCGGCGGCGCATCGGCCGCATGGTGCGGCTGGCGGCCAGCCGCGATGCCGCCGGCCTGGTGGAGGAACTGCAGGCCGCCGGCCTGATCGCCCGCGGCATCGATCCGGGGCCGGTGCGGCGGCTGGTGCGGCTGATGCTCACCGAGGCGCTGACGCCGCCGTTCAGCGCCAATGTGCTCGAGAAGCTTTCCGGCGACCTCTACGACCTGGTGTATGGCCAGCCGTTCCGGCTGCCGGCCGAGCTGATCTTTGTGATGCGCGCCCTCTCCACTTTCGAGGGGGTGGGCCGAAGCCTCGATCCCGCCTTTAGCCTGGTGGCGATTGCCCGCCCCTACCTGCTGCCCCTGATGACTGCCAGCGGTAACGGCCCCAACGACTTCCTCAACGAAATCTCCCGCCAGGCGGTGGAGGTGGGCAGCCGTGCCCTCGGCATCCCCCGCCGCCTCGACGACAGCCTCGCCCGCATCGAGCAGGGCGACCTGCAGGTGCAGATCCGCGCCGGCGAAACCGACCGGCTGCTACGGCGTCTCGCGATCGCCCAGCAGTCGGCGGGCCAGGCGTTTCTGCTCGGCGCCCTGGCCGTGGCCGCCGCCCTGTTGGCCGCCAGCAGCCGCCCGGCCCTGGCGGCCGTTCCCCTGGTGCTGGGGGTGCCGGTGGGCCTGGGTTGGTTGAAATTGCAGGGACGGCTGCAGCGCTCCGGGCGCCTCGAGCAGCTACCCGGTCCGCCGCCCCCAGCTGCCAGCTGAGCTGGATCAGCCCCTGCCGCGCGGGCCGCGGTCTTCGGCGCCGGCGTAGATGGCCTGGCTGCCGAGCTCATCCTCGATCCGCAGCAGCTGGTTGTATTTGGCCACGCGCTCGCTGCGGCTGAGGGAGCCGGTTTTGATCTGGCCGGCCCTGGTGGCCACAGCCAGGTCGGCGATGGTGGTGTCTTCGGTTTCGCCGCTGCGGTGGCTGATCACGCTGGTGTAGCCGGCCCGGCCCGCCAGGTCGATCGCCTGCAGGGTTTCGGTGAGCGAGCCGATCTGGTTCACCTTGATCAGGATCGAGTTGGCCAGGCCCTGGTCGATGCCCCGCTGCAGGCGGCTGCTGTTGGTCACGAAGAGGTCGTCGCCCACCAACTGCACCGTTTTGCCCAGCTTTTCGGTGAGCAGGGCCCAGCCATCCCAGTCGTCTTCGGCCAGGCCGTCTTCGATCGAGATGATCGGGAACTGGCTCACCAGGGCCGCCAGCTGATCCACCATCTCGGCGCTGCTGTAGCTGCCGCCAGCGAAGGCGTAGCGGCCGTCTTTGAAGAATTCGGTGCTGGCCACGTCGAGGGCCAGGGAGATCTGGTCGCCGGGGCTGTAGCCGGCCTGCTCGATCGCCTGCACCAGCAGGGTGCCCGCTTCGTGGTTGCCCAGGTCGGGGGCGAAGCCGCCCTCATCGCCCACGGCGGTGCTGAGGCCCCTGGCGCTGAGCAGGCCCTTGAGCACGTGGAACACCTCGGTGCCCATGCGCAGCGCCTCGCTGAACGTGGGCGCACCGTGGGGCACCAGCATGAACTCCTGGAAATCGAGGCTGTTGGCTGCGTGGGCGCCGCCGTTGATCACGTTCATCAGCGGCACCGGCAGCAGCGTGGCCATTGGCCCGCCCAGGTAGCGGTAGAGGGGCAGGCCCACGCCGGCGGCCGCGGCCCGGGCCGTGGCCAGGCTCACCGCCAGGATCGCGTTGGCGCCGAGGGCACTCTTGTTGTCGGAGCCGTCGAGCTCCACCATCGCCGCATCCACGGCGGCCTGGTCGAGGGCGCTGAGGCCGCAGAGGGCCGGGGCGATCTTCTCCTCGATGTTGCCCACCGCCTGAAGCACGCCCTTGCCCATGTAGCGGCTGCCGCCATCGCGCAGTTCATGGGCCTCATGGGCACCGGTGCTGGCGCCGCTGGGCACGATCGCCCGGCCGCTGGCGCCGCCTTCGAGCAGCACCTCGGCCTCCACGGTTGGGGTGCCGCGGGAATCGAGCACCTCCCTGGCCACGATGGTGTCGATAACGAGGTCGAGGGAGTCGATCACGAAGGGCCGCGGCTGGCGTTGGGGAAGGGGGATCCTATGGGGAAACCCGGCCCGCCCATTTGTGCCCGTTGGCACCGCTTCCGGGCTCGCTGGCCAGAATGTTCGAGCCAGCGCGGCCCCGCCGATGCGATTGCTTCACACCATGCTGCGGGTGGTCAACCTGGATCGTTCACTCGCCTTCTACACCGAGGTGCTCGGCATGCGGCTGCTGCGCCGCAAGGACTACCCCTCGGGCCGCTTCACGCTCGCCTTCGTGGGGTATGGCGATGAGGGCGACACCACCGTGCTCGAGCTCACCCACAACTGGGACACCAGCCACTACGAGCTGGGCACGGCCTACGGCCACATCGCCCTCGGCGTCGACGACATCCAGGGCGTGTGCGATCAGATCCGCGCCAAGGGCGGCACGGTGGTGCGCGAGCCTGGCCCGATGAAGCACGGCAGCACCGTGATCGCCTTCGTGGAAGATCCCGATGGCTACAAGGTGGAATTGATCCAGCTCTCCTCCCGCGGCTGATTCCCGGCCAGCCGATGCGCGCCAATTCGATGGTTACCCAGTCGCCAGCCCCCGCCAGCCTCACCAGCACCCCGGAGCGCTTCAGCGAGGAGGCCTGGGAGCTGCTGCTGGCCAGCCAGGACGTGGCCCGGCGCTGGCGCCACGGCGCCATGGACGTGGAGCACCTGCTGCTCGCCCTGCTGCAGGAGCGGGCCTTCGCGGCCTGGGTGGAGCCCCTGCCCCTCAACCTCGACCGCCTGCTCGACCAGCTCGAGGGGTTCTGCGCCGAGCAGCCCGCCGGCCGCTCTGGGGAGCTTTATGTGGGTGATGCACTCGAGGATCTGCTCGAGCTGGCCGATCGGCGGCGGGCGCCGGCGCCAATCGATCAATTGCCCAGACTTGCTAGGTATTGAT
>JAWOHV010000262.1:0-22732 GCA_046484965.1 Prochlorococcaceae cyanobacterium
GCCCCGCTGCCGCACCGGCAGCGGCCTATCCCGTGTCGAGCTACACCCCCGTGCGGGGCCTGTGGTAATTATTCCGGCGAAGGGGGTCTAGCAATCTGGTGAATGCAGTGGACTCATAATCCGCCTTAGGCGAGTTCGATCCTCGCGACCCCCATCACCAGAAGATGAGCGCGCTCGCCCTGTTTGCACCCTTGGTGGCGCTGCTCGCCTTCTTCGCCGCCGGTGAGTTCGCCCTGATCCGCCTGCGGCCCAGCAGGGTCAAGCAGCTTGAGGCCGCCGGCGAACCCGGGGCCGCGGCGGTGGCCCGCCTGCAACGGCGCTTGCGGCCGGCGCTGCTGGCCACCCAGCTGGGCGGCACCCTGGCCCTGCTGGCCCTGGGCTGGAGTGCCCGGGCTCTGGCGGTGCGGCTGGACCCGGCCGGCCAGCAGCCCTGGATCGATGCCGCAGTTTTTCTGCTGCTGGCGCTGGTGGCCACGCTGGTGGGTGGTCTGCTCCCGAAGGCCTGGGTGCTGCATCGCCCCGAGGCCTCTGCCCTGAGGCTGGCGCCGCTGCTGGAATCGGTGAGCCGCACCCTGGCGCCGCTGCTGGCCTTGATTGAACCGATCGGCAATGCCCTGCTGGGGCTCTTCGGGCTGCCGCGCAACTGGGATCAGCTGGTGCCGGCGCTTTCGGCAGGTGAGCTGGAAACCTTGATCGAAGCCGGCGGTGTCACCGGTCTGATGCCCGATGAGCGCAACATCCTCGAGGGGGTGTTCTCGCTGCGGGATACCCAGGTGCGCGAGGTGATGGTGCCCCGCTCCGGCATGGTCACCCTGCCGGTGGATGTGTGCTTCGGCGAATTGATGGAGGCGGTGCACAGCACCCACCACGCCCGCTTCCCGGTGATTGGCCAGTCGCTCGATGATGTGCGCGGCCTGCTCGACCTGCGCCGCCTGGCCGAGCCGATCTCCCGGGGCGAACTGGAGCGCCAGAGCCCCCTGGCCGGCTACATCACACCGGTCACCAAGGTTCAGGAAACAACCCCCCTGGCCGAGCTGCTGCCTGTGATCCGCAGCGGTCAGCCTCTGCTGGTGGTGGTTGATGAGCATGGCGGCACCGAGGGGCTGGTGACGATCGCCGACCTCACCAGCGAGATCGTCGGCGATGAGGATGATGGCGCGGATGGCGAGCAGGACCTCTGCCAGATCCATGCAGACTGCTGGCTTGTGGCCGGCGATCTGGAGATCTTCGAGCTGAACCGCCAGCTGGCGCTGAAGTTGCCCGAGGCCGAGGGGCACCACACCCTGGCGGGCTTCCTGCTCGAGCGGCTGCAGCACATCCCGGCACCCGGGGAGGGCCTGCGCTGGAAGGGACTTCAGTTCGCGATCGTGGCCATGGACGGACCGCGCATCGAGCGGGTTCAGATCACCCGCCCACCGCTGCTGAACGGGGAGGCGGCGGCGGCTTTGGTTCGCCCATAATGCCGGCACTTTCGCCTGCCTCCAGGCGAGGGCTGCGCGATCCCAGAGGTGTCCGTCTGATGAACTTCGCTCCATGAAGCCCGTCAAAGTCGGCGTCATCGGCATCGGCAACATGGGTTGGCACCACGCCAGGGTGCTCAGCCTGCTGCGCGATGCGGAGCTGGTGGGGGTGGCAGACCTCAATGCGGATCGCGGCCAGCTGGCGGTGAACCAGTTCCACTGCCGCGCCTTCGCCCGCTACGAGGAGCTGATCTCCGAGGTGGAGGCGGTGTGCATCGCCGTGCCCACCCTGCTGCACCATTCGGTAGGCCTGGCCTGCCTGCGGGCCGGTGTGCACGTGTTGATTGAAAAGCCGATCGCTGCCAGCCAGGAGGAGGCCGCCGACCTGATCCGCGCCGCTGAGGAGGCCGGCCGATTGCTGCAGGTGGGCCATATCGAGCGCTTCAATCCCGCATTCCGCGAGCTGCTGAAGGTGGTAGCCAATGAGGAGGTGGTGGTGCTGGAGGCCCGTCGCCACAGCCCCAATGCCGATCGTGCCAACGATGTGTCGGTGGTGCTCGATCTGATGATCCATGACATCGACCTGGTGCTCGAACTCGCCGGTGCTCCGGTGGTGCGCCTGGCTGCTGCTGGCGGTCGCAGCAGCGAGGGGCCGATCGACTACGTGAATGCCACCTTGGGCTTTGCCAATGGCGTGGTGGCCAGCCTCACGGCCAGCAAGATGGCGCACCGCAAGATCCGCAGCCTCAGCGCCCACTGCCGCAGCGCCCTGGTGGAAACCGATTTCCTCAACCGCAGCCTGCAGATCCATCGCCGGGCCCACCAGTCGGTGAGCGCCGACCACGGCGAGCTGGTGTACCGCTCCGATGGTTTCATCGAAGAGGTGAGCACCACCTCGATCGAGCCCCTCTACGCCGAGCTGGAACACTTCCTTCAGTGCGTGCGCGGCGCCGAAACGCCAGCCGTTGATGGCCTGCAGGCCTCACGGGCCCTTCAGCTTGCTGATCTGATCGAGGATTGCGTCGAGCAACCAGGCCTCTGCATGCAGCTCAACGGACCGATTTGAACTCCCCAGGACCTGCCACTGCCACTGCCACTGCCACTGCCACTGCCACTGCCACTGCCGCTGCCACTGTCTGGGCCTGTGGCCCTGGTGGCAGCCAAAAATTTTCCTTTGCAGATTGTCTGAGCGATGGCAGCTAAGCCAACCGAGCCAGCGGGTATGGCCTGCAGCGGCGGCCCCCCCACGGCACCGGTGCTCGGGATTCCGGTGGCGATCTGCTCCGATGTGCTGGCGGCAGCGGTTGATCTGCAGCAGCGAGGCGGCGGCCAGATCGTGACCCTCAATGCCGAAATGGCCATGGCTGCCCGGGCCGATGCTGCCCTCGGAGCGGCGATCCACGCCGCCCAGCTGGTGATTCCCGATGGGGCCGGGGTGGTGTGGGCGCTTGGCCGGCAGGGCCACCGGGTGCCGCGCACCCCCGGCATCGAGCTGGCCCATGGCTTGCTGGCCCATGCGGCGGCTCATGGTTGGCGCCTGGCCTTGGTGGGGGCCTCGCCGCAGGTGAGTGGGCTGCTGGTGGAGCGGCTGCGGCGCCAGTGGCCCAGCCTCGAGCTGGCCTTTGTGGCCCATGGCTACCAGGATTCCCAGGCCTGGCCCGATCTGGAGGCTCGCCTGTTGGCGGCCCGGCCCGATCTGGTGTTGGCTGCCCTCGGCGTGCCCCGCCAGGAAACCTGGATCCGCCGGCTGCGGCAGGGCCAGGGCGGTCTGTGGATGGGGGTGGGCGGCAGTTTCGATGTCTGGGCGGGCGTCAAGAAGCGGGCGCCGGCCTTGATGGGGGCACTGCATATCGAGTGGCTGTTCCGGCTGCTGCAGGAGCCGCAGCGCTGGCGCCGGATGTTGGCGCTGCCGGCGTTCGTGCGCACAGTGCTGAGAGAAGGCTGAATCGGCCTGGCCTGGGGTTCCCGATGTTGGCCTGCCTGGGCGCTGACGCGCAATTAAAAAGGCGCCCTAGAAGGGCGCCTGAATGGGTGTGTGGGGGGCCTTGTTGTTGCTGGGCGACGCCTCAGCGGAAGCCCACTGAGGCTTGCCACACGAAGGCCAGCAGCAGGAAGAAGAGTGGAATGATCGGCAGGATGTCCACCAGCGGTTCAAAGGCGCGATAAGCCTCCGGCAACTGGGCCAGGGCGGTGGAGTGCAGGGCAGCGAGAGCAAGCAGCGGGGAAACAGCCATCAGCGTGGAAACAGCCATCCCTGGCGGAATCGGTCGATGATCGGAAATTACCACGTGTGGGCGGCCGCAGAGGCCGGATCCCAGGGAGCGAAATCCTCTGCAAAACAGCCCGCGCCAATGGCACGGGCCATCGCCGTGGTGAACCGGATCAGATGGGTGAGGTTGTGCAGGCTGAGCAGGGTGCGGCCGAGCATTTCATCGCTGCGGATCAGATGGTGCAGGTAGGCGCGGCTGTGCTGGCGGCAGGCCAGGCAGCTGCAGCTGCGATCAAGGGGTGTGTGGTCGTGGCGGAAGCGCGCATTGCGCAGGTTCCAGCGTTCCCCATTCACCAGGGCGGTGCCGTGGCGCCCCAGCCGGGTGGGCAGCACGCAGTCGAACAGGTCGAAGCCGTGGGCCACCGCAATCGCCATCTCCCGCAGGCTGCCCACCCCCATCAGGTAGTGGGGGCGGTCCTCCGGCAGCAGCGGTCCCACCTGCCGCACGATCCGGTGCATCTCCTCGGCGGGCTCACCCACGCTCACGCCGCCCACGGCGATGCCCGGCAGGTTGAGGCCCGCAACCATGGCAGCGGCGGTGGCCCGCAGGTGGGGGAAGCAGCCCCCCTGCACGATGCCGAATAGGGCTTGGCTTGAGCGGTTGTGCACCGCCAGGCAGCGCTCCAGCCAGAGCTGGGTGCGCCGGCAGGCGGCCGCCACCTCGCTTTCAGTGGCTGGATAGGGCGGACACTGGTCGAAGGCCATCGCCACATCGGCCCCCAGTGCCATCTGGATCTCCATCGCCCGCTCGGGGGTGAGCGTGACGCTGCTGCCATCGCGGGGGGAGCGGAACAGCACGCCCTCGTCGTCGATGCGGTTGATGTGGCCGAGGCTGAACACCTGGAAGCCGCCGGAATCGGTGAGCAGCGGACCGCTCCAGCCCATGAAGCGATGCAGGCCGCCGGCTTCGGCCACCACCGCCTCACCGGGTTGCAGATGGAGATGGAAGGTGTTCGCCAGCACCATCTGGGCGCCGGTTTCGCCCAGCTGGGGCGTGCTGATCCCCTTTACCGTGCCCATCGTTCCCACCGGCATGAACCTGGGGGTGCTCACCACGCCATGGGGGGTGTGGAAGGAGCCGCAGCGGGCCCGGGTGTGCGGGCAGCGCTCCTTGATCCGGAACTGGAAGGGCCCGCTGGCGCTGGAGCCGGGCTGGGGGTCGCTGCGGCCGCTCAAGGGGCTGGATCCTGTCCGAGGGAATGGTCGGCCCGCCCCACGGTTGCTTCAGGAGAGCTTTGGGCCGCCAGGCGAGCTCGGATTCCGGGCATAGGGCGGCCGCGCTGCTGGGCTGGCACTCTGGGGCGACCTTACCCGCGACCCGTTTCCCCTTGGCCCTTCCTGGTGAGACACCCCCGGGCCCGGCGCTGCGGGCGCCGCTCTGGTGGCGCGACCTGGCTGGCGCCTGGGTGTTCTACAGCGTGTTGCCCGCCTGGCCGTGGGTGAGGCCGCGCTTTGAGCGCATCGCCCGCTTCGCCCCCTGGCTGGGGCTGGTGCTCGGCGGCATTCTGGCCCTGGCCTGGCTGCTCGGCGCGGGCCGGCTGCCGCGGCCAGCCCTGGTGGCCCTGGTGCTGGCCCTCGGTTTGCTGTTGAGCGGTGGCTTGCACATGGACGGCGCCATGGACACGGCCGATGGACTGGCTGCCGGTGAGCGCTACCTCGAAGCGATGGCCGATAGCCGGGTTGGGGCCAGCGGTGCCCAGGCGCTGGCGCTGCTGCTGCTGCTGCGGGGGGCCGCCCTGGTGATCCTGGCGGCCGCGGTGCCGCCGCTGGCCGTGGCCCTCGCCCTCGTGTGGACGGCGTTCTGGGCTCGGGTGGCGCCGTTGCTGGCGGTGGCCTGGTTCCCCTATCTGCGCGAGCGGGAGGCCGGTGCTACGGCTGGCTTCCATCGCCGGCACTGGCGTGGGCTGGGCCATGAGGCTGCCCCAGCGCTGCTGGCCGCCGCCGCTCTTGTTGTGGGTTCATTGTTGCTGCAGTGGCCCTTGAACGGTCTGCTGGCTGCCGTGCCGGCGCTGCTCGTGCCCCTCTGGCTGGGGCGCCGGCTGGGGGGCCACAGCGGCGACAGCTACGGCGCCTGTGTGGAGTGGAGCGAGGCACTGGGCCTTCTACTGATCGCCTTGTTCAGCTGAGGGTTCCGGCAGGGGCAGCCGCAGGCAGAAGGCATTGCCCTGATCCGGCAGGGCCGCTGCCAGCTCCCGGGGGGAGGCCATCAGCACCAGCTCGCCCTTGAGGGAGTGGGCCAGGTCCCGCGCCAGGGCCAGGCCCAGGCCGCTGCCTGGCAGTGCCTCGCCCCGACTGCCCCGTATGCCGCGCTCAAAGATCCGCACCCCTTCAGCGGCGCCGATCGGTTCGCCCCCATCCCAGACGCAAAGCTCCAGCAGTGCAGGGTTCTCGAGCCGCCTGCAGTGCAGACCCACCGGCCGGCCCTGGGGGCTGTAGCGGAAGGCGTTCTCCAGCAGGTTGGCAACGATTTCGGCCACGGGGCCAGCATCTCCGCTCCAGCTGGGGATCTCCGGCGGCCCGATCCAGGGTCGGCCCTGCAGCGCCGCCGTGGCCGCTGCCCGCTCCAGAAGGGGCGGCAGCACCTGCTGCAATGCCAGGGGCTCGGCGCCATTGAGGGCCGGGGGAAGCAGCAGCGGCGGCTGGTCTGCAGCAGCAGGGGCGAGGGCTGCAGGGGTGCTCAGGGCGCTGATCGCTTCCACGTAGCGATCAATCTGATGCTGTTCGCTGAGCAGGCTCTGCACCAGGGCGCGGTGCTCGCTGTCCACATCCAGCCGCCGCAGCAGCAGCTGGGCGAAGGTGCGCAGCGCCGCCAGGGGGTTGCGCAGCTGGTGCACCAGCAGCTGCAGCTGGTTTTCCTGTAGTTGCAGCTGCTGCCGTAGCCGCTGCTGTTCCAGATCGAGGCAGAGAGCCTCAGTGAGGCAAAGGGCCGTGTGCTGCAGGCGGCGGTGCAGGCCTTCCGACCAGCCCTGGCTGCCGCTTTCCACCCGCATGGCGCCCAGCAGCAGCGTGCCCTGCTGCAGCGGCAACCAGCGGCGGCCCTCGCTTGGTATCCGCAGATCTGGATCCTCTTCCACCGGCGGCAGGGCCAAGGGTTGGCTGGGCCAGCGGCCTACCGGGACCAGCTGGGGCTTACGGCCGTTGGCAGGAATGGCCAGATAAACCACCAGGCCCTGAACCTCCGGCCGATCTGCGAATTGCCCCAGCTGGTGCTCAAGCAGCTGCAGAAAGCCCTTGGAAACTTGCATTTCAGGCACTCAGAGGCAGCGTCCTGCAGCCCCACGACAAAAATCCCAGATCCTGTTGGAAAACAAAGAAAAAGTCTTATGGTGATCGTATCGACCACTACGTCGCAGCTCGGTCTTCGGGCACCAAGTCGGCGTCGAGGCGGCCACCGTTGCATTCCTCAGGCAATGGAGGCTACAGCAGGGGGGTTGTTGGCTCCCTTCGCTGTGCCAGCCGGTCCCACAAGGGCCGGATTCGGCCAATCGGCGTTATGGCAGAAGGCTTTTCAGGTTTGCGGCATCGCTGCCCACCCCCCTGATCAAGCCTTTCCCGTCCGGCCTCGCTGTTCAGATGTTTGGGCGACCCTCCGGTCCCGGCGTCACCGCCCTCCCTTTTTCGGGGCAGGGGGGCGAGCCCCGCCTGTTGGGTTGAACGGATTTTTCCGTTCCCACCTTCCACCTCCATCCCATTCGTTCCCTCCTTCGGGAGTGGTGCCATGTCCAAGAAGCGCAAACGCGTCAGCCGCCGTCGCTTAGCCGGCCAGCGGGTGCTGTCACACGTGCCCACCTTCAATCTGGAAACGGGCCTCCACAAACCTGTAACGGCTGCACGCCGCTATATCGCCGATGCGGCCCTGATGCCGCCGGCGATCCTGAACGTGCGGCGCAACGAGCACACCACCGACCGCTTCTTCTGGGGTGAGAAGGGTCTGTTCAGTGCCCAGTACGCCGAAGAAAACCACTTCCTGTTCCCCTCCCTGCGCGTGATCGTTGATCACATCGGTGAGGAGGTTCTCTTTGAAGGCATCGAAGCCCTCGCCGCCGACGACTGGGAGGAGATGGAGGAGTACGAGTACGCCTTCGTCTGAGGCGTTCGTCTGAGGCGTTCGTCTGAGGCCTGCGTCTGAGGGCTTCACCCGCTCAGCCCGTTAGGCCCCTCAGCCGCTCCTGCACGAACTGACGCAGTGGCGGCAGCACGGTCTCATCGATCGTGTGTCCGCCCAGAAAGCCAAGCAACTCGCCGCTGCCGCCGGCCGTGAGCCAGCGCTTCAGGATTTCTTCGCTGGCTGCGTAGGGCACCACAGGATCCTGCTCGCCATGGGTGAGCAGGATCGGGGCTTGAGGGGTCCTGGGCTCCCAGTCGGGATGGGGATAACCGCTGCAGGCGACCAGCCCTGCCAGGGGCAGGTCGCCTGCAGCATCGAGGGCCATAGCGGCCCCCTGGGAGAAGCCGAGCAGCACCGTGCGAGTCAGGGGCACCTGGGAGGCCAGCTCCTCCAGCCGTTGCCGCAGGTCCAGTCGCGCCGCCCCCAGGCCGGGCCAGTTCGGTGTCTGCAGGTCGTACCACTGGCGCCCAAAGCCGCCCGGGTGGGGCTGGGGTGCCTGCAGGGCCAGCACCTGCACGCTTTCGCCTGCGAGCATCTCGCCGAGATCGAGCAGGTCGTCGGCATCGGCGCCCCAGCCATGCAGCAGCACCAGGCGGGCTGTGGCGGTGGCTGGTCCGAGGCTCAGATCGCCCTCACGCATGGCCTGCTGCTCCTGCAGATGCTGCGCTCCACTCTGGCGCTCAGGCCGCACCCGAAGCCCTGCCAGGCACTGCGTAGGTTGGGGCCTGCTGTTCTGTTCGCCGTCATGGCCCCCACGGCCCTGCTGAGTGTTTCCGATAAGCAGGGGCTGCTGCCCCTGGCCGAGGCCCTCAGCCGCCATGGCTATCAACTGCTCTCCAGCGGTGGCACGGCGGCGGCCCTGGCCGCAGCTGGCCTGGCCGTCACCAAGGTGGCCGACCACACCGGGGCACCGGAGATCCTCGGCGGCCGGGTGAAAACCCTCCATCCCCGGGTGCATGGCGGCATCCTGGCCAAACGCAGCGATCCCGCTCACCAGGCCGATCTGGAGGCCCAGGCGATCCCCCCGATCGATGTGGTGGTGGTGAACCTCTACCCCTTTGAAACCACGGTGGCCGACCCGGCGGTGAACTGGGATCTGGCGATCGAGAACATCGACATCGGTGGGCCGGCGATGCTGCGCGCGGCCGCCAAGAACCACGCCGATGTGGCCGTGCTCACCTCACCAAGCCAATACGGGGCCTTCATCGCCGCTCTTGATGCCGGCCAGGTGGATGCCTCGCTGCGCCGCCAGCTGGCCCTGGCGGCCTTCCAGCACACCGCTCGCTACGACGCGGCGATCAGCAACTGGCTGGCTGAGCGACTGGCCGCTGCGGCTCCGCTGAGGCTGGATTTGCCGGCCCGCCAGAGCCTGCGCTACGGCGAAAATCCGCACCAAAAGGCCATCTGGCACAGCGAGCCTGCCTCTGGCTGGGGCGCCGCCGAGCAACTGCAGGGCAAGGAGCTCAGCTACAACAACCTGATCGATCTCGATGCGGCCCTGGCCACCGTGCGCGAGTTTGGCTACGGCCCAGGTGCCGAGCCTGCGGCGGTAGTGGTGAAGCACACCAACCCCTGTGGGGTGGCAACGGGGCACGATGCGGCTGCCGCCCTCACCCTGGCGCTGGATGCCGATCGCCTTTCGGCCTTCGGCGGCATCGTGGCCCTCAACAAGCCGGTGGATCTGGCGGCGGCTGAGCAGCTCAGCAGCCTGTTTCTGGAATGTGTGGTGGCGCCTGGCTTTGATGGCCCGGCCCGCGAGCGGCTGGCGGCCAAGGCCAACCTGCGCTTACTGGCCCTCAGCCCAGCAGCGATCGCCAGCGCCTCGCGCCAGCAGTTGCGCTCGCTGCTCGGGGGCGTTCTGGCCCAGGACCTCGATGACCAGCCCGTCAACGAGGAGAGCTGGCAGGTGGTGAGCCAGCGCCAGCCCAGCGCCGAGGAGCTCAGCGACCTTCGCTTCGCCTGGAAGCTGGTGCGTCACGTGCGCTCGAACGCGATTGTGGTGGCCCGCTCAGGCCAGAGCCTGGGCATCGGCGCTGGCCAGATGAACCGGGTGGGTTCGGCGCGGCTGGCCCTGGAGGCGGCCGGCGAGCGGGCCCGCGGCGCCGTGCTCGCCAGCGATGGTTTCTTCCCCTTCGACGACACCGTGCGGCTGGCGGCCGGCTATGGCATCAGGGCGGTGGTCCAGCCGGGCGGCAGTGTGCGTGATGCCGAATCGATCGCTGCCTGCAATGCCCTGGGCCTGGCGATGCTGAGCACCGGACGGCGCCACTTCCTGCACTGAAGCGCCGATGAGTTGTAGCTTCGGCCCCATGGCCACAGGCCTTCAGCCCGTCACCCAGCCGTCATGCCCGAATCGCTCGCCTACGCCCTCAACTTCCTGCACCCGCTGATCATGTGGGGCCTGCTGGCCCTATCGGGCTACGGCATGGTGCTCGGCATCAAGGCCAAGAAGGTCCGCACGGCTGATGCCGAAACCCGCAAACAGCTGCTCAAAGGGCAGTTCGGACGCCGCCACTTCCAGGTAGGCAGCCTGGTGCTGGCCGTGATGGTGCTCGGCACCTTCGGCGGCATGGCCGTTACTTACCTCAACAACGACAAACTTTTCGTGGCCCCCCACCTGCTGGTGGGCATCGCCATGACCTGCCTGCTGGCGGTGGCGGCGGCCTTCTCGCCGGCGATGCAGGCCGGCAACCTGCTGGCCCGCAAGGCTCATGTGGGCTTGAACATGGCGGTTATGACCCTGTTTCTCTGGCAGGCGGTAACTGGGATGCAGATCGTCAACAAGATCTGGGAGAACCGCCCGGCCTGAGGCTTGGGTTTGCCGGCGGCCCAGGCTTCAGAACTGGGCCCGGCGCCGGGGCGGGCAGACAAGCCCGTGGGAGGCGTGGAAATCCTCCTGCACCTTCCAGGTGAGCTTGCGGGAGATCTGACGAACGATCTGGCGCAGCAGGTGATCGCCGCTGCTCTGAACCAGAGGATCCGGCAGTACGGTAATCACCCCGGGCAGTCGGATCCACACCCTCAGGTCAAGCTCCCAGCGCACATAGGTCATGGGACCTGGGCTGGGCGGCGCTTCAGCATTTGGCTGCGTCTCGCTGTCGAGGCGCAGCGAGGCGTTGAAATCCACGTCGTAGATGTCGGCCATGCTTTCCCGCTCAGGGGGCACCGGCACGGTGAGGATGCGGTACACGCCCTCGCTCTGGGGCAGCAGTTCCAGGCCGATCGTGGGTTCCACTTCAAAGCCGAAATTGCCGAAGCGCCCCAGGGTGAGCACGTAACCCGAATCCCCCAGGGGGCTCACGCTCATCGGCGCCGCACAGCGCCGGAACCAGCCCTCGTGGCGATCCAGGTAGGTCGCCACCACCTCGGGAGCTGCCCCCATCTCCATGAGATCGGCAAACTCGCTGCGATAGCAACGGACCCTCTGGTCTTCGCTGTGGCGAAGGCTGGAGGCTGCCGCGAGCCGATCTGCCGTGGGGTTGGCAGCGCTTTCGTAGGCCTCGTCAGAGGCAGAAAGGCCAGTACCGGTGAAGGTGGTGGTCAATGGGCGCCGCTCTCATGAACGTCCGAAGGACGCTTGATTTCTGAATGTAAAGGGGGGCTGGATCGGCTTCGGCAGCGCATGTGACAGCGCTCAGGCTTCGCTGAGGTCGATCAGATGCCGGATCACATCCTCCACCACGCGGTCGGGGGTGGAGGCGCCAGAGGTGATGCCCACCCTCAGGGGGCCCGCTGGCAGGAAACCCTCCTCCACCTCCAGATCGCCGCCGAGGGGCTTGTGGGTGATGCGGTTGCCGGGCCCGATCCGCTCTGGTGCATCGATGTGGAACGAGCGGATGCCCCGGCTGACGGCGATCTCCTGCAGGTGGGTGGTGTTGGAGGAGTTGTAGCCGCCGATCACCACCATCAGATCAAGGGGTTCATCCACCAGGGCGAAAATCGCGTCCTGGCGCTCCTGGGTGGCGTCGCAGATGGTGTTGAAGGCCAGGAAGTGCTCATTGAGTTCGGTGGGCCCGAAGCGCTGCAGCATCGTGCGCTCAAACAGGCGGCCGATTTCCTCGGTTTCACTCTTGAGCATGGTGGTCTGGTTGGCGACGCCCACCCGGATGAGATCGCGGTTGGGATCGAAGCCGGGGGAGCAGGCCATGGCGAAGCGGTCCATGAAGGCCTGCCGCTGCTCGGCCGTGGGGCCGCCAGAGTGGGCACTGGCCAGGATGTAGTCGCACACCTGCTGGGCCTCGGCCAGATCCAGCACCACCAGGTAGGTGCCGGCAAACGAGCTGGTGGCAAGGGTTTCCTCGTGCTTCACCTTGCCGTGAATGATCGAAGTGAAGGCGTGCTTCTTGTGCTTTTCCACCGTGTTCCACACCTTCGAGACCCAGGGGCAGGTGGTGTCGACGATGTGGCAGCCGCGCTCGTTGAGCAGCTGCATCTCCTGCACGGTGGCGCCGAAGGCCGGCAGGATCACCACGTCGCCGCTCACCACCTCAGAGAAGTCTTTGACACCGCCCTCCACCGCGATGAACAGCACGTTCATCTCGCGCAGGTGGGCATTCACCGAAGGGTTGTGGATGATTTCGTTGGTGATCCAGATCCGCTCGCTGGGGTAGTGGCGGCGGGTTTCGTAGGCCATCGCCACGGCCCGCTCCACTCCCCAGCAGAAACCGAAGGCCTCCGCCAGGCGCACGGTGAGGCGGCCATGGCGCAGCTCATAGCCGTTCTCGCGGATGCTGGCCACCAGATCGCTCTGGTAGGCCTGCTGAAGGCTGCCTGCCACCTCGTCGCCAAGGCCGAAGCCGCGGCGGTTGTAACGCTCCGACTGGTGCAGGGAGCGTTTGAAGGCACGGGTATCCACAGCTGCCGAGCACGGTGACGACAACTCTATGGGGCCTGGCGGGCTTGATGGCTGCCCAGCTCAGGCCTGGGAGAGGCTTCCGATGGCCATCTGATGCAAGCCTTCAATCCCCTGCCAGCCCAGGTAGAGGCCCAGCAAAAGGGCGAATACCCCCACCAGCCATTCGGCCCGATGCACCAGCCAGTCGTTGATACGGGTGAGGGGCTCGCGCAGGCGGCCGCCACTGAGCAGCCAGGCCAGCGGTGGCAGCAGCAGCAGCGAGGTGGTGACGGCCACAAATACCGCGCCCACCTCCAGATCTCCCCTCAGCGAGGTGTGGTTGGTGAGCAGCATGCCCCCTTCCTTCACATAAAAAACCAGGTTTTCCGGGCTGACCAGGGCACAGCCGGCCCCGAGCCCCAGCAGCGGTAACCAGGTGAGCTCAGGCAGCTGGCCCATCAGCTGCATGGCCCAGTTCTCCTCGCCGATCGCCACCGCTGGGGTGAGCTGGAACAGGCCAAGGCCCACCAGGGCTCCGGCGCCGATCAGGTCGATCAACACCTGGCCGCGGCTGCCCAGATGCATGGCCCAGCTGAAGCGGCTGCCGATCAGCACCACCCCTGCCAATGCCCCACCGTTGGCCAGCATCCAGCCACCCAGGTAGGTGGCGCAGCGCCGCAGTGGACTGGGGCCCAGCAGCAGCAGGGCCACCAGGGCGATGTTGATCGGGCTGAAGGAGATTCCCAGACCAAGGGCGATGGTCTGGGTGAGCCAGTGGAACGGGAGCATCGGGGGATTTTGGCGCTTTCGCTGGCCTGGCTGCTGCTGCTTCAGGGGCGCTCAGTGAACATCTCCAGGGGCGCTGTGCGCTCCACGCTGGCCAGCCCCTGCCAGCTCACCTTGCCGGCCTCGAAGCTGTAGCGGCAGGGCAGCACCTCCACTCCGGCGTCCAGGGCCTGGCGAAACAGCTCGCCGTAGCGCGGGTCGGCTGTGTCGCCCGGGGCAAACCTGCTCACATCGCCCCGGCTCAGGCAGGGCACCAGCACTGCCCTGGCTTCCGGCAGCAGGGCCATCAGCTCCAGCAGGTGCTTCTGGCCCCGCTCGGTGACGGTGTCGGGGAACAGGGCCACCTCGCCCTGGCTCCAGGTGGTGTTCTTCACCTCCAGGTAGATCGGCCTGGGATCGCTGGCCCCCTGGGCCGGTGTCAGCAGCAGGTCGATGCGGCTGCGGCGGCCTTCGCCATAGGGCACCTCGGCGCGGATGGCGGCGATGGGGCCCAGCCAGGGCTCCAGCAGCCCAGCCTCCACCGTGGCGCGCAGCAGCCGGTTCGGCAGGGCGGTGTTGACCCCCACCCAGCAGGGCTGGCCATCGGCGCCAGTGGTTTCGGCCTGCTCCCAGGTCCAGGCCAGCTTGCGGCTTGGGGATGGGGCATAGCGCAGGCGCACCCGGCCACCGGGATGGAGCACCCCGCTCATCGGGCCAGTGTTGGGGCAGTGGGCCGTGACCACCGTGCCGGCGGCTCCAGTGCCGGCGGCCTCACCGTCGATCAGTTCCACATCGGCCAGGAAGCGCTTGTAGCGCTTCAGCAGCACGCCCTCGTGCAGGGGCTCAAGCTGCAGCACTGCCACTGGGCCACTCCCTGGGGAGGTTGCTGGGGAGCTGGCCGGGTCGTTGGCCTGGGTCAAGGGTGGGGGGGCGATCAGCCGGATTCTGGGCCGGCGGCGCTTGCTGCTCCTGGCCTGAGGTGGAGAATCCCCCCAAGTGAAGGTCCTGGGCCCATTCCAATGGCGCAATCCCTGCGGCGCATTGCGTTGATCGTGGCCCTGGCCACCGCCTTGAGCAAGGTGGCCGGCCTGGTGCGCCAGCAGGTGATCGCGGCCGCCTTCGGTGTGGGGGCGGCCTACGACGCCTACAACTACGCCTACGTGCTGCCGGGTTTCCTGCTGATCCTGCTGGGTGGGATCAACGGCCCTTTCCACAGCGCCATGGTGAGCGTGCTGGCCCGCCGGCCCCGCCATGAGGGTGCCCACGTGCTGGCGGCGATCAACACGCTGGTGGGAGCGGGCCTGATTGGGGTCACGGCGCTTTTGCTGCTGTTCGCCGATCCGCTGATCACCCTGGTGGGCCCGGGCCTCGATGCGACTCGGCACGACATCGCCGTGCTGCAGTTGCGCTGGATGGCGCCGATGGCCCTGTTCGCCGGCCTGATCGGCCTGGGCTTCGGGGCCCTCAACGCTGCCGATGTGTTCTGGCTGCCCTCGGTGAGCCCCCTGCTCTCGAGCCTGGCGGTGATCGCCGGCATCGCGGTGCTCTGGTGGCAGCTCGGGGCTGCGATCACCCTGCCCACCACGGCGGTGATCGGCGGCATTGTGCTGGCCGGCAGCACCACCCTGGGGGCCGTGCTCCAGTGGCTGATCCAGCTGCCGGCCCTGAGCCGCGAAGGCCTCAACAAGCTGCAGCTGGTGTGGGACTGGAAGGACCCTGGCGTTCAGGAGGTTCTCAAGGTGATGGGGCCGGCCACCCTCTCCTCGGGGATGCTCCAGATCAATGTGTTCGTTTCGCTGTTCTTTGCCTCCGGCATCCCGGCCGCGGCGGCCGGCCTCGGCTACGCCAACCTGCTTGTGCAAACGCCCCTGGGCTTGATCTCCAACGCCCTGCTGGTGCCGCTGCTGCCGGTGTATGCCCGGCTCACCGCACCTGAGGACAGGCCTGAGCTGATCGGCCGCATCCGCCAGGGCCTGATGCTCTCCAACGCCAGCATGCTGCCGCTTGGGGCGCTGATGGTGGCCCTGGCGGTGCCGCTCGTGGCGCTGATCTACGAACGCGGCGCCTTCGATGCCGGCGCCGCCAACCTGGTGGGCAAATTGCTGATGGCCTACGGCATCGGCATGCCCGCCTACCTGGCCCGAGATGTGCTTGTGCGCGTCTTTTATGCCCTCGGAGATGGCGTTACCCCGTTTCGCTGGTCGCTGGCGGGGATCGGCCTGAACGCGATTTTTTGTTGGGCCTTCGTGGGTGGCCCCACCCCCTGGGGTGCGCAGCTGCTGCCCTCGCTCTATTACGGCGCGGCCGGTCTGGTGCTGGCCACCGTGGCGGTCAATCTGATCACCTGTGTGGGGCTGCTGCTGGCCCTGCAGGGGCGCCTGGGGGGGCTGCCCCTACGGGTCTGGGCCCGCGACACCTCGCTGCTGCTGGCGGCTGCCATGGCCGCTGGCCTGGCGGCCTGGGGGCTGGCCGAGGGGATCGCCTGGCCGCCCAACCTTTGGGGCCGCTTGCTCGAATGCTCCTTCGCCTCGGCCGTAGGGCTGCTCACCTACGGCGCCCTGGCGGCCGCAGCCGGCGTGCCGGAAGCCCTTCAGCTGGTGGCGCAGCTGAAGGGCCGCCTGCGGCGAGTCCGATAAGGGGCTGGATCGGGCGCCGCTCAGGGCAGCCGCACCTGCCGTTCTTCGCGCACGTGCAGCGGGATCTCCAGATGGGAGCGCCCAAGCATCTGCAGGCCTTCGACAGAAAGGATGCGGGCCTCGATGCCGAATTCGCGGAAGGCATTCTCCAGTTCCTGGATCAGGGCCTTTTCCACCTGGGCTTCGGCATCCACCACCCTGCCGAGCAGCCGGCTGCCCAGGCGGCCGATCCGTTGGCTCACAACCTCGCGGGCATTGGTGACCTCAATGACCAGCACATGCCCCCAGCAGGTGCGGCAACCCTATCGGCAAAAGGGTTCGAGGATGTCCTCCAGATCCCGCAACTGACCTGCTGGGATCAGGCGGGCCAGGGGCAGGCGGGTGCCGCCGCCGCCGATCGGCACCTGCAGGCCTTCGAGGGCCTGGCGGGCGCACACGGCCGCGCCCTGATCGAGCCTGCCGGCGCATTCGATCGCCAGCGCCTCGGCCAGGTGGGCATCGCCCAGGTAGAGATGCCAGCCGGCCACATCGAGGTAAAGCCGATCGGCCAGGGCCAGTTCCAGCTCCTTCAGTTCGGTGGCGGCAAGGGCCATGGCAGCTTTCTTCGGGGTTTCAGGTTTTGGCATCAGTCTGGTCGCTGCTGGAGGCGTTAGCAGCATCGCGGCGAGGCCGTAGCGCCAGCACGATCAGCAGGTGCAGGCCGAGGGCTAGGCCCCAGGCTCCGCTCAGCCAGGCCAGATGGCTCCAGGGATGGCGCAGCTCCTGCACAAACCACAGGCCGCTGTTAACGGCGGCGAAGGCCGCAGCGTGCACGCAGAGGTTCACGATCCGGGCGAAGTGCCGGTAGGTGGGGTCGGCGGGATCGGCGGGGCCGTACCAGCGGATCGGCATCGGATGGCTGCCGGGCGACGGATGTGAATTGATTGTGCTCCCAGGGCTCCCTAGGTGGCGATCCTGGAGCTGTGGTTGGGGCGGCAGTTGACGGAGGGGCCCCCCATGCGGTGAGAATGACTGCATGCGCTTGTAGCTCAGCGGATTAGAGCATCTGACTACGGATCAGAGGGTCGGGAGTTCGAATCTCTCCAGGCGCGTTCCCTCCACCAGCCGCCCTCGGGCGGCTTTTTTTTGGGCTCACTTCCTTACGATCAACGACCAGCCTCCCCGCACGCGCTCCCAATGGCCGATTCCAGCGGCATCGCTCTCAACCAGTCCCTGGCGGCCGGTGATCCCGCCATCGCGGCTCTGATCGGCAAGGAGCTGGAGCGTCAGCAGACCCACCTGGAGCTGATCGCCTCGGAGAACTTCACCTCCCGCGCCGTGATGGAGGCCCAGGGCTCAGTGCTTACCAACAAATATGCCGAGGGCCTGCCGTCGAAGCGCTACTACGGCGGGTGCGAGCACGTGGACGCCATCGAAGAGCTGGCGATCGAGCGGGCCAAGCAGCTGTTCGGGGCCGCCTGGGCCAACGTGCAGCCCCACAGCGGTGCCCAGGCCAACTTCGCCGTGTTCCTGGCCCTGTTGCAGCCCGGCGACACGATCTTGGGTATGGACCTCAGCCACGGCGGCCACCTCACCCACGGCTCGCCGGTGAACGTGAGCGGCAAGTGGTTCAAGGCCGTGCATTACGGCGTGGATCCCAACACCCAGCAGCTCAATTTTGAGTCGATCCGCCAGCTGGCCCTGGAGCACAAGCCCAAATTGATCGTGTGCGGCTACTCCGCCTACCCGCGCACCATTGATTTTGCGGCCTTCCGCACCATCGCCGATGAGGTGGGCGCCACCCTGCTGGCCGACATGGCCCACATCGCCGGCTTGGTGGCCGCCGGCGTGCACCCCAACCCCGTGCCCGTGTGCGATGTGGTCACCACCACCACCCACAAGACCCTGCGCGGGCCTCGCGGCGGCCTGATCCTTTGCCGCGATGCCGCGTTCGGCAAGCAGTTCGACAAGGCCGTGTTCCCCGGCAGCCAGGGCGGCCCGCTGGAGCACGTGATCGCCGCCAAGGCGGTGGCCTTCGGGGAGGCCCTGCAGCCCAGCTTCCAGGCCTACAGCCAGCAGGTGGTGGCCAACGCCCAGGCTTTGGCGGCCCGGATCCAGGAGCGTGGCATCGCCGTGGTGAGCGGCGGCACCGACAACCACATCGTGTTGCTCGATCTGCGCAGCATCGCCATGACGGGCAAGGTGGCCGACCTGCTGGTGAGCGATGTGCACATCACCGCCAACAAGAACACCGTGCCCTTTGATCCCCAGTCGCCGTTCGTGACCAGCGGCCTGCGCCTGGGTACCGCCGCCTGCACCACCCGCGGTTTCGACGAGGCCGCCTTCCGTGAGGTGGCCGATGTGATTGCCGATCGCCTGCTCAACCCCGAAGACAGCACCATCGAGCTGCGCTGCCGCGAGCGGGTGGCAGCGTTGTGTCAGCGCTTTCCGCTCTACGGCGAGCTGCGTCAGCTGCAGCACGTCTGAGCGTGCCCCGCGGGGCTGGGGGGGTCTGGCACGCCCTTCCTAAAGTGAGCCAAGTTTTTTACCGAACCCATCCAAGGCGTTCCCGTTCCCGTACCCATCCAATGCTGACCAGCTCTCCCACGGCTGGTGCGGTCGTTGCCTTTCTCAGTGCAACCCTGATCACCGGCGTCGTGGTGCCGTTGGTCCGCCGCGCCGGTCTGCGCTGGGGCCTCACCGATCAGCCTGACCCCCGCAAGCAGCACTCCACGCCGATGGTTCGCATCGGCGGCATCGGCATGGTGGCGGGCTGCACGCTTGCCCTGGCGCTCGTTTGGATCCTGGGTGGGTTCGGGACCCTGCCGGCCGCCCAGGACAGGCTGGTGTGGACCACCTTGATCGGGGCGCTCTGCTACTTCGGCATCGGCCTGGCCGATGACCTCTTCGCCCTGCCACCCCTGCCAAGGCTTGCCGGTCAGATCGCCGTGGCGATCGCCGCCTGGAGCCAGGGTGTGCGCATTGGTGCCATCGATCTGTCCTTTGGCGGTCTTGCTGCCGGCACGCCCAGCCTGGAGCTGCCAAACCTGCTCAGCCTGCTGGCCACGGTGATCTGGCTGGTGGGGATCACCAACGCCATCAACTGGATCGATGGCCTCGATGGCCTGGCGGCCGGCGTCGGCGGCATTGCGGCGGTGGGCCTGATTTCGGTGAGCTTCAGCCTGCAACAAACGGCCGCTGGCCTGCTGGCGGCAGCCCTTGCCGGCGCCTGCCTTGGTTTCCTGCGGCACAATTTCAATCCCGCCCGCATCTTTATGGGTGATGGCGGCTCCTATTTCCTCGGCTTCGCCCTGGCGGCGATCAGCATCGTGGGCCCCGCCAAGGCCCTCACCAGCGTCAGCCTGCTGCTGCCCTTGCTGATCCTCTCGCTGCCGCTGGCCGACATGTCGGCGGTGATCATGGGCCGTCTCAGCGCCGGCCGTTCACCCTTCTATCCCGATCGCCGCCACCTGCATCACCGCCTGCTGCGGGCTGGTTTCAGCCATCGGCGCACGGTGATCATCATCTATGCCTTCACCCAGTGGCTTGGCGCCCTGGCGCTGGTGCTGGCCAATGTGGAAATGCGCTTTCTCTGGCTGGCCCTGGCCACCGCCGTGTTGATCGGGGTGGTGATCGGCAGCCGCCGCTCCCTGCAGGCAGCCGCCGATGAATTACCCGATGAATCTCCAGATGAATCGCCGCAGGATTCCCACGCGCTTCCCAGCAGCAATGTGGCGAGCAGCGATCGTGATCCGATCCACCATTCCTGAGCTTCTCCCGTGGCTGCTGAGATCCTGTGCATCGGCACCGAGCTGCTGCTGGGCAACATCACCAACGGCAATGCCCGCTGGATCGCCGAACAGCTGGCGCTGCTCGGCATTCCCCACCACCGCCAGCTGGTGGTGGGCGACAACCGCGAGCGCCTGATCCAGGCGCTGCGTGAAGCGGCCGGCCGCTGCCGGCTGCTGATCACCACCGGCGGCCTGGGCCCCACCCCCGACGACCTCACCACCGAGGCGATCGCTGCAGCCTTCGGCGCGCCGCTGGTGGAGCATCCGCAGGTGTGGGCCGACATCCAGGCCAAGATCACGGCACGGGGCCGGGCGGTGGCCCCCAGCAACCGCCGGCAGGCCTTGCTGCCGCAGGGGGCGGCGGTGCTGCCCAATCCCACCGGCACGGCGCCGGGGATGATCTGGACGCCGGATCCAGGGCCGCTGAAGTTCCCGCTGCAGCCTGGGTTCACGCTGCTCACCTTCCCAGGGGTGCCCAGTGAGCTTCAGGCGATGTGGCAGGCCACGGCCGCTGCCTGGTTGAGCGACTCGGGTTTGGCGGCAGGGGTGTTCGCCAGCCGCATGCTGCGCTTCTGGGGGGTGGCCGAATCCAGCCTGGCCGAGCAGGTGGACGATCTGCTGGCGGCTGAAAACCCCACCGTGGCCCCCTACGCCGGTGCCGGTGAGGTGAAGCTGCGGATCACGGCCCGCGCCCCAACGCCGGTGGAGGCTGAAGGGCTGCTGGCGCCGGTGGAGGCGGAGCTGCGTCGCCGCACCGGCAGGCTCTGCTATGGCGCCGATGCCGACAGCTTGGCTTCGGTGGTGCTCGATCTGTTGCGGCAGCGCGCTGAAACCCTGGCGGTGGCCGAGAGCTGCACCGGCGGCGGCCTGGGGGCGGCCCTGGCGGCGATCCCGGGCGCCTCCGATGTGTTCCTGGGCGGGGTGATCGCCTATGCCAATGCGATCAAGCAGGGTCTGTTGGCGGTGGCGCCGGAGCTGCTGGAGCGCCACGGCGCCGTGAGCGATCCGGTGGCTCTGGCGATGGCCGAGGGCGCCCGCCGCAGCACTGGCGCCAGCTGGGCCATCGCCGTGACCGGCATCGCCGGACCCGGCGGCGGCAGCGCCGACAAGCCCGTGGGGCTGGTGCACATCGCCATCGCCGGCCCCGGCGGCTGCTGCAGCGAGGCGGTGCGCTTCGGCTCCAGCCGCGGCCGCACCTGGATCCAGACCCTCACGGTGGGCGAGGCCCTCAACCGGCTGCGCTTGGCTCTGGCAGATGCCGCGCAGCCAGAGCCGAGGCGGCCGCCATGAGTCTGGATGTGCTGGTCGTAGCCGCGGAAGCGGCCGCTGCGACCGCATTGGCTGAACTGCTCGAACACCACGGCCTCCAGGCCCGCAGCCTGGCCCCAGTGGCAGCATCCACAGCGGCCGCCTGGCTGGCGGCCGTGGAGCGTGAGCAGCCGCGGCTGCTGCTGCTTGACACCGCCTCACCGGAGCTGCCGGTGCTGGAGCTGTTGCGCCAGCTGCGTCAGCGGCCTGCCGGCTCTGAGCTGGCGGTGATCCTGCACGGTGCGGCGCCGGATGGGCCTGAGCTCGAGCGGTTGCTGGCGGCAGGAGCGCGCGATTTGATCACCCCGGAGACGCCGCTGGCCCTGCTGGTGGGGCGCCTGCGCAACCAGGTGCAGGTGGTGTGCCAGGGCGAGGCGATGGCCCGCAAGCTGCTCTATGAGCAGGCGGTGGCTGAATGTGCCCGGGTTCTGGTGGGTGGCGGTGAGCTGGCGGCCCAGCTGCAGCGCACCGTGGAGATCCTGCAGCGGGCCACTGGGGTCAGCCGCGCCTATGTGTTTCGCAACGAGCCGGGTCCCGAGCAGGGCCTCTGCTCCTGCCAGATCCATGAGGCCTGCGCCCCGGGGATCGCGCCGGAGATCGACAACCCGCTGCTGCAACACGTGGCCTACCGGGATTTCGCTCCGACCATGGGGGCGGTGCTCAGCGGCGGCCAGGCCTACGCGGGGGTGGTGGAGGAGCTGGCGGAGCCGGAGCGGAGCATCCTGGCCTCACAGGGCATCCTCAGCATCCTCACTCTGCCGATTTTCTGCGGCGAGGTTTTCTGGGGCTTCATGGGGTTCGACGACTGCGTCTCCCCCACCCACTGGCAGGCCGATGAAATCGCGTTGCTGCAGATCGTGGTGGAGGCCAGCGGCCTGGCGATCGAGCGCCGCCGGGCCGAGGAGGAGCTCTATCGGATCGCCATTCACGATGCCCTCACCGGCCTGGCCAACCGTCGCTACCTGCTCGAGCGCCTCGAGGCGCTGATCAGTGAGGTGCGCCGCGGCGAGGGGGGCTTTGCCCTGGCCCTGCTCGACATCGACCACTTCAAGCGGATCAACGACGGCCATGGCCACCTGGCGGGTGATCAGGTGCTGCGGGAGTTCGCTGCCCTGCTGGCGGCTGACTGCCGCCCCTACGACCTGGTGGGCCGCTACGGCGGCGAGGAATTCCTGGTGGTGATGGCTCACGCCGAGGCCCGCCAGCTGGTCGAGCGTCTGCGGCAGCTGCGCCGCCATCTCCATGCCAACCCGCTGCACTGGCAGGGGGCGGAGCTGGCGATCCGCTTCAGCGCCGGCGTGGCGGCCAGCAGCGAGGCCGGCCCCTCGATCACTGCCCGCCAGTTGCTGGAGCGGGCCGATCGCCGCCTGTACGTGGCCAAGGAGGGCGGGCGCGACCGCGTCGTGAGCGCTGATCTGCTCCCCTCCACAGGGCCTCCCTAGGCTTCAGCACCGCGCAGCTCCGGTCTTGCTGACCCGCGAAGGATCCGGCACCGGTGTTGCTGATGACGATGTCGTGTGCCGGGGGATTCCCGCCCCCCTGGGTCCCGGAGAAGCTGACGGAGCCCGCGGAGAGGGTCAGG
>JAWOHV010000194.1:0-18963 GCA_046484965.1 Prochlorococcaceae cyanobacterium
GCAAGCCGATGGCGCAGCAGCAGGGCCTTCAGATCACGGCCCGAGAGGCCCGCTTTCTGCTCGATGCCAACAAGCTGGAGCTGCGCGGCAGCCCAACCCTGCTCCACTGGCAGAAGCCACCTGCCAGGCCAGGGCCCCCTCCGGATCTGGTGGTGAAGGTGATTCAGGTCGACTGGTTCCCCGCCAGCGGCGTCTTGAGCGCCCCCGGTGCGGTGGCCGGTGAGCGTCGCCTGGGCAAGGGCTCCAAACCCCAAACCATCACCGCCAGCGGCATGGAGGGCAACACCGAACAGCGCCAGCTGACGCTGTTCGCTCCTGTGCGCTTTGTGGACCCTTCCCGGGATGCCGTTGTGAACGCCCAACGCACCGAAGTTGATCTGGCCCGCGAGACGATCAGCAGCGGTGCACCCTTCGAGGCCAGGGCCGGCAGCAGCCAGGCCTGGGGCGAGGCCTTTGTGATCGATCTGCAGCGCAGCAGCGGGCATGTGCCTCGGGGATGCCGGCTGCAGCAGCCCGCCGAGAGTCTCCAGGCCCAGCAATGCAGCTGGAACTGGCAGCAGCGTCGTTTCGTCGCCAGCGGCGATGTGGAGCTGCGGCGCAGCGCCCCCCAGCAGATCACCCGCAGCAGCTCCCTGGCCGGCAGGCTGGGATCCGGGGGCGAGGCGCTGTTCAGCACACCGGGCGGGCGGGTGCAGACAACCCTCAAGCTGCCGAGCAAGCCCCAGGGGAAGCCAGCTCCGCGTTCAGCAATTGCTCTGTGATCCGCAGAGCGAGGCCATGGATCCAGGCCTCATCGCTGCGGCTGAAGCAGCGAGGCGACCATCCCCCCACCACCAGCCAGCCCCGATCCGCCAACGGTTCCACCACCACACTCGGCAGGCCCGGCAACAGGGCATCAAACTCCGCCCTGCCCGGGTAGAGCGCCAGGTTCACCAGCGCGATCGCCCTGCCTCGCTGGCGCGCCTGCTCGCAAACCTCACCGGGTTCGAACGCGCCGGCCACTGCCATCAAGCCGCGCTGCAGCACCGCCTCGCCATTCCAGTGCAGCATCACTGTCACCGCAGGGGTAGCCGTGAGCAGCATCTGGCTGGCCCAGGCCAGGTCGGTGGCCAGGCCTGGATCCAGACCTGGCGCAAGGCGCAGCCCCTGCTCCCCTTCCAGTGCCGCCCGCTCCGGAGCCAGCGGAATCGCACGGGTCCAGAGGATTGCCACCAACAGCAAGCCCACACCCATCAAGGCCGCCAGCGCCTCGGCGCGCAGAAAACCCTGTGTTATCTCAGGTGTGAGCAGCTGGTTGAGCACCGCCCCAAGCAGGCCCAGTAACCCCGCAGCCAGCGTGATCCGGGCAGGGGAGGGCAGGCTCATCAAGGCAGCTTATGAAATCAAGCCTATGGGGATCTGTAGTGCTCTTGCCCGAGAGGATCCCCACCAGTGCCATCTGGAGGCAAACTAGGGGGCGATGTCCGCTCTGGTCCCGTTGGCAGCGATCACATCCTGGTTTGGCCTGCTGGCAGCAGCGTTGCTGGTTCTGTTGCCGGCAGCCCCCCTGGCGGCACTCTCGGCTGCCGATCTTCCCAGCCAAGCTCCAGAGCAACGGGTGCTTGATCAGGCCGAGCTGCTCAGCCGTTCCACAACCAACGAGCTGCAACGCCGCCTTGAGGCTCTGGGCCCCGATCGGATCTCGGCCCATCTGGTCACGGTCAAGCGCCTTGATTACGGCCTCAGTGCCGATCAGCTGGCCCAGCAACTTGTTGATCGCTGGCAGGAAGCCAGTTCAGAGCGCCAGGGCGAACTGCTGCTGCTGATCGATGGTCAGAACAACACGGCCGCGATCGCTGTTTCCGGCGAACTCAAAGCTCAGCTCTCCCCAGAGATGCTGCGCAGCACCGCCTCCGCCACGATGGGGCAGCCCCTGCGCGATGGCGGCCGCTACCGCCAGGCCTCCCTCGATGCCCTTGAGCGTCTTGCAACCGTGCTCAGCGGTGCAGACGATCCTGGCCCCCCTGTGATCGCTGAGTTCCAGGCCGTGCCCAGCAACATCCCAAGCCAGGAGGAAACCGCCGGCAGCAAGGCTCTGCTCTGGGTGGTGGTGCTGCTGGTGGCTGGCACGGTTGTGCCGATGCTCACCTGGTGGGTCTTCTCCCGCTGATCCTGCGATGGGCCTCACCGATTGGACCGGGGCCTTCGGCAGGGCCCAATCCCGCGATCTCACCAACAACCTGGAACGCGCCTATGAGGCTGCACTGCTGATCCAGGGTTTCGAGCTGGAGTTCTACAACGACCGCCCGGTCCGCGAAGACCTTGATCTGAACCTGCCGCGTCCCGTGCAGGCCCAGATTCTGAGGCGCTTTCGAGCCGCCCTGCAGGTCTGCAACCAGTCTCTGGAGCGCCTTGAACCCAAGCGCGCAGAATTCAGCGGCCAGGACTTGCGGCAACTGCAGCTGATCGAGTCGGTGGTGAGCCGTTACTCCCCGACTCGCTCCAGCCAAACGGCCCTGACCCGCTCCCCGGAGATGCTTCCGCGCAGCCTGCTCGGGGTGTTCGACCAGGTGCGCCGCCAGCTTGATCCGGAAGCGGAAGCATCGTTGGTGGCCGGCTTCCGCCGCCGCCGCGATTCGACCCTGGTGTCGCTGCGTATCCTCCTGCTCCTCATTCTGGTTCCGATCCTGGTGCAGCAGGTGAGCCGCACCTATCTGGTTTCCCCGCTGGTGAATCGTTTCGAGCCGGATTACGCCTTCCTCAGCTACCCGCGGCCCAACCTGGAAGAGCGGGCGGTGGAGCGGTTGCGGGTGTTTCAGGCGGAGGTGGAGTTCGACGCCCTGCTCAAGGGCAGGCCCGTGCCTAGCCGCGAGGAGCTGCAGGCCCAGCTGGCCCTCAAGGCCCAGGAACTCAAGGAAGACGCCGATCAGCAGAGCACCCGGGCGATCAAAAACGTGATCGCAGATCTCTGCGGCCTTTTGGGCTTCAGCGCCGTCTGCCTGCTCGGCCGCGAAGACCTGCAGGTTCTACGAGGCTTCCTCGATGAGCTGATCTATGGCCTCAGCGACAGCGCCAAGGCCTTCGCGATCATTTTGTTCACCGATATCTTTGTTGGCTTCCACAGCCCTGAGGGCTGGACCGTGTTGCTGAACGGTATAGCGCTCCATTTTGGCTTGCCGGCTCGGGAAAACTTCGTGATGTTGTTCATCGCCACTTTCCCGGTGGTGCTGGCCACGATCTTCAAGTACTGGATATTCCGCTATCTGAACCGGGTTTCACCATCGTCGGTGGCCACCTTGCGCAACATGAACGGTGGTGGTTGAAGCCGGCAGTCTCACCCTCGTCTGCGGCCCCAGCCGCGGCGGCAAAAGCAGATGGGCAGAACATCTGGCTGACCGCAGCCCGCTTCGGGTTCACTACCTGGCCACCGCGGCAGACCATCCCAACGATCCCAGCTGGCAGGCCAGGATCGCCCTGCATCGCCAGCGGCGCCCGCAGGAATGGATTCTGCATAGCCCCGGCCCGGCCCTGGCCGAATCGCTCGAGCAATTTGGGCCCAGCGATCTGCTGCTGGTTGACGCCCTCGGCACCTGGCTGGCCCTGCACCTGGCCCTGGATGCTGCCAGCTGGCAGCAGTGCCAGATGCACTTTCTGACTGCTTTGCAGAGCTGTCAGGCTGCCGTGATCCTGGTGGCAGAGGAAACCGGCTGGGGCGTGGTGCCAGCTACGGCCATCGGCGGTCTGTTCCGCGATCGGATGGGGGCCCTTCTGGATCGTCTTCACCGCTGCTGCGATGCCTCCTGGCTGGTGCTGCACGGCCGGGCGATCAACCTGCTTGCTCTCTCCGAGCCGGTACCTGAGGCTTGAACCATGCCCCAGGTGGTGCTCCATCAGCCGCAGATTCCTCCCAACACCGGCAATGTGGCGCGCAGCTGCGCCGCCACCAACAGCCCTCTGCATCTGATCCACCCCCTGGGCTTCAGCCTCGACGACCGCTACCTGCGCAGGGCCGGCCTCGACTACTGGCCCTGGGTGAAGCTGCAGGAGCACGCCAGCTGGGGCGCCTTTGAGGCGCACCGCCGCCAGCGGCCCGGTCGGCTGCTGGCCTTCACGCGCCACGGACAGCAGCCCTATCACCAGGTCTCCTATTGCGAAGACGACTGGCTGTTGTTCGGCTGCGAGTCGAGCGGCCTGCCCGAGAGCGTTCTGGCCGCCGCCGATGCACGCCTCGGCATCCCGATGCCCGGGGCGATCGAGGCCGGCGGTGGCGTACGCAGCCTCAATCTCTCGGTAGCCGTGGGCGTGGCCCTGTTCGAGGCGCTGCGGCAGCTGCAGCCCTAGCAAACGTGGAACTGGTCGCCAGAACGTTGCGGCGCCCGGCCACAGGAGGTACCCTTTGCGCGACCCGGGGATGTTGGCTTCTCCGCCGGGTTTTTGTCCACTGGGTGAAATTGCATGAAGCCTTGGCCACTGCTTTGCACTGCACTGCTGCTCCCCGTAGCCGGGTTGATCGCCAGGGCAGATCTCTCAAGCCAGTCCTCGTTAGGCAGCGATGGCTTTGAGTCTTCATTGGTTGCTGCGCTGCCAGCCACCTCTGACCGCCTTTGGGTGCGCGTCCGCCAGCCCATCGCCCTTGAAGATCTGGCCCGCCAGCTCGAAATCAACGAGACCGGCCTCGCTCGCCTCAACGAGGTCAATGAAGATCACCAGTTCAACCATGGCGACTGGCTGGTGGTGTCCAGTCAGCAGACGCGCCGGGTGAAACTGCTCGCCTCGCTCGACACATCCGAGCTGCGCCGCTCGGCTCCGCTGCAGCAACCACCCCCACCGCAGGAAACCGGCACGATCCGCGTGGGAGATACCCTCGCAAGAATTGCCCATCGCTACGGCCTTACCCTTCACGATCTGATCCGCCTCAATCCAGGCCTGGAGGCGGCTCGCCTGATTGCCGGCACCCAGGTAAGGCTTGCCCAGGCCGGCAGCGGCCAGGCCCGGATGGTGCTCGGTCTGGCCCCTGTGGGCAGTGGCGGCCTCAGCTGGCCCCAGGCTCCCAGCTTCGGCAACACCCCCAAGCCATTCGACGGCAGCAACTCCTCCGCCGATTGGATCTGGCCCACCAAGGGCGTTTTCACCTCTGGCTACGGCTGGCGTTGGGGTCGTATGCACAGGGGCATCGATGTTGCCAACAATGTGGGTACCCCTATTCAGGCGGTGAAGGATGGCGAGGTGCTCTACTCGGGCTGGCACGACGGCGGCTATGGCTATTTTGTTGAGTTGAGGCATGCCGACGGCACGATCTCTCGCTACGCCCACAACAGCCGCCTTCTGGTCAAAGTGGGCGAACAAGTCAGGCAGGGCACCACGATCAGCCTGATGGGCAGCACGGGCCGCAGCACTGGTCCCCATCTGCACTTTGAGATCCATTACCCCGGCAAGGGCGCCCTGAATCCACTTGAGTTTCTGCCCTCCAAGGCCTGAGCCACAGCCCCGATCCGATGGCGTTTGGCCGTTTGGCCATCGTCTACAATTGCCCCTACGGCTCGGTAGCTCAGCTGGTTAGAGCGTGGGATTCATAACCCCAAGGTCGGGAGTTCAAGTCTCCCCCGAGCCATCCCCTTGTCATCACGATTGATTATTCGTCAGTAATTAATCAATCATCAGCATTTGGCCACGTGCCAAGGCCAGTGCCCTAGCCCTAGCCCATGGAATCGTTAGCGATCAGCGCATCTCAATCGCATTAAGTCGATCGCGGAAGCTGCCGTTAACGCCAGCATCGCCAGACTCTTCAGCTGCGGGAAGCAAATCAATGGGGGGATAGCCGTCGCCGACGGCCCGCCGGTTGCGTCCATAGGACTGGGGACGAATTTCCACAGTGCGCACACTGCGGCGCCCGCGGGCAGCAGTTCCGCCACTGGCAGAGCCACTCCCAGGACCGCTCCTTGCAGGAACTGCCAGCTCGGAGGCGCCGCGGCGCTGGATCGGATGGGCCTGAAGTTCGCCGCGGAGCTGGTTGAGCAGGCGGAAATGGCCGGTGGTGTTGTACTTGCGCAGCACGGTGGGATCCCAACCCATCGCTCACCCGTAAAGTCCAACCAGCTTAGGATGCGCCGAGGCCCGGGTCCTCTGTGATAAATTGAAATGGTCACAACTGGTAGTCGATCCGACTTCGGCTATCTGGGTCCGTGATCCTGCCCTTTCCCCTTAAATCCTTCACCATGACCTCCAACGGTTGCCTGCGCGTGGGCCAACAGGCTCCTGATTTCACCGCTACGGCCGTAGTTGATCAGGAGTTCAAGGACATTAAACTTTCCCAGTACCGCGGCAAGTACGTGGTGCTCTTCTTCTATCCCCTGGATTTCACCTTCGTCTGTCCTACAGAAATCATTGCTTTCAGCGACCGCTACGCTGATTTCACCGGCCGAAACACTGAAGTTCTCGGCATTTCTGTGGACAGCCAGTTCAGCCACCTGGCCTGGATTCAGACCGAACGCAAGAATGGCGGCATTGGCGATATCGCCTATCCGCTAGTGGCAGACCTTAAAAAAGAGATTGCTTCCGCCTACAACGTACTTGATGATGAAGCTGGAGTTGCTTTACGCGGTTTGTTCATCATCGATCCGGATGGTGTGATCATGCACAGCACCATCAATAATTTACCAGTTGGCCGCAGTGTTGATGAAACCCTGCGGGTACTGCAGGCCTTCCAATACGTGCAGTCGCACCCCGATGAGGTTTGCCCGGCCAACTGGACCCCGGGTGAAAAAACGATGAAGCCCGATCCTGTCGGCAGCAAGGAGTTCTTCGCCGCCGTCAACTGAAGCGGTCTTTCGCGACATTGGTAGCCCCTCAGGGGCTGAATCAGGGGCCGCAAGGCCCCTTTTGATGTCAAGGCCCCTCCGCGGTCATCGCAGCCTGGCCCTGGCCTATGCTGGGATTCAGCCCAGCAAAGAAGCCAGCAGCCGGCGTCCATCGATGCCACCTGTGATGGGATCGCAGGCCCGCTCCGGATGGGGCATCAGGCCGAGCACGTTGCCGGAGCGGTTGCTGAGTCCGGCCACATCGCCAACCGAGCCGTTGGGGTTATCGATGTAGCGCAGCACGATCTGGCCGCGCTCTTCCAGCTCCAGCAGGGTGTGGGCCTCAAGCTGGAAGCGGCCTTCGCCGTGGGCGATGGGCAGGCTGATCGTTTCACCGCCTCCATAGCCCTGCAGCCAGTTGCAGGATCCCGGCCTCACCTCCAAGCTTGCTGCTTCACAGATGAAATGGAGCTGCTGGTTCCGGGTGAGCGCCCCCGGCAACAGACCCAGTTCCGTGAGCACCTGGAACCCGTTGCAGATGCCCAGCACCGGCCCGCCCCGTGCTGCGAAGGACCGCACCTCCTCCAGCACCGGTGCAAAGCGGGCGATGGCTCCACAGCGCAGGTAATCGCCGTAGCTGAAGCCTCCGGGTAGAACAATGCCCTCAAGGCCAGAGAGATCCCGCTCCTCGTGCCAGAGGAAACGCACCGGTATCCCTAGACAACCTTCCAGGGCCCAGCGCACATCCCGGTCACAGTTGGAGCCGGGAAAAACCACGATGCCGATCGTCATCTGGCTTCCTCAGCTGGCGTCGGCCAGATCAAGTTGCCAATCCTCGATCACCGGGTTGGCAAGAAGGCGATCGCTGAGCAGCTCCAGCTGGGCCCGAGCCGTTGCCTGGTCGGGCGCTTCAAGCTCCACTTCGATGGCCTTGCCAATGCGCAACCGCTGCACCCCGCCAACGCCAAGGCGGGCCGCGGCGGCACGGGTGGCCTCGCCTGCGGGATCAAGTACCGAGGAACGCAAAGAAACCAGCACGCGAGCCTTGTAAAGGGTCACCAGCGACAATCGTGTTTGTTAAATCTTGGCAGGCCGCCTCCCCTGAGCTACCCATTTGGACTCAAGTTGAACAGATCCCTTCTGGGGCTTCAGCTGTGGCAAAGCCGAGACGAGTTCCCTGGCAGTTCTCAGCGCTTGCCGTTGGTGCCGGACTGGGGCTGGCGCTGCTCGCTCTGATCGATGCTTCGGCGGCACCGGCCGCTGCCCAGGCCGCACTCGAGGAGATTCAGCTGCAGTGCCGGCTCAACGATGGAGCTTGGCGGCAATGCCGCATGCGCATTGAGCAGGTGGGCGAGCACTGGTGGCTTGATGTCGGGGAGCAGGTGCTCGAGTTCCGCCATGACGGCCGGGGCCAGATCACCCTGCAGCGCAACAATGGTCCCGAGCAGCTGGTGGAGGGCCGCTGGGATCAGGCAAGCGCTGCCCTCTGCTGGGATGGCATCTGCGCCCTCGGTTCGATCCCCCTCGATTGAAGCCTGAGCCAACTAGCTGCGGCGTGCGGTTGCGATGGCCGCTTCGAGCTGCTGCAAGTTCACATTCAGACCCAACACCACCAACTCCAGTGCCGCGGGCGGCTCTTGGCTGCTCGCTGCCTTGCCGCTGCCGCCGGCGTGATCGCCTTCAAACCAGGTTTCCAGACGGGGGCCGACGGCTTGAATCTGCAGGGGGCGCACCTTGTCTGAGAGCTGAAGCCTTCCTTTGAGGCGAATCAACCCCTGCTCGCGGATCTGATCGAGCAGGGTGGCTTCCAGTGCCAAACGCTCGAAGTCACCGCCCAGCCGCAGCAGCACCGACTGCACCGGCACATGCTCGTGGTCGTGGTCGTGGTCGTGGTCATGCTCGTGCTGGCCGTGATCGTCCTCCCCATGCCTGGGAGCTTCTGGGATGCCCTCAAGGCCAAGCACCAGCTCCGGGGCGATCCTGCCCCGTTCGATCGGCAGCACCGGCGTGCCGGCGCGCAGCGAGCGCCGCAGCCGCGCCTCAACACGAAGCTGCTGGGCGTCGCTGAGCTGGTCGGAGCGGCTCACCAGAACAAGATCTGCCACGGCCAGCTGGTCTTCAAAGAGGTCGTCGAAGGGGCCCGCGTGGTCGAGGCTCGGATCAGCCAGGCGCTGGGCCTCCAGGGCCGCCCTATCGGCCACCACCGAACCTGCTGCCAGGGCCTGGCCATCCACCACCGTGACCACACCGTTGACACGGGTACGGCTGCGGATCTCCGGCCACTGAAAAGCCTGCAGCAGCGGCTCGGGCAGGGCCAGGCCGCTGGTTTCCACCAGCAGACCATCAAGGTTGTCTCGATGCTCGAGCAACTTCAGCATCACCGGCAGGAAGTCGTCCTGCACCGTGCAGCAGAGGCAACCGTTGGCCAGCTCCACCAGTCGGCCCTCCAGCTCATCCTCAGGGCAAAAGCCGCAGCTGCGCAACAACTCCCCGTCGATTCCCACCTCGCCGAATTCATTAACCAGCACCGCCAAACGACGCTTGCCATGGAGGAGGAGATGGCGCAGCAGGGTTGTCTTGCCGGCACCGAGAAAGCCGGTGACCACGGTCACCGGCAGCCGCGGCGATGTTTCAACTTTCACAGGTGTGGAGGCAAGAGTGGATTGGCGCATCGCCGCATCAAGCCACCAGGGCTGACCAGCTGAACGCTGCGCCAATGCCGATCAGGCCGCCTCTGACCAGGGCGAGAGCCTCGGATGAGGCGCGCTCGGCCCAGCGGCGCACCAGCTGCACTGCCACGGTCAACAGCACCCCCTGGCAGAGCAGCAGCCCCACCAGATAGGCAGCCAGCGGGGTGGCTTCCCAACCCAGCACCGTGCCACTGAGTACATAACCGTGAACGGCGATCGCCGGCAGCAGCAGGCGGGCATCCCAGCCCTTCTGAAGCACAAGGGCGATCAACACCAGGGAAACGGCCACCAACACTTCAGATGCCGGCAGCCCGGGAAGCAGCAATCCCAGGGCTGAACCGCCCAGGCCCGCGGCCAGCAGCAGGGGCACCCAGACCATCGGACGGCTGAGGCCCACCAGGCCGATCGCCAGGAGGAACAGCAGGTGATCAGGCCCCAGCAGGGGATGGGCCATACCGCTCAGCAGCCCGGCCCAAACACCAAAAGGTTCAGTTGAGCCCTCCATCGGGTGGTGGGCCAGGGCTGGGGGGATGCTGATGATCGAGCCGATGGCGCTCAGCAACAGCAATCCAATGGGCCGGCGGGCCCTGGCAAAGACGATCATGGTTGGTGTCCGGTCCGCGCCGGTGATGGGGTTGTAGCGGCGGGCGTTCTGACTTGGACAGGATTGAGTGATTCCTGACCTTCACAGCTGCGGGACAGTGCCGGCTTCACACCGGTCTTTCCCCGTTACCTCCAGCGGCTGATCCCCGCCGGAACCGGAAGATGATGCTACGGCAGCTCCTGTGGATCAGGAACGGGGGCGATCAGGCGTCTCTGCAGCCCAGGCTTTGGCGCGTGGCCACGCCGGTGCGGGCATTGGTGCCACTGGCCCGGCTGCAGAGGGCTTTCTGTTCGGGCAGATCCAGCACCGCATCGGTGAAATCAGCCCCATCAATGTTGGCGCCCTTGAAGCGGCTCTGCATCAGCATGGCGTTGACCAGCACCGCACCGCTGAGGTTGGCGTTCTGGAAACGGCAGGCAAAGGCCACCACATCACCCAGATCAGCGCCGCTGAGGTTGCTGCCCTCGAGGTTGCTGCCGTTGAACACGGCACCGCGCAGATCACTGTCACTCAAATCAAAACCGGCCAGCTCGGCCTTGAGGAATTCCTGTTGTTGCAAATTGCGGCCGTGCATGTCGGGGCTGAGGTCCTGCATGCTGCGTTGGCCGCGCAGCTCAGGAGCCGTGATCGCCTGGGCTGGCGCCACAGCAGCAAGCAGCAGCACGGCAGGCAGCAGCACCAGAACCAGTGCCCGGGCGATGCCCTGCCCGATGCGGTGGGCTGAGCCCCGTGCTGGCACGAATCTGCTGCTATTCGGGGCGGTCCTCTGGCAGGTCATCAAAGCCCCCTTAGCGTGGCGCCAACCTATGGCAGTCCCATCGGGGTCTGCGAGCTGCCGCCGCCGCCATGTCCATGTCCCTGCGGGTGGTGGTCCCACCCCATCCCCTGATCGGCCACTGGCTCACCCTGCTGCGCGACCAGCAGACCCCGCCAGCCCTGTTCGCTACGGCGATGGCTGAACTCGGACGTTGGCTCACCTACGAGGCCCTGCGCGATTGGATCCCCCACCAGAGGGTGAGCGTGCAGACGCCGCTGGCCGCCGCCGAAGGAACAGTGGTGGATGGTTCGGTGGCCCTTTTGGCCGTGCCGATCCTGCGGGCCGGCCTTGGGCTCTGGCAGGGCGGCCAGACGGTTGTGCCCCAGGCCACGGTGGCCCACATGGGTCTGCGCCGAGATGAGCAGAGCGCCGAGGCCTCCGTTTACCTCGATTGCCTGCCATCCACGATCGCAGAGCGGGTGGGGGTGCTGGTGTTCGATCCGATGCTGGCCACCGGCGGCAGCCTGCTGCAGGTGCTCGAGCGGCTCCAGGCCAAGGGAGTGCAGGGCGACCGGCTGCGGGTGATCACGGCCCTGGCGGCCAGTGCCGGGCTCAAGCAGGTGGGTGAACGCTTTCCCCAGCTGACGATCTACACCGGCTGCATTGATCCTGATCTCGATAGCCAATACCGGATCGTCCCAGGACTGGGGGATGCGGGCGACCGTCTCTACGGCACAGCACCCCAGCCCCAACCCTGATGGCAGACGGGGCCCGCAGAGCTGCCTAGGCTCAAGCGAAGCAGCAAATAACGGGCTAGGCGATGGGTGATCGAAGCGCAGCGGCAGGTTCAGCATCTGGAGGTGGCCTGGTGCTCGGCGGCGCCCTGGCCGGGGCGGTGCTCGGTGCCAGCGGCCTGGCCTGGTGGCTGCTCTCCCGGGCAGAGCAGCGCCGCATGCAAAGCCGCCAGCAGCGGCTGCTGAAGCTGCTCAGGCAGCAGGGGGAACCGGAGCTGCAGCTCAGCAGCGGCGAGCGTAGCCAGCAGGAACGGCAACTTCACGACAAGGTTCACCAGCTCAACCAGGCGATCGAGGATGTGCGTCGCCAGCTGGAAAACCTGCAGCCAGAAGCTTGAGCGCTCCGCAGCCTTCGCTGCGCCACACCGATCGGTAGGTTGCTGGAGCGTGATCCATCCGCCTCCATGCTTCGCTCCGCCGCCATCACCCAGGGCATCCAGCGCTCCCCCAACCGCGCCATGCTGCGGGCCGTGGGCTTCGGCGACGAAGACTTCAACAAGCCGATCATCGGCATCGCCAACGGTTACAGCACGATCACGCCCTGCAACCTGGGGCTGAACGATCTCGCCAAACGGGCTGAGCAGGCCGCCCATGCCGCCGGCGCCATGCCCCAGATGTTCGGCACGATCACGGTGAGCGATGGCATCTCGATGGGCACCGAAGGGATGAAGTATTCCCTGGTGAGCCGTGAGGTGATCGCCGACTCGATCGAAACCGCCTGCAACGGCCAGAGCATGGATGCGTTGCTGGCGATCGGCGGCTGCGACAAGAACATGCCCGGCGCCATGCTGGCCATGGCCCGAATGAACATCCCCGCCATCTTTGTGTATGGGGGCACGATCAAACCAGGCAAACTCGGTGCCTGCGACCTCACTGTGGTGAGCGCCTTTGAGGCGGTGGGGCAATACAGCGGCGGCCGCATCGACGAGCAGGAACTCACCGCGATCGAAAAGAACGCTTGCCCCGGTGCCGGCAGCTGTGGTGGCATGTTCACCGCCAACACGATGAGCGCCGCCTTTGAGGCGATGGGCTTGAGCCTGCCCTACAGCTCCACCATGGCGGCCGAGGATCCCGAAAAAGCAGACAGCGCCGCCCACAGCGCCGAGGTGCTTGCCGAGGCCATCCAGGCCAACATCTGCCCGCGCGATCTGATGACCCGCGAGGCCTTTGAGAACGCCATCAGCGTGATCATGGCCGTTGGCGGCTCCACCAATTCGGTGCTGCACCTGCTGGCCGTAGCCCGCACCGCCGGCGTGGATCTCACGATCGACGATTTCGAGACCATCCGCCAGCGGGTGCCGGTGATCTGCGACCTCAAGCCCAGCGGCCGCTACGTGACCGTGGACCTGCACCAGGCCGGCGGCATTCCCCAGGTGATGAAGCTGCTGCTCGATGCCGGCCTGCTGTACGGCGACTGCAAAACCATCGAGGGCAAGACCCTCAGGCAGGTGCTGGCCGATGTGCCCAGTGAGCCCCCGGCCGGTCAGGAGGTGATCCGGCCGCTGAGCAACCCGCTCTACGCCAAGGGCCACCTGGCGATCCTCAAGGGCAACCTGGCCCAGGAGGGCGCCGTGGCCAAGATCAGCGGCGTGAAAAATCCGGTGATCACCGGCCCGGCGCGGGTGTTCGAGAGCGAGGAGACCTGTCTGGCGACGATCCTCGACAAGCAGATCAACCCCGGTGATGTGGTGGTGGTGCGCAACGAGGGCCCCGTTGGCGGCCCCGGCATGCGCGAGATGCTCAGCCCCACCGCGGCGATCGTGGGCCAGGGTCTGCTGGATTCGGTGGCCCTGATCACCGATGGCCGCTTCTCCGGTGGCTCCTTTGGCCTGGTGATCGGCCACATCGCTC
The DNA here is from genome assembly GCA_046484965.1 of Prochlorococcaceae cyanobacterium. Classification (GTDB taxonomy): domain Bacteria; phylum Cyanobacteriota; class Cyanobacteriia; order PCC-6307; family Cyanobiaceae; genus JAWOHV01. The sequence continues at coordinate 13,473 of JAWOHV010000194.1, forward strand.
CCGAAGCCGCCGTGGGCGGCACCATCGGCCTGGTGCAGGAGGGCGACAGCATCACCGTGGATGCCAACCAGCTGCTGATCCAGCTCAATGTGAGCGACGAGGAGATCGCCCGCCGCCGCGCCGCCTGGGTGAAGCCCGAGCCCCGCTACCGCACCGGGGTGCTGGGCAAGTACGCCCGCCAGGTGAGCTCCAGCAGCAAGGGGGCCGTGACCGACCAGCCCTGATCAACCGCCCACCACCAGGGCGCGGATGCGGCGGGCCAGGGCCTCCAAGGGCGCTCCATCCTGCGGCCGTTCACAGCGCTGGCCGCTGGAGCTATGCATCCACACCGCGTGCTGACCGTGCCAGAGCAGCGGTGCCTCCTCATCGGCAAGGCTGCTGAGCATCAGGTTCAGATCGCTGCCACTGCGGTAGATCTCCAGCTCCAGATCGCCCTCGGGCCAGCGGCAGCCATCTGGATCACGGGCCTCGATCCTCAGGCACAGGTCGCTGCAAAAGCCCTCCGCCTCGGGTGATTGACCACTGAATCGGGCTGCGTGACGCCGGGGCTTAAGGCATAGATCCGCTGCCGCCGCCAGCTGGGCCAGGAACGGCCCCCAATCAGGCTTCTCCTGGGGCTGTTTTGGGTCTTCGGCGCCAGCACTGCCCACGTTGATTCAGCCGGCTAGGCCACGGCCGTGATCGAGCGGATCCCGAGCCGCAGGGCGCCGGCCCGGAAGCCCGGATTGGCTTGGCCGGTGTCGCCGAAACGGGAGTGGAGCACCTGCAGACGGGTGATACGGGCAGGATCGAAGCGCAGCGGCAAGCCCACCGGCTGGGCCCGCACACTTGGGGTGAGGCGGTTGAAGGGGATCGTCACGGTGCTGAGACCCTCGGGTTGGGTGCTGAATTCAGCCACCCAGCGCAGGCCACCGGGGATCAGTTCAGTGAGGCCGGCCAGGCCATCGGCACAGGCCAGCGCCAGCTTGTAGCGGCGACCATCACCCTCCAGCTCCAACTGCAGGGCGCCATAGCCGGAGAGATCGAGGGGTGGGCTGAACTGCGGCGAACGGGCGCTCACAAAACCGCCGCCCTCGGCCACCACCTGGCCCTCAAGCAGCAGACCGCCGGACCCACTGGAACACTTCCCCTGGCTGCGTCCCCCCATGATCGTGTCGTTGAGGGCCATCCAGCCGCTGAAGCCATCGCCGGCAACCAACGTCAGCGCTGTTGGAGCTGGCTGGGAAGGGGGCCCTGGTGTTTCAGCCATGGGCAGTGCTCAGGCCTCCACCAACGCAGGCAAGCCGGCTGCGGCGGCACGATCGGCCAGCACCAGCACCGTGCCCGCAGGCTTCACCAGGCGAGCAGGGGTCCGCTGCGTCGACTCGCCGCCGTCGAACAGGCGCTCAAGCGCCTGCCGCTTGTCGGCACCGGCTACCAGGAAGATCACCTGACGGGCAGCGCTGAGCACGGGGGCGGTGAAGGTGATCCGCTCCAGCCCCTTGCCGGTAGCCACGGTGACGCTGCGGTCCACGCAGCTGAGGGAAGCAGTACCAGGGAAAAGGGAAGCCGTATGGCCGTCGTCTCCCAATCCGAGCAGCACCAGATCAAGGGCCGGTGGCTCGCCCGAGCAGAGCTGGGCGAGCAGCGCGGCATAGGCCTCAGCACTGGCTTCGGGCGTGGCCAGGTTTGTGGGCACCGGATGCAGGCGGGCCCCCTGGGCCGGCCCCTGGGCCAGCAGCGTTTCGCGCAGCATGCGCGCATTGCTGGCGGGATCGCCCTCGCTCACCCAACGTTCATCCCCCAGCAGCACATCGACCCTCTCCCAGGGCAGATGCTCGGATCCGAGCTTGGCGTAGGTGGCCTTGGGCGTGCCGCCGCCGGCCAGCGCGATCTGGGCCCGATCCCGCTGGCCCAGGGCCAGATCGATGGTTGAGGCGATCGTTTCGGCCGCCTGGCGGGCCAGCTCTTCGGCCGACTCGGCCACCACCAGCTGATATCTGGTCATCGGCTCGGCCTCATTTCAACCATTCGGTATGGAAGGCGCCTGGACGATCCGTGCGCTCGTAGGTGTGGGAGCCGAAACAATCGCGCATCGCCTGTACCAGGTTCTGCGGAAGGCGGGCGCTGCGGTAGCTGTCGATGTAGTCGAGGCTGCTGGAGAAGCAGGGCACCGGAATGCCCGCCAGGGCCGCCCCGGCCACCACCTGACGCAATCCGGGCAGCCGGCGGTTGATCTGCTCGGCAAACCAGGGGTCCAGCATCAGGTTGGCCAGCTCCTGGTTAGCGCTGTAGGCGTTCTGGATCCTTTGCAGCAGGCGGGCGCGAATGATGCAGCCCCCCTTCCAGATCTGACTGATGGCGGCGAAGTTGAGGTTGTAGCTGTGCAACTTCGAGGCTTCCTGCAGCAGGGCCATGCCCTGGGCGTAGCTGGCGATGCTGGCCAGGATGCAGGCGTCGGCGAGGGGCTCCATGCCGCTTGCGGGATCACCGAGGTTGAAGGTGTGGGCTGGCGGAGCCGGCAGGACCGCCTCTGCGGCCTGTCGCTGCGGCCGCAAAGAGCTCAGCACCCGGGCATTGAGGGCGGCATAGATGGTGGGAACAGGCACCCCCATCTCCAGGGCACTGATCACGGTCCACAACCCCGTTCCCTTCTGGCCGGCGGCGTCCACGATCAACTCCACCAGATCACCGCCGCTTTCAGGATCCTTGGTGCGCAGGCACACCTCAGTGATCTCCACAAGGAAAGACGACAACTCCTCGCTCTGGTTCCACTGCCCGAGCACGTCGGCCATCTGGTCGCCGTTGAGGCCGGCGATCCGCTTCATCAGGTCGTAGGCCTCGGCCAGGATCTGCTCGATGCCGTATTCGATGCCGTTGTGCACCGTTTTGACGAAGTGGCCGGCACCGCCAGGGCCGATGTAGGTGACGCAGGGGCCGTCATCCACCTGGGCCGCCATCTTGCGCACCAGGGGCTCGATGGCGTCGTAGGCCGCCCTGGTGCCACCCGGCATCATGCTCGGCCCCTCCAGGGCCCCCTTGGCGCCACCGGAAACGCCCATACCGATGTAGCCGAAGCTGCGGCTCTCCAGGTCCTTGACCCGACGCTCGGTGTCGGCATAGAGCGAGTTGCCGCCGTCGATCAACAGGTCTCCCTGTTCAAGCAGCGGCGCGATGCTGTTGATCGTGTCGTCGGTGGCCTGGCCGGCCTTCACCATCATCAGGATGCGCCGCGGTTTATCCAGGGCCGCCACGAACTCCTCCAGGGTGGCGGCTCCCACAATGTCCTTGCCGGCACCACGGCCCGCCAGGAACTCCTGGGTCTTGGCGTAGGTGCGGTTGTACACAACGCTCGAGAAGCCGTTGCGCTCGGCGTTAAGCACCAGGTTCTCGCCCATCACGCCGAGGCCAATCAGGCCGAAGTGAGCTTTTGCCATAGGGAGGATCGGAGGGGGCGCCTGGGTAAGTGTGCGTCTGGGAGGGGCCGCTGGAGCGGCCCCGTCATCGTGTCAGAACCAATGCCAAGCCGAGTGGGTCCGGCTCAGATCACAGAACTGGCTCAGATCACAGAACCGTCGGCGATCGTGCCGTTCTTCACCACCACCACGATGCCGTTTCGAATGTAGAAGCCCAGTTCGGGGTGATCGGCCTCCTCGACCCGGTCCTTGTTGACGATCGCCACCTGGCGGCCGATGCGTACGTTCTTGTCGAGAATGGCTCGCTTGACGGTGGTGCCCTCACCAACCCCCAGGGGAATGCCGCCGCGCAGGCGCAGGGCCTCACGCTCCTCGGCCGATTCGAAGTAGTCGTTGCCCATCACCAGGGTGTCCTGGAGCACCACCTCATCCTCGATGCGGCTGCGAATGCCGAGCACACAGTGATGGATGCTGCAGGCCTTGAGCAGGGAACCCTCGCCGATGATCGACTCGGTGACCTGGGCATCCTGCAGCTTGCTGGGGGGCAGGTAGCGCGGACGGGTGTAGATGGGGAATTTTTCGTCGTAGAAAGAAAAAGCGGGATTTGGCTGGGCTGTCAGCGCCAGGTTCGCTTCGTAGAAGGCGCCGATCGTTCCGATGTCTTCCCAGTAGTCATCAAACAGGAAACTCTGGAGATTATCGCCGCGATCCAGGGAGGCGGGGATGATCTCCTGGCCAAAATCGGTGGCCGTGGGATGGCTGGCCAGCAGATCGAAGAGCGTGCTGCGGCTGAACACATAAATCCCCATCGAAGCCAGGAAGGGGCGCTGGGCCGCCTGCTCAGCGGAGAGCCCCAGGGCTGAGGTATCTACCCGCATCGCCTCCAGTTCGGCGCCCTTGGGCTTCTCACGGAATTCCTGAATCCGGCCGCTGCTGTTGGTGCGCATCAGGCCGAATCCCTCGGCCTGGGCGGCGTCCACCGGCAGGGCTCCCACCGAGAGGTGGGCCCCCGTATCGATGTGGTGCTGCACGAAACTGCCGTAATCCATCCGATAGAGCTGGTCTCCGGAAAGGATTAGGTAATGATCCACATCCCACTCCTGGAACAGCCCCTGGTACTTGCGCACCGCATCGGCCGTACCCTCAAACCAGCTCGGCGAATCGGGGGTTTGCTGGGCTGCCAGCACTTCCACAAACCCCTGACCGAATCCGGACGAGAGGTTGTAGGTCATTGTGAGGTGCCGATTCAGGGAGGCACTATTGAATTGCGTTAAAACATAAATCTTATTGATTTCTGAATTTATACAGTTGCTGATCGGGATATCGATCAAACGATATTTGCCAGCCAGTGGCACCGCAGGCTTGGCCCGCATCTTGGTGAGGGGGTACAGACGCTTACCGGCGCCGCCTCCGAGAATGATGGCCAGAACCCGTTTCATGCAACCACCTGTCCTGGATTTGGAATGGGCAGACCGTACCGGAGCGCTGGTGGCAGACGAGCTGCTCTGCAGCACTTCGATGCATGAGCAACGCTGTTCTGCTCAGTCTTCAGGGCCACCCTCCTGAAGCTCAAACAGGTCGCTGAGCACGTTCATCGCCTGGTGCCGTTGCGGGCGAGGCTGGGGTGAGCGCAGCTTGGTAATGGGATTGTGAAGGATCTTGTTGATGATGCCTTTGCTGAGGGCTTCCACCACCTTGCGCTCACGGGCCGAGAGGTCGGGCCCCATGCGGCTGAGGGCCTTCTGCAGCTCCTGTTCGCGGATCAGTTCCAGTTGCTGGCGCAGGCGGTTGAGCACCGGCACCGCCTCCAGGCCATCCCACCACTCCAGGAACAGACGTGACTCCTCTTCGAGCAGAAGCTCTGCCTCAGCTGCGATCTCCCGCCGAGCCTCCTGGTTGCGGGCGACCACTTCCTGGAGGTCATCAACGTCGTAGGCCCCGCCGCCCGCGAGATCGCCCACATCGGCGCTGATGTTGCGGGGGACGCCGATATCAATGAGCATCAGGGAGGAGCGTCGATTCAGCCCCGCCAGCCGGGCCGCCCTGATGAGCGGCTCCTCGGCGCCCGGACTGGTAAACACCAGCGGACAGGTGCT
>JAWOHV010000286.1:0-10189 GCA_046484965.1 Prochlorococcaceae cyanobacterium
CCCACGGCGCCCCTCGACACCGCGCGGGCGATGGCGGTGATGGACCTGCTGGAGCGCCTGGCCGGCCAGATGGGCACCAGCGTGATCGTCGTGACCCACGACGAAACGATCATGCCGCGCTTGCATCGCATTTATGAGGTGCGTGATGGCGTGGTACGGGATGGCGTTGTCGCCGGCACTTTGGCTGAGTAAGCCAGGCTGGATAAACCGGCTTGGGAGAAATCGAGTTCGATTATCACTTGGCTGGCTGCGTGATGCCAATGGCTTACACCCCGTAGCTGAGCATCACAGAGTCGAGCTGCTGGCAAAGGGGATCACCATCCCAGTGGGATCAGGTGGCTCAGCGATTATCGCTGAGGGTGATCTGGCTGCAATGGGTATTCGCGAAGAGTGCTTCCTGCAGCCGCCGTATTCCAGGTCCACCAGCTCGAACTCCCTCGCCAGCAGGCAGACGCCATTCCAGCTCGCCAATAGTTCCAAGCTGACGCTGCCGTTCTCCCAAAGCTGGGCAGTGGTGTCCCGAGCCAGGATCAACTGATCGGCCATGTCGCCGCCCTGGCGAAACCTCTCCAGGGCATTGATCAGGGCGTCGATGTCATCCACCACCACATTGCTGTCAAGCGTCAGCACGGCCTGCGGCAGCAGCGATGGTGAGGTCCATATTCTCCACCGTCATCACGCGTTCACCATGGGGCAATTGCGGAACAGATCCTCGGGCTCGTAGTTGGAGGGCACGAGCACCAGCCAGCCATGGCGGTCGATCGAGGCCTGCAACCGAGAACCCCCTGCCAGGCCGAGGGCATCGCACAGCTGCCGGGGGATCGTGAGCTGCCCTTTGGATGTGAGGGTGAAGGTGCCCATGCAAGCGGCCGTCACCCGGGCCCTGCAGGAGTTCATGGCCCGCCGAGAACAGCGGCAACTCGCTGAGCTGTTTGGCAAGCTCGAATGGGATAGCAGCTTTGACGTCAAGGCAGAACGGGATCGCCAACGGTGAGCCTGCTTGTTGATACCAGCGTCTGAGCGCTGGCCCTGCGCAAGACGCTGCTGCGCAGCGACCAGATCGTCACAACCGTGGTGGTGCTGCAGGAATTGCGGCAGGGCTTCGCCGGCCCCAAAGACCGCGACCTGCTGGTGGTTCGCCTCTCAGCACTGGGCGTTCCTGCAGCCCGACAACCAAGACCACATCGAAGCGGTTGAAGTGCGCAATGGCTGCCGCCGACAAGGCGTGCAGATCGGCACGATTGGTGCCCTGCTGATTCAGCTCTGCCGCCGTCATGAGCTGACCTTGCTGTCAACCGAACAGGATTTTCAGGCAGCCTCGAAGCCTGTGGGCTTCCAGCTGTGGAGCCCGTTCTGAGGCCACCCCGTGTCGGCAGACACGCTGCCAGGTGGACGGCTTGATCTCGCAGCTGAGGAGCTTGATGCCTGGAGCGGCCACCCTGGTCCGATGCCGAACGGAGAGCTGCAGCCACATCAGCGCCTTGCTCCCCCCTTCTGGAACTCGTCAAAGGCCTGGAGCACGGCATCGCGGATCTGGTCGACCTGATCGCTCTGCCAGGGGATCGGCAAAAGAACCTGCCGTCGCCGGCCCCCACCGGCACCAGTGGCACTAGTCAGCCGCACGTGGCCGCGCTGATTCAGGACCGCCCAGCAGCCCCTCGGACACCCCCGCTGAGACAGCGAGTGAGACACCTGGGCCCTGATCTTCACCCCCCAATCACGGGCCACCGGCATGGGAGACGTTTGGTGAGATGTTTCAGCTCACAGCCTGGGAGGGGCGATCAGGCGCTGCCGACGGCTGGCAAACCGAAAGCCAGTGACAGCAAGGGCTTTGAGCCAAAACCCCCTTGTGAGAACAGGAAGCGGGCGGCGGGAATCGAACCCGCATCATCAGCTTGGAAGGCTGAGGTTTTACCACTAAACTACGCCCGCAGCAGTACGGAAGTACTGAAGGGTGCCGGGGCTGTCGGCGGCGGTGCTGGCGGGCACGGTCGCAGCGCAGTCTGGCTGGAGCATTATGACCTGCGTTCGCTACTGAGACTTTGGCCTCCAGCACCAACGCGAGCAGCAGCGCCCAGCAGGGGCTGGGGGCCGTCGCCGAGGGGGTGCTGGTCACCGATGCCGCCGACCTGCGGGGCAAGGCCCGCAGCCGGCTGCTGTGGTCCTACGGCATGGGGGATGTGGGCACGGGCATGGGGGCCGCCCTGATCGGCTTCTACCTGATGCTCTTCTACACAGCGGCAGGACTGCCCCCCTGGATGGCGGGCCTGGCCTACGGCGGCGGCCGCCTCTGGGATGCGATCAACGACCCGATCGTGGGCTGGTTGAGCGACAAGACCGTGAACCGGCGCTGGGGCCCGCGGCTGCCCTGGATCCTCTGCAGCGCCATCCCGCTCGGGATCGCCATGGCGGCGATGTGGTGGCTGCCGCCCTGGTCGAACGTCTGGGTGCGGTTCAGCGTCTTCCTGCTGATCTCGGTGGTTGCCAACACCCTCTACACCTGTGTGAACCTGCCCTATTCGGCCCTGGCCGCAGAGCTGACCACCGATGTGTCGCTGCGCACCCGGCTGAACACATCGCGCTTCACAGGCTCGATCCTCGCCACCCTGGCGGCCTCGGTGCTGGCCGGGATTCTGGTGCGGGATCTGCATGATCCGCGCAGCTACCTGCCCGTAGGCCTGCTCTCAGGCCTGCTGATCGCCGTTTCCACGCTGCTCTGCGGCTGGGGGCTGATCCCTGCCGCCCGCCGCTGCCAGCGGCCCCAAAGCGAACCGGGCACCACCCGCCGGCTGCTGCAGCGGGTGGCCCGCAACAGCCGCTTCGTGAAAGTGCTTGGGCTGTATCTGCTGCTCTGGTGCGCCCTGCAGCTGATGCAAGCGGTGGCCCTCTTCTATCTGCCGGTGGTGCTGCGCGTACCGGAAGACTGGAGCCGCTGGATCCTGCTGCCTTTCCTGCTCAGCAGCCTGCTGGGTTTGTGGGTCTGGAACGCGGTGTCCCACCACCGCAGTCGGCTGGTGGCCCTGCGCCTCGGCACGGGCTTCTGGGTTGCCGGCTGCCTGGCGGTGATGGTGCTGCCGCCGCTGGCCACGGATGTATCCCCGATCGGCTCGCTGCCGAACCTGCTCAAACTGGTGGCACTGCTCACCACGATCATCAGCGCCGGTTTCGGCGCCTCCACCGCCTACCTGATCCCCTGGTCGCTGCTGCCCGATGCGATCGATGCCGACCCGGAGAAACCCGCCGGTCAATACAGCGCCTGGATGGTGCTGGCCCAGAAAACCTGCATCAGCCTGGTGATGGTGGTTTTTGGCCTGCTGTTAAGCCTCAGCGGCTATGCGGCGTCGCTTGGCCAGGCCCAGCCCGCCAACGCCCTGCTCACGATCCGGATCTGCATGGGGCTGATCCCGGCCGTGCTGGTGCTGCTGGGGCTGGTGGTGATGCGCCGCTGGCCGCTGGCCCGGCCATGAGCCAGCTGCGCCTAGGCCAACGCCGGCTCCGCTGGCCCCGGCTGCGCTGGCCCCAGCCCCGCTGGCTGAGGAGGCTGGGGAGCAGCATCCTGATCGGAGGCCAGGCGATCGCGGCCATCGCCCGCGGCCGCATCAGCTACAACGACCTCAGCGAGCAGTTGCTCGAGGCCGGCCCCAACAGCTTCCTGATCGTGCTGCTCACGGCGCTGGCCTCCGGCACCGTGTTCAACATCCAGGTGGCTGCCGAACTCACCAAGCAGGGCGCCGGCTCGGCCGTGGGCGGCATCCTGGCCCTCGGCTTGGCACGGGAGATCGCTCCGGTGCTCACCGCCACCTTGATCACGGGCAAGGTGGCTACGGCCTATGCCGCCCAGTTGGGCACGATGAAGGTCACCGAGCAGATTGACGCGATCACGATGCTGCGCACCGACCCGGTGGAATATCTGGTGGTGCCGCGAGTGCTGGCGATGGTGGTGATGACGCCGGTGCAGTGCCTGCTGTTTTTCTGGCTGGGGATCTGGTCGGGCCAGTTGAGCAGCACAGCGCTCTACGGCATCCCGCCCTCGGTGTACTGGACCTCTGTGCGCACCTGGCTGGAGCCAGACGACATCCCCTCGATGCTGCTCAAGGCCGTGGTGTTCGGCCTGCAGATCGCCGTGATCGCCTGTGGTTGGGGCCTCACCACCAAGGGCGGCCCCAAGGAGGTGGGCACCAGCACCACCGGCGCCGTGGTGATGATCCTTGTCACCGTGGCCCTGGTGGACGTGGTGCTCACCCAATTGATGTTTACGTGACTATGACCAACCCCTCCCAAAGCAGCGAAAATCTCCGGCTGGCACCCCGCTACGGCGTGCCGGCTGGGGTGATGGTGCTGGCCCTGGCCTGCCTGCTGGCCACGCCGCTCTGGGCCGGCGTCTGGGTCGTGGCGCTGGTGGTGGGCCTGCTTGGGCTCTTCCTGCTGCTGCAAACGGTGCTGCTGCGGCTGGAGTTCAGCGCCGATGCCCTGCTGGTGTGGCGGCAGGCCACCCTGCTGCGCAGCTTCCCCTATGAAGCCTGGCTGGGCTGGCGCCTGTTCTGGCCGGCCCTGCCGGTGCTGTTTTATTTCCGTGAACAGCGCAGCATCCACCTGCTGCCAGTGCTCTTCGATGCCGCCACACTGCGGCAACAGCTTGAGCTGCGCCTGCCGCAGCTAACGCCTCCTTCCCCTTCCGCCGATGGCTGACGACGCGGCAGCGCCCGACCACCCCGACACCACCACCCCGCCGGAGGCAGCGCCCGAGAGCTCGCCCCTGATCGAGCTGGCCCTGGTGGATCTGCGCCAGCGGCGCTCAGCCCTGGAGGCCGAAATCCAGGCCCTGGAGCAGCGGCGCCAGGCGATCGAGAAGGAGATCGCCAGCAGCTTCAGCGGCCAGTCGGACGCGATCGCCCGGCGCCTCAAGGGCTTCCAGGACTACCTGGTGGTGGCCCTCCAGGACCTGGCCGCCAGCGCCGAGCAGATCGAACTGGTGGCCCAGCCGGTGCTGCTGCAGCCCTCGCCCCTCGATCAGGCCAGCGCGCCGGCAGCAATGGCTTCAGCAGTGGCTTCAGCAGTGGCTTCAGCAGTGGCTTCAGCAGTGGCTTCTGCAGGGCTGTTCAGCCAGGACGAGGCGCTGATCCGCCAGCGCCTTGCGGACTTCCAGGGGGAGCCCGATTTCTACGCCGATCCCTGGAAGCTGCGCCGCAGCCTCGAGGCCGGCGGCGCCGCCCTGCTCGATGACTGGTTCCTCAACCAGGGCGGCCGCGGCGCCCAGCCGAGCAGCGGCAGCCGCAGCCGCAATGCCCTGGTTACGGCCGCAGCGATCGCCATCCTCGGCGAGCTCTATGGCGACCGCTTCCAGGCCCTGGTGCTGGCCAACCAACCGGAGCGGCTGGGGGAATGGCGCCGCGGGCTGCAGGATTGCCTCGGGCTCAACCGCGAAGATTTCGGCCCCAACAGCGGCATCGTGCTCTTCGAGCGGCCGGATGCCCTGATCGAACGGGCCGATCGGCTCGAAGCCCGCGGCGAACTGCCTTTCATCGTGGTGGATGCCGGCGAGCAGGTGGTGGACATTCCGATCCTGCAGTTCCCGCTCTGGCTGGCCTATGCCGCCGGCCCCGATGAACGGCTCGTCGACGACGACCTGCTCTGATCCCCAGCGCAATCCCCATGACCCTTCTACCCCTGGTGCTGCTCAGCGGCTATCTGCTGGGATCGATCCCAAGCGGCTATCTGGCCGGCCGCTGGTTCGCCGGCATCGACCTGCGCGACATCGGCTCGGGATCCACCGGCGCCACCAACGTGCTGCGGCAGGTGGGCAAGGGGCCAGCCCTGGTGGTGTTTGCGGTGGATGTGCTCAAGGGCAGCGCGGCGGTGCTGCTGGCCCGCCACCTGCTGCCGGCCGGCGGCAGCAGCGACTGGTGGGTTGTAGCCACTGGCCTGGCGGCCCTGGCGGGCCACAGCTGGCCGGTGTGGCTGGGCTGGCGCGGCGGCAAGGCCGTGGCCACCGGTCTGGGGATGCTGCTGGGGCTCACCTGGCCGGTGGGCCTTGCCAGCCTGGGCATCTTCCTGGCCACCCTCACGCTCACGCGCATCGTGTCGCTCTCGAGCGTGGCGGCGGCGGTGGCCCTGCCGCTGCTGATGCTTGCCTCCTTCGAGGCCAGCGGCAGCGGCCTGCGCCCCGCCTACCTGGGCCTGGCCCTGCTCACCAGCGCCCTGGTGATCTGGCGCCACCGCAGCAACCTCAGCAGGATCCTGGCCGGCAGCGAAGCGCGGCTGGGCGACGGCCGCAAGGATTGAGCGACCCCCCCTGGCTCAGGCCAGCTGGCGACTGCGCTCCGCCGCCGCCAGCACCGCCTCGATCAGGGCAGTGCGCAGGCCTGAGCGCTCCAGCTGCCGCAAACCGGCCATGGTGGTACCCGCCGGGCTGGCCACCATGTCCTTGAGCTGGGCTGGATGGAGCTGCTGCTCCTGCAGCAGGGCCATACTGCCGGCGAGCATGCGCTGGGCCAGGTGCTGGGCCAGGGCCCGCGGCAACCCGGCAGCCACCGCCCCATCGGCAAGGGCTTCGCTGATCAGGGCCGCATAGGCGGGGCCCGAGGAGCTCAGGGCCAAGAAAGCATCGAGCTGCGCCTCGGGGAGCTCAAACACCTCGCCCACCCGGGCAAACAGTTCATGCACCAGCGCCTTCTGCTCCGGGCTCAGCCCGCCGCCGAAGGCCAGGCCGCTGAGCCCCTGGCGCACCAGGCAGGGGGTATTGGGAACCGCACGCACGCAGCACCAGCCTGGGAAGCAACGCTCCAGCCGCGCCAGGGGAACCCCTGCCAGCACCGAAATCAACAGCGCCCCCTGGCCCGCGCCGGCGGGGGCTGTGGCAGCCACTGCGTCGAGCTGCTGAGGCTTGACCGCCAGCAGCACCAGTGGCTGCTGCCAGGCGCTGCTGGGGTCGGTGCTCACGCAGAGATGGAAGCGCTCGCTGAGCTGGCGAGCCGATTGCTCGCTGCCCACAACCGCCCTCACCGCAGCGGGATCAAGAAGCTGCTGATCCAGCAGGGGCTGAAGCAGGGCCTGGGCCATCCGGCCAAAACCCACCACCCCAATCGCCGGGATCATCGATCAGAGACCCAGGCCAGCGCCAACCTCCTGGCGGCCCCAGGCGGGGGAGGGGGCTGCATCCTGATCGCCGGCAGCAGCTTCGCGGTTGCTCACCAAGGAGGTGGTGGAGGGCTCTTCATTGCCGGCCGTGGTCACGGTCACACAGCTGGGGGCGAACAGGAAGATGCTTTCGCCCACCCGCTCCTGGTGGCCATCGATGGCGAAGGTGCCACCAGCCACGAAATCCACGGCGCGCTGGGCCTGATCCGGCTCCATCATCGTCAGGTTGAGAATCACCGTCTTGCGCTCCCGCAGGGCCTGGATGGCCCGGGGCATCTCATCGAAGCTGCGCGGCTCCATCAGGGTCACTTCGGCCACGCCGGCCGACAGCCCTGGCATGCCGATCACATTGCTGCCAACGAACGGATCATCCGCGCCGAAGGGGCTACCCAGCGTGAGGGAGCCCCCACGGGTGGAGGAGTTGGTTTCGGGCATTTCGCCGGCGTCGTAATCGAGGTCGTCCTCAAATTCTCCTTCCAGGTAGTCATCTCCGGAGACGACGGCACGCAGGCGGGAGAACAACGACACTGGTGGGGCCTCTTTGGTGCTACGCACCTGAATAGCGTCCCACATCAATCGAGGCAAGACTTCCGGGGCCATCCAATCGATCGACCCACGGGGATGATCAGCATTAGCTGACATCAGCGGAAGGCCGATCGCTCACCAAACAGGGCCCGACCAAGACGGATCCAGGTGCTGCCGGCGGCCACGGCCTCGGGCCAGTCGCCGCTCATCCCCATCGATAGCTCCTTGAGGCCCAGTTCCCGTGCCAGGGCCGCGCATTGGCGAAACAGGCCAAGGCGCTCGGCCGGCTCCAATCCCTGGGGAGCGATGGTCGTCAGCCCCACCGAAAGGGCCGGCGCCAACTGGCTGAGTTCGCTCCAGTGGCTGCGCAGCTCGTTGGCTTCGAAGCCCGTTTTGCCTGGGTCGGGGCGCAGTTTCACTTGAAACAGCAGCCGCGGACTGAGGCCCTCTTCGGCGGAGATGCGCTGCACCCTCTGGGCCAGCGCCAGGCTGTCGATGGAATGGATCGTGCCGAAGTGGCGCAAGACGCCGCGCACCTTGTTGGCCTGCAGGCGGCCGATGAAATGCCAGTCGAGCGGCTCAAGATCGGCGAGGGCCTCCTGCTTGGGCAGTGCCTCCTGCAGCCGGCTCTCGGCGAAGTGACGCAGCCCCAGCGCCACCGCCGCCCGGATCGCCGCGGCCGGCTGGCCCTTGCTCACCGCCAGCAGCTGCACCGAAGCCGGCAGCTGCCGCTGCAATTCAGCCAGTCGCTGGGGCAACTCCCCGGCTGGGCTGGCGGCTTCGGCCGGCATCGGCTCAGAGGAAGGTCTGATCAAACAGCTGCCGCCAGTAGGCATGGGCTTCGGCACTCTCGCGCCGGGAGCGGGCCAGGTTCTGCTCGGCGTAGTGACGGGCGTCCATCAGAGGGATCACCTCAAACTGGGCGCCCCGGCTCTGGAGAGTGACCAGGAAAAAGATGCGTTGGGCATACAGGGTGGCAAAAAGATCACGCCCTTCAGCCACAGCGGCAACGCGGTACAGCATCCCGAAGGTGGGATGGTTCAAGTAACGCTCCGCGCTCACAGACCAGATGCAGCACGGCCATTAAACGCCACCGACTAGACGCCACCCACTGTCCAGCGCAGCAGCAGGAGCACCAGCAGGGCCAGAGCACTGAGCAGATTGCACCAGCGAGCGGGGAGTTCCGGCCGCTGCAGATCGCTGGGGGCGATCCAGCGCCCACCCCGGGCCAGCAGCGCCTCGGCGCCCTGCTCGGCGCGCAGCAGCACATTGGCCAGCAGCCGCTCCGCCAGGCCGAGCACCAGGGCCAAAGAACCCTTCCAGCCCAGCTGGCGCAAGTTGAGCGAACGGGTGGCCGCCGAGCGCAGCAGATTCTGGAACTCCTCCTGCACCAGTGGCAGGAAGCGCAGCGAAAGCAGCAGCGTGAAGCCGAGCCGCTGCATCGGCAGCCCCAGCCGGGCCAGGGGTGCCAGCAGCCAGTCGATCGCCCACACCAGGGCTTCTGGAGCCGTGCTCAGCAGCAGCAGGTTGGCGCTGTGCACCAGGGTGAACAGCAAGGTGCCGCCGTTAAGACCCAGCTCAGCCGAGCGGCGGCTAACCACGAGCGGCCCGAAGGAGAACGAGCCCCAGCCGCTGGGGCCCAGGCGCAGCACCTCCCAGGCTTCGCCGGCACGCTGCGGCGGCGGCGAACCGGGCGCCCCCTGCAGCAGGCGCAGCTCGCCAGGCGGGCGCTGCAGGTTCGCCGGCACCTCAGTGCCCACGGGCAGCAACGCCGCCAGGCCGCCCACCAGCAGGGCCAGGGCCAGCAGCAGCGGCACGCTGCGGCGCCAGAGCCGCCAGCTCAGGCCGCTGAGGGCGGTGATCAGCAGCAGCAGACCCACAAGGGCCAGGCGCCAGATCGGCCCTGCCAGGATCGGCGTCACCAGGAACACCAGGGTCCAGGCCAGCTTCAGGCGCGGATCGAGCCGCCGCAGCCAGCTGCCGCCACCGGCCTGATCAGCCGGATCCGGGGCCGCGAACTGCCCGATCGGGATCTGGCGCAGAACATCCATTCAGGCCAATCTTCTCAACAGCCAGGCCTCAGCGGCCACCTCTCAACGCCCACGGCTCTGGCTGCGGGCCAGCTCCTTCTCGGCATCGCGCTGCTGCTTGCCGCGCCAGAACAGCTTGATCGGCGTGCCCTCGAAGCCCAGACCCTCACGGATCTGGCGCTCCACGTAGCGGCGGTAGGTGTCACCAAACAGCTTCGGCTCATTCACAAACAACGTGAAGCTGGGGGGCCGCACCGCCACCTGGGTGCCGTAATAGAGGCGGCCCTGCCGCCCGCCGCGGCTGGTGGGCGGCGTGCGCCAGCTGAGCGCTTCGGTGAGCACCTCGTTCACCACCGAGGTGGTGACGCGGCGGCGGTGCTGCTCCACCGCCAGCAGGGCCAGCGGAAAGATCGCCTGCACCCGCTGGCCGCTGAGGGCCGAGGTGAACAGCATCGGCGCCCAATCCAGGAAATAGAGCTTGGCGCGTAGTTCCTTCT
>JAWOHV010000025.1:0-5324 GCA_046484965.1 Prochlorococcaceae cyanobacterium
CTTCCACGACCCGCTCTACCTCGACGCGCTGCACCGCGCCGGGCTCGGCGAGCACGACCTCCGGGCGTTGTCGATGAGCCTTGGCACCCCCGACTGCCCCATCTTCCCGGGGCTGCTCGACTACGTGAGCCTGGCGGGCGGCGGCTCGGTGGTCGCCGCCGAGCTGGTCCTGGCGGGCGAAGCCGACCTGGCCTTCAACCCGTCGGGCGGCTACCACCATGCCCACGCCGGGCGCGCGTCGGGCTTCTGCTACGTCAACGACGTCGTGCTCGCCTGCGACACCCTCGCCAGGGCCGGCAAGCGGGTGTTGTTCCTCGACATCGACGCGCACCATTGCGATGGCGTTCAGGACGCGTTCTACGACCGCAAGGACGTCATGACGGTGTCGCTCCACGAGAGCGGCAAGACGCTCTTCCCGGGCACCGGGTTCGAGGAGGAGTCAAGGAAGGGCAGCGAAGGGATCCCCTGCCGCAGCCTTGTGCCAAGCAGTGTGGACATCAACCAGGCCACCACGGCGATCGAAGCCGCATCCAGCAGCCCTGGCAACACCGAAACCGGAGTCAACAGCAGAATCTGGCGGCGCAGGCGTCGAGGCAAACGGGCCCTCAGACGTGAAACCTGCTGCAGGGTTTTGCTTTGGACCGATGCCATAGAGCAGGGCCCAACCTTCGACTGTTCACAAACTATGGCGCTGGGCGCTGATTCGTTCCCGCCGGGGGCCAGCCAGCCAACCGATTGCCCCAGCCGCTGCCCCAGATCAGCGCCGTTGCAATCGCTGCAGCAGCTGCAGGATCCGTAGACGCAGCAGGGAAGGGGAAGCCAGCACGGGTTCACCCGATTCGAGGCTGCTCCAGTGGGCCTCCAGTTCCCCCAAAGCCAGCCGCCAGCGCTCGACAAGCGACTCCTCGCCAGAGCCCAGCAGCAGCGCATCGAGCCGCCTGGAATCAGGCCGCCAGCCCCCAGGATCGGCCACGGCGGCAGCGATCCGCTCCACATCCGCCGCCAGGGTGCCGAATCCCAACTGATGGCCAATCCGGCCGGGATCCAGCAAATCCGCCAAGGCATGGTTGAAGCTGCTGAACACCACGCAACCGCAGGCCATCGCCTCGATCGGCGGCAGGCCAAAGCCCTCGCTCACGCCGCGGCCACGCCAGTAGTCGGCAGAGTCGTAGAGGTAAACGCTGGCGCTGTTGAACAGATCCACCAGGTCGTTCACCCAGCCGCTCTGCACCTCCACCCGCAGGCCCCGAGCCCGCAGGGCCGGCACCAGCTGCTCGAGCACATAGGCGCTGGTTTTGCGCCGCTGCACCAGCACATCGATCGGGCGGCGCCCCGGGCCCAGGGCCTCGGCCGCCGCCGAACCCGGCCGGGCACCCCGCTCCAGCCACTGGGGCTCGAGGGCATTGGGCACCAGGAACAGGGGGTTGCGGGGGGCCCGATCGCCCCAGTAGCCGAGCGTGTTGCGGCTCACCGCCAGCACCGGCACCCCCGGCGGCAGATTGAAGCCGTAGCCGCTGCTGTGGGCGTGATAGGCCGTGGGGCGCCCCCTGAGGCGCCGCAGCAGCCTCGGCACATCGAAGCCCCAGCTCACGATCCACAAGGGGGCGGCGGCGGCGTCCTGGCGGCCCAGCGGCTCGGCCCGCAGCAGGTCGCTGAGAAAGGGGTGATCGGGCTCGCGCTGCCGGTAGGTCACCACCTGCACCGGCGCGATCTGGCTCAGCAGCCGGGCCGTCTGCAGTTCCACCAGCAGGCCGCCGCAGCGAAACCTGCCGGTGGTGCCGGGTACAAGGAAACGAACCGGGCGCACTCAGGCCGTCACCGCCTCGGTGCTGCCGGCGCGCTGGCGGCGGGTGAGGAAACCGAAGAGCACCTTGCCGATGGCGGCGATCAGGTTGCCCTCGAGCTCCTGGAACATCACCATGTTGAGGTGGAAGGCGTGGTTGGCCTCCGCCACGATGCGATCGGCCATGGCCTGATCGATCGGCAGGGCATCGAGGGTGGCGCGGTAGTTGGCCTTGAAGCCCTTCTCGTCGGGGATGGCGTCGAACTCGTAGAAGCGCAGGCCGTCGTGCTCACCCAGGTTCATGGCCTTCTGGGCGATGTTCTTGAGGATCTGACCGCCGGAGAGATCGCCGATGTAGCGGGTGTAGTGGTGGCCCACCAGCAGCTCCGGGCACTCCCGCGCCACCTGATGCAGGCGCTCCACGTACTGCTGGGCACCGGGAGTGGCCTTGACGGCACTGCGCCAGTCGGCACCGAAATAGAAGGCAAGGTCTTGCTCGAGGCTCTCGCAGCGGTTGAGCTCGGGGAACCCCACCGGGCCCAGCACCGGATGGCCCTTGAGCTTGCCGAACTCCTCCTCCATCGCCGCATAGACGAAGTAGAGGTCGGCCACCAGGGTGCGGTAGCTGGCCTTGTCGACCACGCCCTTGAGGAAGCAGCTCACGAAGCCGGTGTTCTCGGCCATCGTGTGGGCCTTCTTGGTGCCTTCACGCAGCTGGGAGGCGAGGGCAACAGGCATGGCCGGCAGTGGAGGCAGAACGGGCGTAAGGCAAGGCTAGGGGTGGCCTTTGCGCCATGGCCAGGAAGGTTGCGAAGGGTTACTCGGATCAGTTTACAGGTCAGGCGGCTAACCTACTAACCAACCAGTTACGTCAACATCGCCATGGCTGCCCGTCCTCCATCCGCACCGTCCGCTGCAACTTCTGCCGAAACGCATCCCCCGGCCCGCCGATGTGGTGCAACCCCCCAGGGGGCCATCAATGCCCAGCAGGCCAAGGCCCAGTTCTCGGCGCTTCTGGATCGGGTGGAACGCGGCGAGCACGTGGTGATCACCCGCCGGAACGAAGCCATCGCTGAACTCAGGCCCCTGCAGAGCCCCCTGCCGTCGGCCCCCAGGCCCCTGGGGAAGGCCAGCGATGCCGGCACCCCGATCCCCTCTGCGTTCTTCGAGCCCTTACCGGCGGACCTTCAGGCCTCCTTTGACGGTCTGGTGGAGTGAACGGCTCGATCGGGAGCAACGGGCTGCTGCTGGACAGCTGCACCTTTCTGTGGATGGTGCGCACCCCCGGGGACCTGTCCAACGACGCCCGCCTGGCCCTGGTGGACCCCAGCCGCCCCGTCTACCTGAGCGTTGTGAGCCAGTGGGAGCTCCTGGTGAAAGCCCTCGCCGGGCGGCTGCCCTTACCGGAAGACCCCACCACGTACGTGCGCCGGGAACGGCAACGCCACGGCATCGCCCCCTTGGCGCTGGAAGAGGCGGCACTGCAGCACCTGGCCAAGCTGCCCGCTCACCATCGCGATCCCTTTGACCGCATGTTGATCGCCCAGGCCATCGAACACAGCCTGACCCTGGTGACCCCGGACCCGGAGATCCATCGCTACCCCGTGCGGCTGCTGTGGTGAAGAAGCCCCCTGGCCCCTTCAGGCCGCCCGATCCTCACGCTGCTCCTCTGCAAACAGATCGAACAGCTCCCGGCAGAGCTGATGCAACCGCTCCACCACCGCGGCGGCCGGCAGGTGCGCACCGCTGGGCTGCCAGTCGCCCACGGTGGCCAGGCGCCAGCGCTCCGATTCGTAGGTGAGGCCGCGGATCAGCACCCCCAGCAGGCGGGACCTGCCGCTGGCCGGCGGCCGCTCGAAGCGCAGCTGCACCAACATCGAGCGGCATTGGTTGCGCGGATTCCAGCCTGGGAAGTGAAAGGAGAGATCCACACTCTCAGCCTCCGCCCAGGCGCGGGTCTGGGGGTCGTCGCGCCAGGGCGTGAGGTTGGCGCGTGCATCCGGGAAGTGGCTGCGCAAAAGGGCCGCCGCCGAGGCGATGGCCTGGGCCAGTTCCAGGGATCGGGCCTGGTCGGCCGCGTTCATGCCGTTTCCCCCGAGCAGAACCGCCTGCGGCCGAAACCTAGGCTCCTTCAACCGTCCCATGCTGAAGCCCTGCGCCAGGGCTCGCCAGCGGCGGTCGGCCAATCCCCACCGAACCCCGTTTCACCCAGCGCGCATGGCCACCTTCGAGAAGCTCACCGCCCCCAGCAGCGGCACGGCCATCCGCTTCGAGAACGGCCAGCCGGTGGTGCCAAGCGACCCGATCATCCCCTTCATCCGCGGCGACGGCACCGGCGTGGACATCTGGCCCGCCACCGAGAAGGTGCTCGATGCGGCCGTGGCCCAGGCCTACGGCGGTGCGCGCCGGATCGAGTGGTTCAAGGTGTATGCCGGCGATGAGGCCTGCGACCTCTACGGCACCTATCAATATCTTCCCGAGGACACCCTCACCGCCATCCGCGAGTACGGCGTGGCGATCAAGGGGCCGCTCACCACGCCGATCGGCGGCGGCATCCGCTCGCTGAACGTGGCCCTGCGCCAGATCTTCGATCTGTACTGCTGCGTGCGGCCCTGCCGCTACTACGCGGGCACCCCCAGCCCCCACAAGCGGCCCCAGGACCTCGACGTGATCGTGTACCGCGAGAACACCGAGGACATCTACATGGGGATCGAGTGGGAGGCCAGCGATCCGGTGGGTATCGAGCTGATCCGGCACCTCAACGAGGTGGTGATTCCGGCCAACGGCAAGCTCGGCAACCGCCGCATTCCCGAAGGCGCCGGCATCGGCATCAAGCCGGTGAGCAAGACAGGCAGCCAGCGCCACATCCGCAAGGCGATCCAGCACGCCCTCAAGCTCGAGGGCGCCAAGCGCCACGTGACCCTGGTGCACAAGGGCAACATCATGAAATTCACCGAGGGCGCCTTCCGCGACTGGGGCTACGAGCTGGCCACCACCGAGTTCCGAAGCGTGTGCGTGACCGAGCGCGAGAGCTGGATCCTCGACAACGCCGACAGCAATCCGGGCCTGAGCATCGAAGCCAATGGCCGCATGATCGAGCCGGGCTACGACGCCCTCACCCCCGAGAAGAAAGCGGCGATCGACGCTGAGGTGCAGGGCGTGCTCAACGCCATCGGCGCCAGCCACGGGGGCGGGCGCTGGAAGGCGATGGTGCTGGTCGACGACCGCATCGCCGACAGCATCTTCCAGCAGATCCAGACCCGGCCCCAGGAATATTCCGTGCTCGCCACGCTCAACCTCAACGGCGACTACGTGAGCGACGCCGCCGCCGCCGTGGTGGGCGGCCTGGGCATGGCACCCGGCGCCAACATCGGCGACAACGCCGCCATTTTCGAGGCCACCCACGGCACCGCACCCAAGCACGCCGGCCTCGATCGCATCAACCCCGGCTCGGTGATTCTTTCGGGCGTGATGATGCTCGAATTCATGGGTTGGCAGGAAGCGGCCGACCTGATCACCGACGGCCTCAGCGCCGCCATTG
>JAWOHV010000216.1:0-9605 GCA_046484965.1 Prochlorococcaceae cyanobacterium
GCCTTTGGCAACCATTACACATGGAACATGACCCGTCATCCGGTTTATTTGTGGACGCTGCCGATGTTCCACGCCAGCGGCTGGTGCTTCCCGTGGACCGTCACCATGCTGGCAGGCACACATGTTTGCCTGCGCAAGGTGCGGGGCACGCGCCAGGCGCAGGCTGAAGCCGGCAGACAGGCCGAGAGGCGAGGGGCCACCAGCCCCTGCTCGAGCACCAGATCGCCGATGAAATCGCCCAGGGCCGTGATCTGCTGCGGCCGCCCCTGGCGGCAGAGGCCCTCCGGGAAGCTGGCCTGCCAGAGCCCCCCCACCCTTGAAGTCCTGCCGCCACTGAGGCTGAGCCCGCGCAGGCCGCCATCTTCGAGATCCAGGAGGATGCGTTGCGGAAACAGCTGACGCTGCAGGTCGCCGATCTTCTGTTGTACGCCTGCAAGCACCAAGATCTTTCGATCCGCTAGCCAATCTTCCCGGAAGGGTATCGAAGCTTCAGCGCCACGGCAGCCCCGCGCCAACCGCTTCACCAATGTGGCCCAGGCCGTGACGATCCAACTGCTGCTGCAAGCCCTCCAGGATCGCGGGCACCAGCTCCGGACCTTCGTAGATCCAGCCGGTGTAAAGCTGCACCAGCGAGGCGCCGGCGGCGATCCGCTCCCAGGCCGCTGCCGCCGAGTCGATGCCGCCCACACCGATCAACGGCAGGGCCGGCCCGGCGGTGGCCCGCAGCCGCCGCAGCACCTCCTGGGCCCTGGCCCGCAGCGGCGCGCCGCTGAGGCCGCCGGCCTCCTCTTCCAGACGGCGGCCCGTTTGCGGCAACAGACGTTGCTCAAGCCCCAGCCGGTTGACGCTGGTGTTCACCGCGATCACCCCCGCCAGCCCCTCCTCGTAGGCCAGGCGGGCGATGGCATCGATAGCGTCGTCTTCGAGGTCGGGGGCGATCTTCACCAGCAGCGGCGGACAGGCCGGCAGCCGCCGCAGCCGCTCCACCAGGCGCCGCAGCTGCACCTCATCCTGCAGATCGCGCAGCCCCGGGGTGTTCGGTGAGCTCACGTTGATCACGGCATAGTCGGCCAGGGGCGCCAACAGCTCCAGCGACGAGGCGTAATCATCGGGCGCCAGCTCCAGCGGCGTGCTGCGCGATTTGCCCAGGTTGATGCCCAGCACCGCCGGCCGCCGGCCGCAGGCGGGCAGGGCCTGACGCTCAAGCGTGCGGCGCAGGGCCACGGCGCCGCCGTTGTTGAACCCCATCCGGTTCAGGGCCGCCCGTTCCGCCGCCAGCCGGAACAGCCGCGGCCGGGGATTGCCCGGTTGGGCCTCCCAGGTCACCGTGCCGAGCTCGGCGAAGCCAAAGCCGAACAGATGCCAGATGCCGGCCGCCACCCCGTTTTTATCGAAGCCGGCCGCCAGGCCCACCGGATTGGCGAAGCGGCAGCCGAACAGGGATTGCTCCAGGCGTGGATCGGGCCGCTGCAGCTCCGCCGCCAGGCCCGCAAGCGAGCTGCTCACCAGCGGCCACTGGCGCCGCAGCGAGGCCTGAGCGAGGGCCGCAAGCGTCAGCTGGCTGAGCTGCTCGGCATCGGCGCCATCGTCGCGCGCCAGCAGGGGGGCAACGAAACGCCGGTAAAGGGCGCCGGTTCCGGTGCGCTCAGCCATCGGCCTTGACCCCCTGCCGCTGCAGGCGCCAGCGCCCCTCAGCGGCCGGTAGCACCAACCAGTCGCGCCAGGCCCACGCCTCGCTGCGGCTCTCCAGCTGCCGGATCGGCTGCTCCACCAGCTGGGCCAGCTCCAGCAAGCTGAGGCCATAGCCGCCCGCCGCCAGCCGATCGGCCAGCTCGAAGCGGCTGAGCAGCTGCTGCAGCGGCGCCGGCGCCAGATCCTCCGGGGGAACGCCGGCACCGGCTGCCGGCACATCGGCCTCCAGGGTCGCCCGGGCGATCACCTCCCCTTTAAGGGCCACCGGCATCTGGCCGCGGGAGAAGGCCACAGCGATCGCATCGCAGCGGTCGTTGTCGGGGTCACCGCTGTGGCCCTTCACATGCCGCATCGCCACATCGCTCAGGCGGGCCTGGTCGAGCTGCTCCCAGAGGTCGCGGTTGAGCACCGGCCCACCCGAGGCGGTGCGCCAGCCCTTGCGCTTCCAGCCCGGCAGCCACTTGGTGAGGCCATCGATCAGATAGCGGCTGTCGGTGCGGATGGCCAGATCGGGGTGCCGCGGCAACTCGCGCAGGGCCTCCAGCAGGGCCAGGGCCGCCGTGAGCTCCATGCGGTTGTTGGTGGTGGCCGGATCGGCGCCGCCCATCTCATGCACCGAGCCATCCTCGAAGCGCAGCAGGGCACCCCAGCCGCCGGGGCCGGGATTGCCGCTGCAGGCCCCATCGCAGGCGGCTGCCAGCACGCGCCTCTGCTGGGCAGGGGGCCGCTGGGGGGTGGAGCGTTTGGGATCAGCAGCCACTGGGCAGATCGGCAAAAGTTCGGTAAAACATCAGTCCTTACCCGGTCCGCTTCCGGTTACCGGCCAGGCCCCGCCACCTGCACCATGAAGCGAACCTACCTGGCAATGTCCAGCCTGGCCCTAGCGGCCGTGCTGCTGCCCCCCGCCACAGTCCCCCAGCCCGGCCTGGCAGGCACCTTCAGCAGCACACCGCTGGATGCCAGCAAGCTGGCGGTGCTGGCCCGGCCCGTGGGCCAGAGCGACTGGAACCTGCTGGTGCTGGAGCAGCTCAAACCCGAGCCCCTCTGCTGGCAGACCCGCAGTGATGGCCTGATCGACCCAGTCCTCAACCGCTTCGACTTCAGCGGCATCTGCGGCCGCTTCCTCGACAGCAACGGCTATTCGCTGCGGGCCGCCTCGGAAGACCACGGCGGCCGCTATCGGCTGCGGCTGCAGCAGGTGGGCGAGGAGGTGCTGCTGCAGGCCTTCTCCCCCGATCAACCCACCATGCTCCTGCTCGGGCGCGGCCAGGTGCCGCTGCGCGACCGCGAAGGCTTCGTGGCCATCAAGCTCGAGGCCGGCTGGGAGCTGGAGCGCCGCAGCTTCGGCAGCACCAGCTTGAACCATGTGTATTTCGCCCACGCCACGCCCCTGCCGGTGCTGATCAGCCAGGCCAATCCCGCCAGCAGCAGCCCGCCGCTGCCCCTGAAAACGCCGCCACCGATTCCCATCGCCAGCACCGCCGGCGCGGCCGGCGAGAGCAGCTTCGGCCCGGCATCGCTGCGCGCCGGCGGCGATCTCGGCAGCGGCCCGATCGCTTTGCAGGTGATTCCCTACCAGGGCCAGGGCCGGTAGCCAGTTGGCCAAGCGCCCCTGGCGATTGGCAACCACCTGAAGCCAACCGTTACCTTTCTGGCGTGTGAGGGGTGCGGAACGGCCATCCCAGGGTCGAAACGAGGACAGACTCCCAGGACCCGTTCCAAACTTCTAAGCCCTGCCTTCGGCGGGGCTTTTTTATTGGCAGCTTTTTGATTGGCAGCTTTATGGATTGGCCGTCGCTTGATTGTCAGCCTGCTGGCCCAGCAAAAAGCCGGCCCCCGCAGGGGCCGGCACGAAGGAGATCAGCAGCGGATCACTTGATCGTGACTTTGCCGCCGGCCTCTTCGATGGCCTTCTTGAGGGTTTCGGCATCGGCCTTGGAGATGCCCTCCTTCACCGCCTTGGGAGCGGCTTCCACGAGGGCCTTGGCTTCGCCCAGGCCGAGGCCGGTGGCCTCTCGGACGGCCTTGAGCACCTTGATCTTGGCGGCGGCATCGAAGCCATCGAGGATCAGGTCGAATTCGGTTT
This sequence comes from Prochlorococcaceae cyanobacterium, assembly GCA_046484965.1. Taxonomy (GTDB): domain Bacteria; phylum Cyanobacteriota; class Cyanobacteriia; order PCC-6307; family Cyanobiaceae; genus JAWOHV01. Next base: position 3,779 of record JAWOHV010000216.1, read on the forward strand.
GCTCTTCAACAGCCTCAGCCGCCGCAGCGGCAGGGGCGGCCATCACGACGCCGGCGGAAGCGGCGGCGGACACACCGAAGGCCTCTTCGATCTGCTTGACGAGCTCGGAAGCCTCAAGCAGGGAGAGGGTTTTCAACTGGTCGAGAATTTTGTCGGTAGTAGCAGACATGGGTGGGAATCAGCAACAGATCTGTGGGGAACAGTCGGATCGAACAAGCTCGGCAGCGGCAGGCCTCAGGAGGCCTTGCCTTCGCCATCGGCGTGCTGCTTGAGCGCCCGGGCGAGACCGGATGGAACCTCGTTGATGCCCACGGCCAACTTGGTGGCCACGGCATTGATCGCACCGGCGATCTGGGCCATGAGCACCTCCTTGGAGGGCAGATCCCCGATGGCCTTGATGTCGGACTGGGACAGGAGCTGGCCTTCGAAAAGACCGCCCTTCAGCTCCGACTTCTTGGTGTCCTTCTGGAAGGACTGGATGGCCTTCACCGCACCACCAACATCGCCCTTGACCAGGACGAAGGCGTTGGTGCCGGTGAGCAGGGAATCGAGGTTCGACCAGGCGCTGTTGCCATCAATGGCTAAGCGCATCAAGGTGTTTTTGGTCACCTTGCATACGCCGCTGGCCGCCTGCAGACGGGTCCGCAGGTCGGACATCTCCTTGATGGTGAGGCCCTTGTAATCAAGGACCAGCGCCATTTCGGCTTCACCGAGGAGCCCTTTGAGCTCTTCGACGATCTGTTGCTTGTTCTCCAGCGTGCGGCCCATAGGAAAGGATCGGATCGGGGGAACAAGCCGGGAACGCGGCCCTAGCGCCCGGCCCAGGGGCCAGGCTCGAGGCCGCTTCAGGCTCCCGAACCGTTCACCATCACCCAACCCGGAGGCTGCTGCGCTGGAGGCGGATCAAAAACGATCGCGTGAACCTCGGCAGGATTTACGGCCTCAAGAGGCTGACCTGCTGTCTGGGGTGGGCGCGTGCCCTTCTGGCCTAGGCCAGTTGGCTACCCTACACCACAGCAATTCAGCCTTCCTGCTTGATGTCCTGCAGGGAGGCGAAGTCCACGGCCACCGAGGGGCCCATGGTGGAGGTCACATAGAGGGAGCGCCAGTAGCGACCCTTGGCACCGCTCGGCTTGTTGCGGTCGATCGTTTCCTGCAGGGCCTTGAGGTTGTCGAGCAGTTTGGCCGGGGCGAAGCTGGCCTTGCCGAAGCGCACGTGCACGATGCCGGCCCGGTCGGCCCGGAACTCGAGCTTGCCGGCCTTGAACTCGTTGATCGCGCCGGCCAGGTCGGTTGTAACAGTGCCGGCCTTGGGGTTGGGCATCAGGCCGCGGGGGCCGAGCACCCGGCCGAGCTTGGCCACCTTGGGCATCATGTCCGGGGTGGCGATCAGCAGGTCGAAGTCCATGGCGCCGGCGGCGATCGCGTCCACCAGCTCGTCGTCGCCGGCGAGGTCGGCGCCGGCGGCCTTGGCCTCGGCCACCTTCTCACCCCGCGCAATCACGGCGATGCGGATGGTCTGGCCGGTGCCATGCGGCAGGGTCACCGTGGTGCGCAGCTGCTGGTCGGTGTATTTGGGATCGATGCCCAGGCGCACGTGGGCTTCGATCGTTTCGTCAAATTTGGCGGTGGCGTTGGCCTTCACCAGCTCGAGCGCCTCGATCGGGGCATAGGAGCGCTCTTCCACCGTGGCGGCGGCGGCGGCAAAACGCTTGGAAACTTTTGACATGGCGGGAATGGGGTACGGGCGACCGCAGTGGTCTCCCCCGGGTAAGGGTGGATTCAGTCTTTAACGGCAACGCCCATGTTGCGGGCGGTGCCTTCGATGATGCGCATGGCCGATTCAACGCTGCTGCAGTTGAGGTCGGGCAGCTTGGTTTTGGCGATCTCCTCGAGCTGGGCGCGGGAAATGGCCCCCACCGCCCCCTTGGCGGAGGTGGCTGCACCCTTCTCGATCCCGGCTGCCTTGGTGATCAGCACGGAAGCGGGCGGGGTCTTGGTGATGAAGGTGAAGCTGCGGTCTTCAAAGACCGAGATCTCCACCGGAATCACATAGCCGGCCTTCTCCTGGGTGCGGGCGTTGTACTCCTTGCAGAACGCCATGATGTTGACGCCGTGCTGACCGAGGGCAGGGCCCACCGGCGGCGCGGGGTTGGCTTTGCCGGCCTGGAGGGCCAGCTTGATCACGGCTACGACTTTCTTGGCCATCGGCTGACGTATGGGACGGGGGATCCCCGGAACGGGACTCCCCTGGAGGGGGAGCTGCGGATCACCCCTCCGGGGAGGGGTGGAATGGCTGGGGCACCGGCAGTGGTGCTCCAGCCCAGGGCCGCCCTCCGCAGGGAGGCGGCCGCTGCTGATCAGCTCTGCTTGCTGATCTGGGAGAACTCAAGTTCCACCGGAGTTTCGCGGCCGAAGATCGAGAGCAGGGCCTTGAGCTTGCTGCGTTCACCGGACACTTCGATCACCTCGCCCTGGAAATCCTTGAACGGACCGGCGGTGACCAGGATCTGGTCGCCCTCAGTGAGATCCACCTTGACGACAGGCTTCTTCTCGGCAGCCCGCTTGAAGATGCGGTCCACCTCCTGACGGCTGAGCGGCCGGGGCTTGATGTGGCCGCGGGCCTTGCCGGTGGCGCGGCGCTCCTCGGCCCCCACGAAATTGATCACGTTGGGGGTGCTGCGCACGGCCATCATCGTGTCCTCATCGAGGATCATGCGCACCAGCACGTAACCGGGAAACACCTTCTCCTCGGTGCTCTGGCGGCTGCCGTCCTTCTTGAGTTTGACGGCCGGTGTCTGGGGAATCTCGATCTCAAGGATGCGGTTGTCGACCCCAAGGGTCACGGCCCGCTGCTCGAGGGTGGCCTTCACCTTTTTCTCGCAGCTGGAGGCCACCTGCACGGCATACCAGCGGGCCACCTGCTTCCTCTCCTGAAGCGGCTCCTGGAGCGGCTCCCGGAGTGGCTCAGCGAGCTCCGGCGCGCTCAGCACGGCATCGGGGGCCGCCGGGGCCTCGGTCGACTCCGCCAGATCCAGATCGATTTCAGACAGGGAGTTGGACACGGGGCACAGAGAAGGTCAGGGGGATCAGCCGAACACCTGGGCGGAGACCCAGCCGTAGAAGCGGTCCACCGCAGCGATGGCAGCGGCCGACAGGCCAACCATCAGGATCACCGCCACCGACTCGCTGACGAGCTGTTGGCGGTTGGGCCAGACAACCTTGCGGAGTTCCGCCAGGGTGGTGGCCACAAAACCTGTGGGCTCCTCGGCGGACACCTCTGCGGGCACCTCGGTGGGCGGCGCAGACAGCGCGATATCACCGGCCTCGGGGGCCGACTCGGTCGCTGGCTCGGTGGGGAGGGGCTCCAAGGGTGGGTTGACCGGCGCCAAAGCGCGGCCTGGCAAACGATCACCCTACCGGACGCCCATGCTCCCCTCCCCTACCGGGCTGAACAGCAGCCCGGCAGCAGCGGCACCGTGGTCGTCTAGGGCCAGGCTCACCCGCACGCCGCGGGCGCCGCTGAAGTGGTCGGCCAGCAGTTCGGTGGCCAGGGGGTTCTCGATCCGGCGGCGCAGCACCCTGCGCAGCGGCCGGGCGCCGTACTCGGGCTCATAGCCCTGCTGCGCCAGCGCCGCCACCACCGGCTCCTCCACCTCCAGCTGCAGCTGCTGCTCGGCCAGCAACTGGGCCAGCTCCTGCAGCTGCAGCCGCACGATCTGCTCGAGATCGGCAGGCCCCAGGGGCCGGAAGCGGATCACCTCATCGATGCGGTTGAGGAATTCAGGGCGGAACTGGGAGGCCAGGGCCTGCTCCACCGCCTGGGCCAGCTGCTGCTCCCGCTCGTCGGCCGGGGCGCTAGAGCGGGCCGCCTCCAGGATCGCCCGGCTGGCCAGGTTGCTGGTCATGATCACCACCGTGTGGCGGAAGTCCACGGTGCGGCCCTGGGAGTCGGTGAGACGGCCGTCGTCGAGCACCTGCAGCAGCAGGTTGAACACCTCGGGGTGGGCCTTCTCCACCTCATCGAGCAGCAGCACCGCATAGGGCCGGCGCCGCACCGCCTCGGTGAGCTGGCCACCCTCCTCGTAGCCCACATAGCCCGGGGGTGCCCCCACCAGCCGGGCCACGGCGTTGCGCTCCATGTATTCGCTCATGTCGAGCCGCACCAGGGCGTCGTCGTCGTCGAAGAGGGCCGCCGCCAGGGCCTTGGCCAGCTCGGTTTTGCCCACGCCGGTGGGGCCCAGAAACAGGAACGAGCCCACCGGCCGGGTGGGGGCCTGCATGCCGGCGCGGGCGCGGCGGATCGCAGCCGCCACCGCCGCCACCGCCTCCGGTTGGCCCACCACCCGCTCACCGAGCTGGGCTTCGAGCTCCAGCAGCTTCTGGCGCTCGCCGGCCAGCAGCCGCTGCACCGGGATGCCGGTGGCGCGGGCCACCACATCGGCGATGTCGCCCGCCTCCACCTGCTCGCGCAGCATCGGCTCGCTCTGCAGCTCCGCCTCGAGCACCTCGCGGCGCAGCTGCACCGCCTGCAGCTGGTCCACCTGCAGGCGGGCGGCCTCCTCGAAATCGCCATCCCGTTCGGCCTCGGTGATCGCCTGGCGCAGGTCCTCGTCCTGCTGCAGCAACTGCCGCAGTTCCGCCAGCCGCTCCCTTTCGCCGCGCCAGCGCTCCTGCAAGCGCTGCAGCGCCTCGGTGGCCCGCCGCCGCCGCTCCTGCAGCTGCAGCCGCTCCTGCAAGGGCGCCGCCTCGGCCGAGAGCAGGGCCAGCTCCACGCGGCGCAGCTCGGCTTCGGCCGCCTCCACCACCTGGGGTTTGGAGGTGGCCTCCATGCGCAGGCTGGCGGCAGCCTCATCCACCAGATCGATCGCCGAATCCGGCAGGCGCCGATCGGCGATGTAGCGATCGGCGAGGCGGGCGGCCGCCACCAGGGCGGCATCGGCGATCGTGACGCCGTGGTGCAGCTCGTAGCGCTCCTTGAGGCCCCTGAGGATCTCCACGCTCACCTCCAGGCTGGGCTCCTTGATCAGCACCTGCTGGAAGCGGCGGTTGAGGGCCGGATCCTTCTCCACCGTGCGGCGGTACTCCTCCGGCGTGGTGGCGCCGATGCAGCGCAGGTCGCCGCGGGCCAGGGCCGGCTTGAGGATGCTGCCGGCGTCGGCACTGGAGCGCTCGCTGCTCACCACGTTGTGCAGTTCATCGATGAACAGCACCACGCCGGCCTCGCCAGAGCCATCGGCCTCGCGCACCTCGCTGAGCACGCTGCGCAGCCGTTCCTCAAACTGGCCGCGGAATTTGGCGCCGGCGATCAGGGCGCCGAGGTCGAGGGCCACCAGCCGCAGCCCCTTGAGCGAATCGGGCACCTCGCCGGCCACGATCCGCTGGGCCAGCAGCTCGGCCACGGCTGTTTTGCCCACCCCCGGCTCGCCGATCAGCACGGGGTTGTTCTTGCCGCGGCGCGAGAGCACCTGGATCAGGCGGCGGATCTCCAGATCGCGGCCGATCACCGGATCGAGCTCACCGGCCCGGGCGGCGGCGGTGAGGTCGCGGCCGAACTGAACCAGGGCCGGCGGCTCGGCCTCCAGCCGCAGCTCCCCCTCGGGCGCCGGCGCAGCATCTGCAGTGGCAGGCAGCCGCCTCGTCGCAGCAGGGGTGTTGTCGATCCAGTCGTCGGCAGCTCGCACAGCCTGGGCGCGGGGCGGTTCAGGGCGCGGCAGTTCAGGGCGCGGCGGTTCGGAGCGGGGCGGTTCGGAGCGGGGCGGTCCGCTACCTCTACGATGGCCGGCGCGTCATCCAGGAACGGAACAGCGGCAACAACCCAACGGTG
>JAWOHV010000272.1:0-4787 GCA_046484965.1 Prochlorococcaceae cyanobacterium
CTGACCCTGGGCGTGAATCCCAACGACACCTTGCTGGCCCGGGCTGCCCTCCCCCCGGAGGTGACGGTGGCGGTGTTCATCTGGATCTGGGTGATGGTGATTCTGGGGGCCGTGTTCAATGCGCTCACGATCACGCGGCCGGTGAAGGCCCTGCTGAGGGGCGTGCGCTCGATCGCCGGGGGCGACTTCGCCGCCCGGGTGGCGCTGCCCATGGGGGGGGAGCTGGGGGAGCTTCTGAACGGCTTCAACACCATGGCCTCCCAGCTGGAGGCCTACAACGAGGCCAACATCGAAGAGCTCACCGCCGCCCAGGTCAAACAGCAGTCGCTGATTGCCACCATGGCCGATGGGGCCGTGCTGCTCGATGCCGAGGGCCAGATCGTGCTGGTGAACCCCACCGCCAGGCGCCTGTTCCGCTGGGAGGGCCGCAACCTCGAAGGCAATGATCTGGTGGTGGAGCTGCCACCCCTGCTGGTGCCGGAGGTGCAGGGGGCTCTCGACTCCCTGATCGCCAACGAACGCGACAGCGCCGATGTGCGCTGCCTGCTCGGTGAGCCGGCCCGCACCCTGCGCATCGTGCTGCAGTCGGTGCGGGATGCCAGTGGCGAAACCCTCAAGGGCATCGCCATGACGGTTCAGGACCTGACCCGCGAGGTGGAGCTGAACGCCGCCCAGAGCCGCTTCATCAGCAATGTGTCGCACGAACTGCGCACGCCGCTGTTCAACATCAAAAGCTATGTGGAAACCCTCCACGATCTGCGCGACCAGCTCAGCGAGGAGCAAAAGCAGGAATTCCTGGCGATTGCCAATGCCGAAACCGACCGGCTGACGCGCCTGGTGAACGACGTGCTCGATCTCTCGCGGCTGGAATCGGATCGCATCTGGACCCGGGAGCCGATGGACCTGCGCCAGGCGATGGAGCAGACGCTGCGGAACTACCGCCTCAATGCGGACGACAAGGGGGTGAGCCTGGAGCTCGATGTGAATGAACAGCTGCCCGAGGTGCAGTGCAACTGGGACCTGATGCTGCAGGTGTTCGACAACCTGGTGGGCAATGGCCTCAAGTTCACCTCCAATGGCGGCCTGCTGCTGCTGCGGGCCTACCCCTGGCCCGACACCTGTTTGCTCGATCCGAGCACCGCACCCCAGGAGCAGAACCCCAGCTGCGAACTCACCTCACCACTGCCGCGGCTGCGGGTGGAAATCGCCGACACCGGCTGCGGCATCCCAGTAGAGGATCAGGCCCGAATCTTCGAGCGCTTCTACCGGGTGGAAAACGCCGTTCACACCGAAGCGGGCACGGGGCTGGGCCTTTCGATTGTGCGCGGCATCCTCGAGAAGCACGGCACCCGCATCCAGATGGCCAGCGAACCGGGGGTGGGAACCAGCTTCTGGTTCGACCTGCCCCTGGATATCGCCGACAACGACGAGCTGCAGCTGCAGGCAGAAAGGCGCCGCCATGATCTGGTGGCTGCGGGCAGTTCACTGCGCTGAAGCAACCCTATATATCTTCGCTGGCAACACCTCGAACAATGCGGGCGAGCTCACTGCGTTCGTCGGTGTTGATGCGGTGGGGCACACCACTGATGATCCGCTCGAAGTTGGAGAAGGAATCCTTGATCTCGGGCCCAGTGCCGGAGATCACAAACTCACGAATGCCCTTGTCGTGCCAGGAACCGCGCATCTTGAACACATTCAGCGCCCGGGCCATCTCGCCGCGGATCTCCACATACTGAAGCAGCAAAATAGTGTCGGTGATTGTGGAGATATGGGAATCGGTGATTGAATGGCTGCCCATGAACTCCTCGGAGGTGTTGGTGAAGAAGCCGGCGATTTCCTCCTGCTTGGCGTAACCAGTAACCCCAATCACAAACTGCCTAAAGGCATTGTGGCTCACTCCCCGAGACAGGGCAGAGAGCGAGTCAATCGCAATGCGAGCAGGCTTGAACTGGCTGATCTCGGTCTTGATGATCTGCAGGTGATCCTCAAGACCCGTGGATTCCGGATAGGCACAGATGATCCTGAGCAGGCCGTCCTGCTCCATCTGCTCAAAATCGATGCCCCAGCTGGTGGCATTGCGCAGCAGCTGGGCGCGGGATTCCTCATAGGCAAACAGGATCGCCCGCTCCTTGCTGCGGCAGGCATCTTCGATGAACTTGCTCACCAGCAGGGTTTTGCCGGTGCCGGTGGCGCCAGTGGCCAGGATGATCGAGTCCTTGAAGAAGCCACCACCACACATCTCATCCAACTTCGCAACACCGGAACTGAGCCGCACATTCGAGCTGCGCTGGGTGAGCTGCATCGCCCCCAGCGGGAAGATGCTGACGCCATGGGCTCCCATCGTGAAGGGGAACTCTCCCTTCATGTGGGTGGTGCCGCGCAGTTTGAGAATTTCCACCGTGCGACGGCGGCGCTCACCATCAAGCACGTTGCGCAGGATCACCACGTTGTCGGAAACGAATTCCTCAACGCCATAGCGGGCGATCGGCCCATATTCATCAACTCGCTCGGTGGTCATCACGGTGGTCACACCAACCTCCTTGAGCCGTGCTATCAGGCGAAAAATCTCACGTCGCACCACCGAAACAGCATCGTATTGCTGGAAAACGGCCGTAATAGAATCAATCGCTACCCGGCGAGCTTTGTATTTACGGATCGCATAATTTATGCGCTCTATCAGCCCGGAGAGGTCAAAGCTGCCTGCCACATCCTGGCCATCCGGATCCGGGGAGGCATCGAGCATGAACAGCTTGCCCTGCTCCACCATCTCCTGAAGATTCCAGCCGAAACTGGCGGCATTGCGAAGAATGTCGAGAGGCGATTCTTCAAAGGTTACAAAAATGCCAGGTTCGTTGTACTGGCGAATGCCATTGTAAAGAAAATGAAGCGAGAAAATAGTTTTGCCGGTGCCGGAAGTGCCACTGATCAAGGTGGAGCGGCCGATCGGCAGCCCGCCATGGCAGATGTCATCGAAGCCCTCGATGCCCGTGGGCAGCTTCTGCACCTGCATCAAAGCATTGCTGGTGGGGCTGGAATCCTGCATGGAACCGATGTACGTGATCGCAACCTAAGGTCTGGAGGCTTAAGAAAGCACGGAGTTGCCGAGCATCTACAGATTCTCCTCCTCCTCTGGGCAACTGGAATCGGCCAAGCCTTCTTCCACCAGCTCCTCGTAGAGCAGGTCGAGGCCAATCAGCACCCGTTCCCGATCCGAGAGGTCGCCAATGATCCGTCGCACAGGCGGCGGCAGGATCTTGGCCAGTGTGGGGGTGGCAAGGATCTTGTCCTCCTCCGCCAACTGGGGATTCTTGAGAACGTCGATCACCTTCAGGGCATAGACACCTTTGAACTCCGTTTCCAGAATGTTGCGCAGGGTTTTCAGCGCCCGCATCGAATTGGGCGTGTTGCCCGCCACGTAGAGCTTCAGGATGTAGGTCTTGCGGGGGGTCATCCGATCACCTCACTGGTCTGCAGATCACGGCTCACGGAGCCAGGGCCAAACCCCTGCAGACCCCCAGGGGGAGCGGGGGAGGCCTCTGGGGGAACGGAGCGGCGGTACATCTCGCAGAGATGGGCCATCACATCGAGCAGCGCCAGTCGGTAGTCCTGCAAGAAATCGTTCTTATGCCCCTCCAGCTTGAGCTGTTTCCAGAAGCCTTCGATCAGGTTCATATGAATCTCCACTGTTTTGGTGATCGGCAGATCGCTGAAGAAGGCGGTGTTCACAAAACTCTCCAGGGCCTGGTTGGCGGCGGCCGGGTCGCGGAAGTAGCTGATCAACAGATCGCGGTAGGTGCGCTCCAGCGAGCGGAGCAGGTCCTGCCGGTCGTCGCTGGGCAGATTGCGCAGGAAGCGGGAGGGATCGCGCTTGTAAAAAACCCCCAGGTAACCCAGACGCCCCTTGAGGCGGTTGGCCAGCTTCCAGCGATCCGGGGTGGCCGACCCCGCATCGGGAACCGCACTTCCGGAGCCGAGCGGGCCCCGCCGCAGGATGCGGGACACCGCCGCATCGACGCTGTAGCTGAGCTGCTCGAGCTGGTCGGGGGGCAGGTGCACCTCAGCATCGTGGAATTCGAGCAGGCCGCTCACCGGCCCCAGCACCACTGCGGGCAACACCAGTCCCTGGTTCACCAGGTACTGGTAGTGATCAGGGCTGAGCACGCCGCTCTCCAGCAGCACCACGTCGAAGTCCTCGCGGCGCCGCTCGAGCTCGGCGGCCGGTTCCGCATCGGGATCCAGGGAAACCAGCTGATAACGGCCACCGCGCAGCCACTGCTGACAAGCCTGTTGCAGGCGCTGGTCGCGCAGCAGCGACACGATCGTGAGCGCCGGTTCTGGACTGGCCAGGTCAGGACTGGCCAGGTCAGGACTCGACGGTTCAGAAATCAACAGCGAACAGATGCAGAGCTGGCTCCATCTTGACGAAAGGGAAGCCGAAACGAGAAGATCTTTGTTTGTCTTTCGATTGACGTGCGTCCAGGCCCCCAAGGCTGGGCTTTCGATCTGGCCTGATCACCGGCTACCGCCAGGATCATGGCCCAACACGAAGCTCCATCCGCCTGGCCACGCCCCGGAACCCCATGAGTTCTTCCGACACCGCCACCTCAGCCACAGCAGCACCAGCCGAATCAGCAGCAGGCCCCTACGCCATTGTTGAGGCCTCAGGTCAGCAGTTCTGGCTGCAGCCCAACCGCTATTACGACCTCGACCGGCTCTCCGCCGACGTCGACAGCACCGTGACCCTGGACAACGTGCTGCTGATCAAGGACGGCCAAGGCACCACCCTG
>JAWOHV010000212.1:0-4362 GCA_046484965.1 Prochlorococcaceae cyanobacterium
CCGGCTCGGAGTTGGTGGAAATGTTTGTTGGCGTAGGCCCCAGCCGAGTGCGAGACCTGTTCGAGCAGGCCAAGAAGAATGCTCCTTGCATCGTGTTCATCGATGAGATCGATGCGGTGGGCCGTCAGCGGGGCGCCGGCCTCGGCGGTGGCAACGACGAACGGGAGCAGACCCTCAACCAGCTGCTCACCGAAATGGATGGTTTCGAGGGCAACACCGGGGTGATCATCGTGGCCGCCACCAACAGGCCCGATGTGCTCGATCAGGCGTTGCTACGGCCTGGCCGCTTCGATCGCCAGGTGGTTGTCGATCGGCCCGATTACGCCGGCCGTCTCCAGATCCTCGGGGTGCATGCCCGCGGCAAAACGCTCGCCAAGGATGTGGACCTCGACAAGGTGGCCCGCCGCACCCCCGGCTTCACCGGTGCCGACCTGGCCAACCTGCTCAACGAAGCGGCGATCCTTGCCGCCCGCCGTCAGCTCAGCGAAGTTTCGATGGACGAGGTGAACGACGCGATCGAGCGCGTGATGGCCGGCCCCGAGAAGAAGGATCGGGTGATGAGCGAGAAGCGCAAGCGCCTGGTGGCGTATCACGAGTCTGGTCACGCCCTGGTGGGAGCCCTGATGCCCGACTACGACCCAGTTCAGAAGATTTCGATCATTCCCCGCGGCAACGCCGGCGGCCTCACCTTCTTCACTCCCAGTGAGGAGAGGATGGAATCCGGGCTCTACTCGCGCAACTACCTCCAGAACCAGATGGCCGTGGCCCTGGGCGGTCGGGTTGCAGAGGAGATCGTTTACGGCGAAGACGAAGTGACAACAGGTGCTTCCAACGACCTGCAGCAGGTTGCCCGGGTGGCCCGTCAGATGGTCACTCGCTTCGGCATGAGCGACAAGCTCGGCCCGGTGGCCCTTGGTCGCAGCCAGGGTGGCATGTTCCTCGACCGCGATATCGCAGCCGAGCGTGACTTCTCCGAAGACACCGCCGCAGCCATCGATGAGGAGGTGAGCGATCTGGTGGCCGAGGCCTACAAGCGCGCCACCGAGGTGCTCACCAACAACCGCTCGGTGCTCGACGAGCTGGCAGAGATGTTGGTGGAGCAGGAAACAGTGGATGCCGAGGAGCTGCAGGAGCTGCTGATCCGCCGTGATGTGAAGGTAGCCGCCTACGTTTGAGCTGATTCACTCCCTGGAGCGGAGCCCGCTCTGCGCCGTGCTGCGGCCTCCCGATCTGGCCTGGGCTCAAGTGGCTCTGGCCCAGCTTGAGGCCTGTGGAGTGCGCCATGTGGAGATCGCCTGGCGGCCCGATGATCCCAGCTGGGTGCCCCAGGCCCGCCAGCTGCGCCAGGCCTTCCCTTCCCTGGCCTTCGGGGCGGCCTCGGCCTGCAGTCCTGCGGCGCTGCAGGCGGCGGTGGCGGCAGGTTTTGGCTACGCCGTTTCACCGGTGCTCGATCCAGCGCTGCTGGAGCAGGCGCTGTCTTCTGGGCTGCTGCTGGTGCCTGGGGTGATGACCCCCTCGGAGGTGCACAGGGCCCGCTCGCTGGGCTGCGCCCTGGTGAAGTTGTTCCCGGCGGCGGCCCTGGGGATCGACTACTGGCGGCAGCTGCGCCAGCCCCTGGGGGAGCCGCTGCCGCGCTGCCTGGCAGCAGGCGGCCTGGAGGTGGCAGCGGCCCTCGATTGGTTGGCGGCCGGCGTTGACGCCGTGGCCCTCGGCAGTGCCCTCGTGCGCGACAGGGATGGCTTACCGGTCCTTGATGCCAATCTGCCTGGCTTGATGGCGGCCCTGGCTCGCCGATCGGCTGTGGATGCCACGGCCTGATCGGCTGTCAGGCCCCAATCGGCTCCGATCTGTTGCCATCTTCGAGACTTCGTTGCTACTGATGAGACAGGCCCCCTGCGTTTCCGATGTCTCAGCTCACAATCAAGCTCAGCGACAAGGCCGATGCCCTGATCGCCCAGCTTCAAAAAGAGATCTTCAATCGCCGTCGCAAGAAGGTTTCGGCGGCCGGGGTCGTTGAAACCCTGGTCGAGAGTGCCGCCAAGTCGCAATCCGACAAGCGCTTTGCCACCTCCTGGAAAAATCTGATCGCTGATATCGAGAGGGCCGCCAAGCTGGCCAATGCCCATGGCGCCAAGCCCGCCAACCTCAGCGATCAGGAATGGGCGATGGTGCTGAGCCACCGCAACCGCAAGGCCAGCGATGCCGCAGCGGTGAAGCCGGCTGCACTGCGCCCCCAGAAGAAGGCCAGCGCCGCCACGGTGTCCACCCGCAGACGCGCCAGCAGCACCACCGTGGCCAAGCGCATGGCCAAGGCCGTGGGAAGGCGTAGTGCCACGTCTGATCTCAGCGGCAGTGAGCCAGCCGCTGGCCCCAGCCTGAAGGCGCTCAGTCAGCCTGATCGGTGCTCACCAGAGGCTGCACTGCCCCCGCTGGCGCAGCAGGTGATCGGCTAAAACCAGCGCCACCATCGCCTCCACCATCGGCACGGCCCGCGGCAGCACGCACGGGTCGTGCCGGCCCTTGGCGGCCAGGGTGGTGGCGTTGCCGGCGGCATCGATCGTTTGCTGCTCCTTGCGGATCGTGGCGGTGGGCTTGAACGCCACCCGCAGCACAATCTCCTCGCCGTTGCTGATGCCGCCCTGGATGCCGCCTGAGTTGTTGGTGGCGGTGTGGAGCGTGCCATCGGCGGTGGGCAGGAAGGCGTCGTTGTGCTCGCTGCCCTTGAGCAGGGTGCCGCCGAAGCCGGAGCCGATCTCGAAGCCCTTGGTGGCAGGCAGCGACATCACCGCCTTGGCCAGGTCGGCTTCGAGCTTGTCGAACACCGGCATGCCCAGCCCCAGCGGCGGCCGGCGCACCAGGCAGGTGATCAGCCCGCCGCAGGAATCCCCCTCGCGGCCGATCGCTTCGATCCGCTCCACCATGTGCTCGGCACCCGCCGCATCGGGGCAGCGCACGATGTTGGCCTCAATCGCCTCGAGGCTCACGGCCGCCGGATCGATCTGGGCCTCAATGGTGTGAATGCGCTGCACCCAGGCCAGCACCTCGGTGCCGTGGGCCTTGGCCAGCAGTTGCTTGGCGATGGCGCCGGCGGCCACCCGGCCGATCGTTTCCCGGGCTGAGGCGCGGCCGCCGCCGCTGCGGGCCTGGATGCCGTACTTGGCCTGGTAGGTGGCATCGGCGTGGGAGGGGCGGAAGGCCACCGCCATCTCCTGGTAGTCGCCGGGGCGCTGGTCTTTGTTGCGCACCAGCATGGCGATCGGGGTGCCGAGCGTTACCCCATCGAGCAGGCCGCTGAGGATCTCAACGCGGTCGTCCTCCTTGCGGGGGGTGGTGATCCTGCTCTGGCCGGGTTTGCGGCGATCGAGTTCGGCCTGAATCGCCTCCAGATCGAGCTCCAGCCGGGGCGGACAGCCATCCACGATCACGCCCACGCCGCCACCGTGGGATTCACCGAAGGTGTGGATGCGGAAGAGATCGCCGAAGCTGCTGCCCATGGGCCAAATGCGCTCGGCTGAGCCTACAAACTGGTCTTGGTGAGCAGCCAGGCGTTGCCTTGAGAAAACAGCAGCGCGCAGCCTTGATCCTGGAACGGCTGCAGCAGGCCTATCCGCAAACGCCTGTGCCACTTGATCACAGCGATCCCTTCACGCTGCTGATCGCCGTGCTGCTCAGCGCCCAGTGCACCGACAAGAAGGTGAATGAGGTCACCCCGGCGCTGTTCGCAGCCGGTCCCACTCCGGAGGCGATGGCGTCCCTGGAAGAGACCACGATCCTGGGCCACATCCGCCAGTTAGGGCTGGCCAAAACCAAAGCCCGCAACGTCAAGCGGCTGGCGGAGCTGCTGCTGGAGCGCCATGGCGGCGAGGTGCCGCGCAGTTTCGCCGAGCTCGAGGCCCTGCCCGGGGTGGGCCACAAAACTGCCAGTGTGGTGATGGCCCAGGCCTTCGGCGTGCCGGCCTTTCCCGTGGATACCCACATCCACCGGCTGGCCCAGCGCTGGGGGCTCACTAGCGGCCTGAGCGTGGCGCAAACCGAGCGCGATCTCAAGGCGCTCTTCCCAAGGGATGCCTGGAACACGCTGCATCTGCAGATCATCTTTTACGGGCGGGAGCACTGCACGGCCCGTGGCTGCGATGGCACGGTCTGCCCGCTGTGCCGTGAGCTCTACCCAGCGCGGCGGCGCCCCGTGCACTGCCGCAAGGCCTGAGCAAGGTTGCTCGCCCACTCTCAGGACCCGCAGCAAAAAGCCCCCGCCGAGGCGGGGGCACGATCCGGCTTAAAGCCGGTGGGGGATTCCTTTGTTACTGAAGCTGGCCTCAGCCAATAGAGGGGGCTGTCAGCGCCACGGGGGAGGCGGTGGCG
>JAWOHV010000091.1:0-16350 GCA_046484965.1 Prochlorococcaceae cyanobacterium
GAGCCATACAAAGCCCCTGCTTCGTTGTCAGTGCCAGAACAGCCTCAGAAGCCCCCCGGAGAATGCTGATGGCAACCAGCAGCATTCAAAGGGTGGAAACTATTCGCGGTATCGGCATGCAGCTGCGCGGCTTGCTGGATCAATAGCTGCCACTCACCAGCCGCGGTGAATCAGAAGGCACCATTGCGACGGCCTAGGCGGCCTAGGCAAGAGCGAAGCACATAGTGCCCGCTAAAGAGCTTTTCAGGTGATAGATCTACAGCTCAAGAATGTGCTGAAGTGGGAAAGCTAGTGATTATGAATAATCATAGTTCCTTCTGCTCGATCGGCAAGAGGAACCATCAAGTGAAACATTGGCGTCGCACCCCACATGACGTAAGGCCCCGGCACAGCTGGTGTGGTTGGGACGCCGGCTACGGCTGATTTTGGCAACAAAACCATAAGGTGGGGCCCTTCTTTAACCCAATTACCCTTGGTTTGATCTGTTTCAGCTGGGTTATCGTTGCTTACCATGCCATCACCTGCCAGCATGTAAGAAAAGCCAATGACATCCGTCTTAAAGCTTTCGCCCTTTGAAGCTGCCGATATCCAAGCCTGCCAGACAGAGTCATTGCACATGGGATCTTTGCTGCCCGGAATCAGCGGGACCCCTGGATAGCAGGTCCATCCATTGCTGCCTTTCCTCAGCACGCTGCCATCCATGTCTAATATTAATGCTTTTTTCGAGATCATCATCGGCGCTGCAGTCATTGCTCGCTTGATCTTGTCCTTACTAGACTCTTGAATATTTGCCAATGCAGGGGCAGAAAGCAGTAATCCGGCTACAAAGGCTGACAATAGATTTCGGTTAATCATTGATTTTCGGCAAATGGAGCGATCAAGGATCGCATTGTTTGGCTAAATTATATTCTTTCACTGCTCGCGTCTTCAAGCAATAAGCATTTATGCTTGGGAACCTTGGCGTTGGCTGGGATCAGGCCAGCTGCTCGGCCCGGATTTGAGCTCTCGAAAGTCACTAGAAATAAAAATCTGCAAGGCCAAGCCTTCCAAATAAAACTATAAATGCTATAAATACGTCTAAATTTGGCTCGGGCGCTTAATTCAAGTGAGTCATAATAATGCCATGAACTCCTGCTTTGAACTTTTCATATCGGCTCCAGAGTCTACTGCCCTCGTTTGAATAATTGCCATGGGCCGTTAGGCTGCCAGCCGTCAATCGCGGAGATAGCCCGCTTCTGCCGCGGCTAGTCTGCTGCTTGCAAAACACACGCTTGGATTGATCGAGAAGCCGATAAACGAGCTTACGATTTATGTTCATGCCTGCCATTGATGAAGATTACTTCTATATTCTCGTATCGGATATCCCCTATCCGGCCCACTTTCACGCCTTAGGCAAAGAACTTGAGGCTGCGGTGGAAGCGCAATGCTTTCAAAAACTCAGTCTGAAGTTTCAAGTTCTTATCGTGTAGTTCGCGAAATGATAACTATGCAGGTGAGCCCTTAGTTCAATGCGTAAGAGGAGCAGTGGTGGAGGGTGAGTAATGAGCTGAGGCCCTCCATCTGCGCAGGCACCAGCCTCAAGCATATGGAGTCTTGCAAAATGCATCTGGCTATCGACAGAGGTTAGAAGATGGCAAATCAACTCCGCATGATGCGCAAGATCTGCTCCCATCCTTCAGAATCAGGTAACACTCAGGGAACAGGCTTATTTTCGACCTTGAATATGACAGGTTTGAGGGGATTTGAATTCACGTGCAAATTAAATATGTCGGGCCGTGAGTAATGCCCAACAACATCGAGGCTGCGCTGGGCGGCACCAACGCGCTCAAGGTCAATCTCTGCGAATAGAATTCCAAGCTCACGCCGCATTGGTCCAGCTACGATTTTTCCGCCTGGTTCAATCACCACTGAGTCTCCAGGGTTAATCCACTCCTCGCCATTCGGATACAGCTCTGATTTGCCAGGAACAGAGTCTGGAATGTCGGCACCGCGAAAAGCTACTCCGCTTCCTACCACCCAGCATCCACCTTCTCGGGCAATGTGCTGGAGTGTGCCTATCCACTTGTCACCGGAGTCATAGGTTGGGGCGATATAAATCTCGACACCGAGGGCATAAAGCGCACATCGCGCAAGTGGCATGTAATTCTCCCAACAGATGAGCGTGCCGATTCGGCCGCAAGGGGTGTCCACCACTTTCAGCCCGGAACCATCGCCGAATCCCCACACCATACGCTCTGGATTCGTTGGCATGAGTTTTCGATGCCTGTTCAACAGCGCTCCGTCTGGCCCAATCACCACAACCGTATTGTAAATAGTGCCCCGACTGAATTCGGTATCCCGCTCGTCCATGCCGCAGACAATTGTCAGATTGTGCTTTTTGGCCGCCTCACATAGTGGGCTGAGATCATGGCCATCAAGGCTCACTGCATTGGCAAGGAGTTGGGAGTGAAGCTTCTCGGCGAGCGCCATATCCCCACCGGGCCGCAGCCTCCAGATCCAGGATGGATAACCCGGGATGTACGCCTCTGGAAAGACCACAAGATCAGCCCCATTTGATGCGGCTTCGCTCATTGATTCAAGGGCTTCAGCGATTGTAACTGAGCGATTAAGCAGCACCGGCGGCCTTTGTACAACTGCAATTCGCATTTTTTTCTCTTGTGATAGAACCTAGGCTAACGCATCTGCTCGCAATGACGCGTCTGAAATGAAAAAAGAGCTGCCGTCCAGGCCTGCCTTGAAATGACGTTGGGAGCTGCCTGATGCTCTCAGAAACTTTCCAGCTTATGATTGTTCCGTAGCTCTGGGCAATGTACTGAACGGCATCGGCCATGGCGATCAAGCGACTCCTGGAAGATGCTGTTTCCCGATAGAGGCTGGATGAGTTTGATCTGGGTGACTCCTGCTTTAAGTCCCCATGATAAGATCTGCAGATATATTGTTCAGGCGCATGAATTGATTCACGCCCACCGTTACAGCGAAGAACTTTTCGGCGGCCGCATGGTCACGGACAACCTAGGTAACCTGGCAGAAGGCTGGAGCGAGAATTGGCTTGCTCATTTTTGGATTTCTAGGGGCGCGGGGGGCTCAGACGGCCTAATGACCACTTGCCAAACAGCTGCTGCATCGTATCCGGGGTGAAGTGCACTGCGCTGTAGGCAGCCCCCGGGTTGGCAACGATTTGGGAGATGGGCATAGATGCTCTGGGTTCGGGTGCTGCAAGGTATGGCAGCTGCCCTGCGCATGCCAGGCTCAGCTTGCGGCTGAGCCACTCCCCCCATCGATTCCATGGCGCAAGCGGTAGCGATCCTGGTCAACGGCGCCAGCTCGTCGGGCAAGTCCACCCTCTGCAGGGCGCTGCACGATCAGCTCACTGACCTGGCCGATGGCGATCCCGCGGCCGCCTATGGCTTGGTGGCCTTCGACGACATCGCGCTGCTGCTCTCGGACAGGTTGTTTCCGCGTAGCCTGGTGCAGCTGCAGGGAGGAGACACCAGCCGGCTGGTGTCGCACCAGCCCCACGACGGCCGGGCCGCCTGGGAGTACGAGGACGACAGCCTCATCGATGGCCGCCATGGCGGAGCCCCCCGGCTGCGCCTGCAATTCAACCCTCTGGGGCGCAGAATTTTGGCGGGCTTGCACCGAAGTTGGTGCCAGCACCTTGAACTTGGCACCAACCTGATCATCGACCACTTCCTGCAGGAGCAGGACTGGCAGGACGAGGTGCTCTCCCTGCTGCAGGCCTCCGGGGCCCGGCTGCTGCTGGTGGGGGTGCACTGTTCCCTGGCCGAGCTGGAGCAGCGCGAATCTGGTCGCGGCGATGGGCGTCTGGAGGAGCGACCCCGCGGCCTGGCCCGCCGCAGTGATGAGCTCTGCCACTCCCATGGCCTGATCTACGACGTGACCGTGAACACAAGCCTTCAGAGCACAGCGGAGTCGGTGCAGAGGATTCTCGAGCAGCTTCAGGCCTCGCCTCCCTGAGCTGAGGGGGATGACTGCAGCGTTTACGGGTGCTACTGATGGAGCGCCAAAGCGAACATGGCACAGCGATGGATCCCAAGGCCCTGTTCCTCACCAGGATCAAGTGCGATTCCGGTCTGCAACGGTTGCTGCAGGATCCAGCGATTGCCTCGGCGGCCGTGTCAATCGCCCGGGCCGCTGGATTTGTGGTTACCCCCGCGGAGCTCGCTGCTTCCCACAACCCAGGTTTGCCTTCGAGGCCAGAAACGTCGACAGGCGATGCTTACCTCGCGGCGGAGGCGTCCGATGGTGATCTGATCGATTTCGATGGCGATGGCATTGCCGATGCGGTGCGGCGCGGCGATCGTTGGGAACTCACCGCCCAGGAGGAGGGCTGAGAGGGTTCCGGGATCGGCTGGCAACCGGTTTGCATAAGTGACTCAGAAGGAGGACGGTGAGAGATAATCGCTGTGGCTGCCGTGATATTGGGCACGGAAAGTTCTCTGCATAGCCCTGCCGCCACCCTGGAGGGTGCCTGATCGCCCTCATCGTTTGCGGGCCACTGCGGTGGGAAACATCCGCTGGCTGTCGTGGTGAACTGCGATCACCTCAAAGCCGGCGTCCTGCAATTGCTGGCGCGTCTGGCCTTCATCTCTGACGCAGTTCCAGCGAGCCGCAATCGCCTTATGGAGCAGCAGCCGCTGAAACTCCAGATCGCTGGCCTGCTGGGGTTGCCATTGCCCAGGGGGAGTGATGAAGCTGATCACGAAAAGGCCATTGGCCCGTAGCGCCTGGCACACCTGGCGGTAGAAGTCGACGCAACGGTCGTCGTCTTCCACGTAGATGTTCAGCCCGTTGCTGGTGAGCAGATCCCAGCGCTCTGAAGCATCCAGTTGCCAGGCATCGCGGCGCTCAAAGGCGGCCGCCACCGGGGGGCGAAGTGCTCGGCAGCGATCTTCAGCTTCGCAAAGGGCCTCTGGATCCAGATCGATGCCGGTGAGTTCCACCCCCTTGAGCTCGGAGTAATCCAGGCTGAGCAGATCGTCCATCAGGCCGCAGGGCAGCGACGCCAGCGCCATGCCGGCTCTGAGTTGCTGTTGCGTCAACATCCGTGCGATCCGGAACCGCTCCTGGGTGGCCAGGATGATCGGGCAGCGATTCAGCAGCCAGGCTTCCAGCTCGCTCAGGGGGGTGCCATCGCTGCTCAGGTTGGTCAGCCGGGCCCGCTCCGGGTGCAGCAGCACGTAGGACGTCCAGTGCCCGTTCAGCCCCAGATTGTTAAGCAGGAAGCGCCCCAGCTCGAACTGCCCGAGGGCCGAACGCAGACGCAGCATCTCAGGATCGGGCTCCTCGACGTCCGCGAGATCCCTGTGGCCATGCGAAAGGAGATCCATCAACGGTGGGGGGCAATCATGTTTTGCTCACCAAGGAGGAGCAGGTGGTCTTGCAGATCACGGGTATGGGCCCTTTGAGCACGACCTATGTGGATCCTGCCAGCGATCCGCGCTGACCCGCGCTGATCCGGGCCGGGATCTCCTCGGCAATCTCAACGGCATCGAGATAGGGGGATAGGTCCTGGGGGGTTTGCGACCCCCGCACGATCGCCAGGAAGGCCTTGAGCTCCTGGAAAAAGGCATCGTCCACTGCGCCGATGCCGTCGCCTGGCTCCCTTGATTCTGCCGTTGCTGTTGGTTCTCCCGGAGGTGATCACTCTGGCCTTCCCAGACGGGTTCACGGTTGTTCAGGCCAACGGCCAGATGAAGGGAGCAGATGGCCTCATCCGCCAGCAGCCCACCTGGGTCGTGGTGATCCTTCGACCTGTCGGCCCCGCTCAGGATCAGAAGCTTCAGTCGCTGATCCGCAGCTTCCGGGGCCGTTTCAGCGGCGCCGAAGTGATGCGCGTTGATAACCCGCAATCCCCGTTTCTGGACCACCAGCCTGCGCCGGGGAAAACCTGATCAGACCGATCGTGTTGGCCCCTGGATCGGCCTGGTTCAGAAGCGCCACCAGCCCCAGGAGCCCTCATGTGGCTGGCAATGGGTCACCGGGGAGCACTTCCGCTATGCCAACTGGGCGCCTCAGAAACCCAACAATCTTGAAGAGATTGAGGATTACGGGCAAGTCTTCATTGTTGCGGGCTCAACCGTTGAGGCCACCTGGAACGATCTGGCCAACGACCCGCTCAAGCTGAAATCGGTACAGGCCAAGCGGACGGTGGCCTATGTCGTCGTATTCGACAGCGATCCCCGGCGCTGAGTGGGCTCCTGGCTACCCGTGCGCCACGACCGGGCCTAGCTCGATGCTGGCCAGTTCGAGTTTGAAGGCTGGATTGGCCGCCACCCAGGTCGCTGCAACGGCAACTGAAAGCATGTGGCCGGCGCTCGGCGGCAGGGCGGTTTCGGACATCAGCGGGGCTCCTCGGCATTCGCCTGGGCCCGCATCATCGTGAGCTCCGTCCAGGCCCGCAGCACTTCGGCCACCGACCAGGCCTGGGCGATGCAGCCCCGGGGCCGGTGGGGCGGATCGCCATCGAAGATCTCGCTGATGCTGCCCACCCCGGCGGCGGCCAGGTGATCGCCGATCGCCTCCAGCCAGCGCAGCGCCGGCTCCGCTGAGCCATGGACGCGGGCATGGGCGAGGGCCCAGGGCCCCAGCCACCAGCTCCACACCGTGCCCTGGTGGTAGGCCCCATCCCGCTGCACGGGGCCGCCGCCGTAGTGGCCCTGGTAATGCGGATCGCCTGGATCGAGGCTGCGCAGCCCCATCGGGGTGAGCAGCTGCCGGCCGCACACCTCAACAACCTGGCGCGCCTGGCTCGGCTCCAGCAGCGCATCGCTGAGGGCCACCGCCAGCAGCTGGTTGGGCCGCAGCGCGGCGTCGTGGCCGCCAGCGGGCCCATCGAGCACATCGAAACAACAGCCCGTCTCCCGATTCCAGAAACGCTGGAATCCCCGGTGCACCTGCACAGCGAGGGCGGCGTAGGCCGCGCCGGATTCGCCCAAGAGCGCCGCAAAGCTCGCCATCGTGCGCAGGGCGCAGAACCAGAGCACGTTCACCTCCACGGGTTTGCCGATGCGGGGGGTGAACATCTCACCATTCACCTTCGCATCCATCCAGGTGAGCTGCAGCCCCTCGGCGCCGGCGCGCAGCAGTCCATCGGCGGGGTCGCGCCCGATGCCATGGCGCGTGCCTTTGCAGTGGGCCGCGATGATCTGCCGCAATGCCGGCATCAGCTCGCCGATCAGCGCCGTATCCCCTGTGGCCTGGTGGTAACAGCGCAGCGCCTCGACATACCAGAGAGTGGCGTCGACAGTGTTGTAGTCGTTCTCGCCCAACGGCTCGCCGCCATCGGGGAAGCGATTGGGCAGCATGCCACCGCTGAGGTGGCGGGCATAGGTGCGCAGGATTTGCGCGGCGATCGCGGGGCGGCCGGTCACCAGGGTGAGGCCGCTGAGGCTGATCATCGTGTCGCGCCCCCAGTCGCCGAACCAGGGGTAGCCGGCTACCACAGTGCTGCCGGCCGCCTGGCCAGTGCCTCGGGCCACCACGAATTGATCGGCGGCCAGCACCAGCTGCTTCACCCAGGCGGGGGCGCTGCCAGCCAGCTGCGGCTGGGCCAAGCGCCACTGCTCAAGCAGGGCGGCGTCGTGGCGGCGCCGTTCCTCCAGGCAGCGCTCGCCATCGAGCGGCGGGTTGGCTTCGGTGCTGGCCACAAGCGTGAGCGTGGGCGCCGCGGCGCTGAGTTCCGCCGTGATCCAGCCGGCGCGCAGCTGCTGATCGCGGCTCGGCAGGCCCCGCTCCCGCTCGGCCCAGAGCTCCGGCCCGTCGCACCAGGTGCCGGCAGCGGCCAGCTTCGTGCGGCCCCAATCGCTCAGCACCCGGAAGGCCGGCACCCCCGCCAGCAGGGGCTGCATCGCCAGGCCGCGGGGCAGGAGCCGTAGCTCGATTTCCGGCTGGTCTGAGCCGCCGTGGTGGCAGCGGGCGTTCACCAGCACGCCGAGCTCCAGCCGCAGCGGGCGGCTGCCCTGCAGCAGCCGGTAGTGCACGCTGGTGGTGTGGGCGCCGCTCTGCATCCAGAGGCGTTTCTCGAGCAGGGCGTCGCCCAGCGCGTAGCGCCAGGTGGGCACCGTGCCCTCCAGGGCAAAGGACACGATCAGGCGGTGGTCGAGCGGCGCCATGGTCTCGGAGCCCCAGTGCTCCTCGAGGCCGGCCACTAAAAGGGTGCGTTCGCAGGGATCGGCCGGGGCGTTCAGGGCGGCCACCAGCAAACCGTGGTAGCTGCGGCTGCGGCTGCCGGCCACCGTGCCGCAGCCATAGCTGCCCAGCCCGTTGCTGATCAGCCACTCGCGCTGCTCGGCGCTGGCGCGATCGCCGCAGACGTCACTGCCGAAGCGGATGGCCATGCCGCAGCCCTCCAAGCTTGCGCGTCAGCACCGTTCTACGCGCAGCCATCGATCGCCGTTCCTCCCTGCCAAGGCAGCAGCAGTAGGGTCGTAAGCGAAAGGGAGCTGGTGGTGACGCTCGAGCAGCTCAGACACTTTCTCTCCCGTGTGCAGCGTGATCCCGCCCTGAAACGGCAGCTGGAGGAGGCGATCACCGCCGATGAGGTGGCTCGGCTGGCCCAGGATCTCGGCTTCTCGGTGTCGGGCAGCGACATCCTGCGCTTCTCCGGCCAATCCAGCGCGGGGGTGCGGCTGAGCCGGATCGAGCATCCGGGCGAATATCCCGGCCGCTATTACTAAAAGCAGTGCCGCTGCACCTGAGCCAGGCCATGACCAGCTATCGGATCCTGCGCGACGACGGCATCAGCGACGGCATCGCTGGCCAGGTGTTCGCCAGCTACGGCGAGGCCCATGCGGTGCTCGAGCGCTACTACGCAGATTTGTGCTGCTCGGACGACCGGGAGTACTACCGGATCGTGGAGGCGGCTGAGGAGCTGGGCGGCTCGTGCGGAGCTGGGACCAATGGTTGACCCCCCGCCTCTGAGCTCACCGGGTCCAGCCCCCCCCCCCCCCCGCCGCCCCAGGCCCTTGCCGAGCACCGGCGCGCTCACCGGCGTGCTGGAGGCCCTGGCCTTTTTTCGCGATGGCGCTTTTGCCCAGCGGCGTTTCGAGCGCTACGGCAACGTCTTTGAAACGAGCCTGGCTGGCCAGCGGCTGGTGTTCATCCGCGGCGGCCGGGCGATCGGCGATCTACTGGCCCAGCCGGAGGCAACCGAGGGCTGGTGGCCGGAGAGCGTGCGCCAGCTGCTGGGCAGCCGCTTCGAGGAGGGCTACACACCCCTCGGCAGGTTCAGGGTGAATGGGATTCTCAGCGACAAGCAATTCGTGATGGAGCCGGCGCTGATCGCCCAGTCGGGCAAAACGGAAGCCGAGCTCGGCACAACCCTGTTCAAGAACATGAACGCGATCGACTTCAGCGGCGATGGGGAGACCGGCGAATACGGCATCGGCTACGTGAGCCTGGCTCCGCTAAGCAGCGTCAAGCAGCCCTTCGCCTTCAACACCTACAACGGCAAATTCCGCTGGTACAGCTTCGCTATCCATGGCAGCAACAACGACCAACGAATTGGTCAGCAGGTGACCGGTGGCTGCGTGAACGTGGCCGAGCCGGTGCTCCAGACCCTGCTTGATGCCGTGAAGCTGGGCCAGGAGGTGGTGATCAGTGCCAATGGCCCCTGTACCCCGTGAAGGCGCAACCGCCACCAGGGTCTCGTCTGGGGAAGCAACAACCATGGATGGGCCAATGCAGCACTCAAGCAACCCAGTGCCGCGGTTGTCTCAACGCCAGTGCTGCAGTTGAAACGGTGAATCGTCGCAAGGGCCGGCAACGCTGAAATCGGCTTGTCTCAGGTCCAATGTCCTGGCTCACATCGTTCGCGAGCAGATCGATCAGAGGATGGATGCTTACTGGCCGACGCTGACCAGGTTTTAATCTCGAGGGTGACCGGCCGGCATGGCTATCCACATCAACTGAGGGGTTGAATCGGGACAAGCCCGTCGCTCAGGATTGATTGATACTGGCTCCAAATTGCACAGGAAAGGGGCCGGGCGCACCGAACAGAAATCCCTGCCCCTTGCCGCACCCCATGGCCAGCAGGGCATCGACATGGGCTTCCTCCTCTACCCCCTCGGCGATCACATCCAGCTCCAGATCCCGTGCCAGTCGGATCATCGAAGACACCAGCAGTGAACTACGGGAATCGCTGAGCAGGCCTGCGATGAAACTGCGATCAATCTTGATGCCATCAATCGGCAACTGGGCCAGCCATGACATACTGGAATAGCCGGTGCCGAAATCATCGAGATAAACACGACAGCCGCACTCACGCAGATGCTCTAGTTCACGCATAGCCCTCTGCGGTCGGTCGATCAGCGGTGATTCGGTAACTTCGAGTACCAGGTATGAAAGCGGAACCTGCAATTTTGCCGCCATCGAGATCACCCTGGCCGCCAGGCCCTCTTGGGAGATCTGTAACGGGCTCACATTGACCGAGATCGAAATGCTCTGGTGAACCGTGGCGAGCCCGCTCAGTACCTCCAGGCAGCGGCCAAGCACCATGTCGCCGATAATATGAATCTGGCCTGTGCTCTCGGCAACAGGAATAAAATCAGTTGGCATAATTTTGTCTCCCTCTTGTGCGGGGAGGCGGGCCAGCGCTTCAAAGCCAACCGTTGATCTATTCTCAAGCTGAACGATGGGCTGATAATCAACGCAAAGCTCATCAGCTTCAAGCACAGTTTGCAAGCGGCGCTTGATCAGGGCTTCGCGATTGGTCTGCTCATCCAGCTGATGATCAAACAGTGCAATTGAGCAATTCGGCCTGCCCTTGGCGGAATACATGGCCAGATCGGAGCGGCGCAGCAATTCATCAACGGACATCTCCGGATCGGCCGTTAATGCGATCCCCATGCTTACGCGTGGGGTGATCATCCTGCCTTCAGTATGCCACGGCCTTGTGAGCCCCGCATGGAGACGCTCTGCCCATACGATCGCCTCAGCATCGCTGGGGATCTCTAGGGCAAGTACCACAAACTCATCGCCGCCGATGCGGCCTACCACATCTTCAGGACGAACGTTTGCCCGCAGCCGTTGGCCAACCTCAATCAGCAAGCGATCACCCACATGATGGCCATAGAGATCGTTGATCTCTTTGAAGTGATTGAGGTCACAGAAGAGCAGGGTCACCAGACCAGGCTGGCGGCGTAGATGGCGCAGCGAGGTATGGATTCGCTCCAGCAAGCCGCGTCGATTCAGTAGCCCTGTAACTGGACATTTTATTGCCTGGCTGGCCAGGGTTAACCGATCACTCACATCCCGGAACGAGAACATCAGGGGATTCGGCTCTTCGGTGAGCACGGGATGCCACTCCACCTCCAAGGCTTGTAGTGGCAGCTCACTAATGATTGCGTTCAGCAGGCCGCTGTTCTGTTTGGCCCCCAGGCTCTGCTCGATCGTAAGGATCGGCTCGCCCATATGATTCAGCGGAAGAATGCTGTGCAGGCTGGCGCCAAGAATTTTGAGCCTACTCTTGCCAACCAGGCCATCGAAAGCTGCGTTCGACCAGATCACCTGGCCAGTGGCATCCACCAGAACCAGTGCCTCGCGGATCTGGCCGAGGGCTGAATCCAGGCGCCCCAAGGTGCGCCGCAACTCGACAACCAGCCCCCGCTCGCCTTCGGGCGGATGGGATGGCGGTAGCGGCGGCGCGTCAGGCATCTGTTGGCGTGTGATCCGGCAGCGGCGTGAGAGTTGCACCAAACACCCATTCCCCGCCGATCTTCTCCGCCACGATGAAATGTTCTGAGATCACCTCCCTGCCATCGACGCAGACCGTTTTCAGCCGCAGTGGGTGGGCCAGGATCGTGGAGATCTCGCGTGCCTGGAAACGGGAGAAGCCAAGCTGGTGAGACATCTGGAAGGCGGCCGGCAGAATCACACTGAGGGGCTGGCCCCGCAGCTGCGGTTCACACCAGCCATAGGCCTGCTCGAAGGCTGGATTGATGGCCACGATCTGCCCAATGGAATCTGCGAGCACGAAAGGGCGATCACCCTGCTGCAATTCCTTGATGCTGGGAACGGCCGCGGGATCAGATGCCGCTGATGCTGATGGATCAGCCCTTGGCTGATCAGACGGGTGCTGATCTCGTTGGGGACCCTCCGGCGGATGAGTCAAGCGGGGCCTCGAAACGGGGTGAATTTCTGCATGGGCTGTTGTGTTGGGGATCCTACTGAGGTTCTCTGTGGGGCGCTCCTTCATCCACAGGGCTTCGTCGAGGCCCAGTACGCCGTAGAGGGCTCACTGCCTCAGGGTGCTCGGCATCGTGGATTCGATCTTGATGCCATCTCTGCCGGGAGGGTGGCCGTTCTGCACCGCGGCCAGGTGCTGCCATCTGCACTGGTTGGAGCCCATTGGGGGCCGCCCGCAACCCTCAAGCTCCGCTGCTTTAGAGGGAGTGGTTAAACATACCGCACACGTACCTGTGAAGGCCGCTGCTGATCAGGGTCTGCTAGGGAATGCCCTCCTGCAGGGCACGGGTGCGCAAGGCGCCTAGATCCTCGCTGGTGAGGCGAATGTTGCTGCGCTGATCCGTGGTTTGGGTGACCCTGGCGGAGGCTTCCAGGCGGGAGCGCTCGTCAGCAGTGGCCACCGGACGAAGCGTGCCCGCTTCGAAGGCCTGCAGGGTCTCCTGCTCTTCGTGATCAAGGGGGTTCATGGTGCCTCTCCTGGGCGGTGGGTGATGGTGGCTTTGCGCTCAATCGTTCATGTGCCGCTCAATCAGCGAGCGAACGGTGAGACCAAGGGGATGAAGATCACGTGCCACCTTTTCGACTCTCAAGGTCATTTCCGAATCAGAAAGCCCTGGCCCTCGGGGCAGGCTGCTGGATCCCGCTTCTTTCCTTTCAGTCTGCCGTGCTCGCGTCCGCCACCTGGGCCATGCCCAAAGTGGCGGGCGCGAGCACGGGGCGGGGACTGGGGCGGCACAGCCGCAGGGGATCCCAGCAGGGATTCCTACATGACGGGTCACCCAAAACCAACCCTGGCCCAGGCGCCAGGCAGCCGCCAGCATCACTCCATCGCTCATGCTGCTGGAGCTACTGGGCCATGGGGTTGCCAGGCAACAGCCAGCCCCGCCCCAGTGCAGGACGTAGCCCGGCGGATCCTGGGAAGCGCATGGTGGGCAAGGTGCTCACCGTCAACGGCATCACCGCCTATGGCAACGGCGCCTACGGCCTGATCGGCGGCGACCAGCTGAGCGACGCCGAGCGCGATGAGCTGCAGCAGCTCTGCCGCCAGCGCCTCGATGTCTTCTGCGAGCAGCGCGGCGAAGAGGTGTTTGCCTACCGCAGCCTGCAGACCCACGTGATGATTCGGTAATCGTGGTTGGGTTGTTCGTCTACAGAAGCCGGCCAAGGTGAAGACTCTGGCTGGCTTGCTGCGGCAGGCCCAGGTTGCTGCATGATCTCAAGACGAACAGCTGTAGTGAGACACGCCACCGGCGTTGAAAAACTCCCTGGGCTTGAGGCGGTCGTACTGCACCGCCAGCTCCGCAGATGGTGCGTCGTAGGGATGGCTGAACACCGCCTGCAGCTCCTGGATCAAGCTGTTTTCCCCCTGCGCCGCCTGTTCGTAGGCCGGTGCAACCAGCCATTCGCGCCAGGTGATCGCCGGATTCGCACGTTTCATCGCTGCGGCTGTCTCGCTGAGGTCGCCGTTGGCCGTGATCGCACCACGCCAGAGCTCCAGCCAGCGGCTCCACTGCGCATCGAGTTCCTCCGAGCTGGGCAGGTAGAAGCTCTGCTTCAGGGCTGAGAGGTGCCCGGGGAGATCAGCGGCAGTGTCAGCTGCAATGTCAGAGAGCCGGCGGAAGAAGATCGTGTAGTCGGCCTTCGAGCGCACCATCAGCTCCAGAAGCTCGTTCAGCAGTTCAGCGTCGCAGAGACTCAGGCCGAGCTTGCGGGCCCACATCGCCTCGAGCTCCTGGCTCATCGCGGCGGCGAAGCAATCCCGGATCGCATCGAGCCGGGCCAGGGCCTCGCTGTTGCCCTCCAGCAGCAGCCGGATGGCGGCCCAGAACATCTGGTAGTTGGCTTCGGCGGCCACCGGTTGGTTGAAGAAGCAGAAGTGCTCGCCGCCGCCGGTCCAGGGCTGAAAGCGGGGATCGAACAGTTCACAGAATCCGAAGGGGCCGTAGTCGAGGGTGTAGCCACCGGCAGCGCAGTTGTCGCTGTTGAAATTGCCCTGGCAGTAGCCCACTCGGATCCAGTTGGCCACCAGAGCTGTGAGCCGCGAGCGAAACAAGCCGGCCAGCTCCACCACTTGGTCGGCAAAGGGAAGGCTCGGATCGATCTCTGGCCGGTAGTTGCGCTCGATCAGATGCGCCACGATCATCTGTAGCTCTTTGAGCGCATCCGGATGGGCCTGGCTGCGGGCGCGACGGGCAAACAGCTCCAGCTGGCCCACCCGCAGAAACGACGGCGCCACCCGGGTGGTGATCGCTGCCGGGTTGTCGACCAGGATGTCGGGATCAAACGACGTGGAGTTCGGCGCGTACCAGGGCCGGCGTACGGTTTCTGACCTGGACATGTAGAGCGTCAGCGAGCGTGAGCTGGGCACCCCGAGGGCGTGCATGAACTCCTGGGCCAGAAACTCGCGCACGCTGGAGCGGAGCACCGCCCGTCCATCGGCGCCGCGGCAGTAGGGCGTGGGGCCACCACCTTTGAGTTGCATCTCCCAGCGCTTGCCGTTGAAAACGCCTTCGAACACGGAAATGGCCCTGCCATCGCCGTAGCCATTGCCGGTGCCGAACGGGCACTGCTGGATGTATTCGGTGCCATAGATCGAGAGGGCATAGCCGGTGGCCCAACCCAGCGGGCGCATCGGCTCTTGCGCCACGCTGATGTCACCAGAAAACAGGCGGCGGAACTGCTCATCGTGGGCGAGCGAATCGCTCAACCCCAGTTCGCTGAATAAGGATTGGCTGTGCGCCACATACTCCGGTTCTGGAAGGGGCGTTGGCCTCACCGGCACGTAATGCCCGGAGAACACCTGGCGGGGCCGGTGATCCTGGCCATCGCCGCTCCCCTGCGGGTCCGGCTGCAGCGAATCCAGCAGCGAGTAGTCGGCCCGTTGGGCAAAGTCAGCAAAGGATGCTGTTGGCACGGCGGTTTGGGGTTCTGGGCTTGGCAAGGCCTGGCCCTGACGCTGAGATCAACATCCTGGCGAACCTGTGTTCGCTATTGGGGCTGAAGCGGCGGCAGATCAGCTGCTGAGCAGTTCGATGGTTGATGCGGGCGTCATCGCCACCGGTGCTGCAACGTGGCACTTGCGGCAGCGCGCCTCGTAGGCGCCGGCGGCACCCACCACCACACGCTCCAGCGACTCGGACAAGCGCTGGCTGCGGTTGGCCGGGTTGCCGCACACCACACAGATCGCCAGCTCCTTGCTGATGTATTCGGCGATCGCGAGCAGTTGGGGCATGGGCTCAAACGGATTGCCCTGGTAGTCCTGGTCGAGCCCGGCGCAGATCACGCGCAGCCCGCGCGAGGCCAGCTCCTGAACCACGGCCACCATCTCCATGCCGAAGAACTGCACCTCGTCGATGCCCACCACCTTGGTGTCGGGCCCCACCGACTCCAGAATCTGGTGGGCGCGCTGCACAGCGGTGGCATTGATCTTCAGCTGCGAGTGGCTCACCACGGCCAGCTCGTCGTAGCGGTTGTCGATCTGCGGCTTGAACACCTGCACCTGCTGCTTGCCGTAGATCGCCCGCTTCAGCCTGCGGATCAGCTCCTCGGTTTTTCCCGAATACATCGAACCGCAGATCACCTCGATCCAGCCGATCTCCTGGGGAAACTGTTGCATCGTGATTGAGCCAAGCTGGGCTGCAGATGGGGATAGGGCTTGATTCTTGCTGCTCCCTTCACCAGGAGCTGAGCGCCCGCGCTGCCGTGTAGATCGCCAGCAGCACTAAGGCTGCGGCAAAGGCGCGCAGACTGCGCTCCGGGTCGAGCTGCCCGGCAACCTGACTTCCAAGCTGGGAGCCGATCACGGCTGCAACTGTGAACGCCAAAGCCACCCCCCAGTTGATCTGGGCGCTGCCGAGCCGGGCCAACAGGGCGACAGCACTGTTGATTGCCACAATCAGGAGCGAGGTGCCGATCGCTTCTGGCATGGCGAACTGCATGATCAGCGTCAGCACGGGGATGATCACGAACCCCCCGCCCACGCCGAACAGGCCCGTGAGGAAGCCCACGGCGCTGCCCAAGGCGAGCAGCAGCAGGGCGCGCCCCGCATCGAGGCGATGGGGACGTTGCTGAGCGCCGTTGGCCAGCTCACGCTCCTCGCCCGTGCGGGTGCAGCTCGGGCAGGCGGTGAGCATGCGCCAGGCC
>JAWOHV010000251.1:0-9253 GCA_046484965.1 Prochlorococcaceae cyanobacterium
GCCCGCTGTAACTCGGGTCGGTCATGACCTCCTGGTAACCGGTCATGCCGGTGTTGAACACCACTTCGCCGATGGCCGTGCCGATGGCTCCAAAGGATCTACCGCGCAGCAGCGTGCCATCGGCAAGCACAAGCAAGGCAGCACCGGGGGATTCAGACACAGGCCGGCAGAAGCACTGAAACGATCATCCCGCAACACCAGCCTGCCCGGACAACTACGCTTGGCTCTGGGCATCATTCAGGGCCCCACGCAGTGCTTCGAGGCGGCCCCAGGCCGCCGCATCGGCCAGCGACTGGCGAGCGGGCTCAATGCCGGCGCCGATCGAGGGTGCCAGGCCTGCTGCCCAGAGCACCAAGGCCGTGTTGAGCACCACCACATCCCGCTGGGCGCTGCTGCCCCGGCCCTGCAGAACGGCCTCGAGGATGGCTTTGTTGGTACCCAGATCGCCGCCGGCCAGCTCCGCCGTAGCGGCCTGCTCGAGGCCGAGGGCCACCGGATCGAGGCGCTCCTGGCGCACCTCGCCGTTCTCCACCAACCGCAGCTCGCTGACACCGGCCAGCGAGGCTTCATCCAGGCCGCCGTGGCCATGGACCACCACGGCCCTCTCCAGTCCCAGGGCGGCCAGCGCTGCAGCCATCGGGTCAAGTAGATCGGGCCTGGCCACCCCCAGCACCTGGGCCTCGGGCAGCAGGGGGTTCACCAGCGGACCGAGCAGGTTGAACACGGTGCGAACCCCCAGGCTGCGCCGCAAGGGCGCCAGACCCACCAGGGCCGGGTGCCAACCGGGGGCGAACAGAAATGTGACCCCGGTCTGCGGCAGGGCAGCCAGCACCTGCCGCTGCGGCGCCTGCAGCCGGATTCCCAGGGCCTCGAGCACATCGGCCGAGCCAACGCGACCACTGGCGCTGCGGTTGCCATGCTTGGCCACATGGGCTCCACAGGCGGCGGCCGCGAAGGCCACCGCGGTGGAGATGTTGAAGCTGTCGGCACCATCGCCGCCGGTGCCGCAGGTATCCACCAGCCGCAGGGTCGGCCGTTCCGCGGGCAGCGGGCAGGCCGCGCGCAGCACCACGGCCATCGCCGCCAATTCCGCTCCGCTCACCCCCTTGGCTCGCAGGGCCGCCAGCAGAGCACCGGTGAGCACGGGATCGATCGCCTCCGCCAGCCAGCCCTCCATCAGGGCGCTGGCCTGCTCCGCACTGAGATCACGGCCCTGCAGCAGCTGCTCCAAAAGGGCAGACCAGGCGGCGGATACAACCATCGGATTGACAGCTCGTGAAGGTTGAAAAGAAAAAAGCCCGGGTGCGAAGCACGCCGGGCCAGGTGATGGGGACTCCCCCACTATCACCTGGGGCGGTGCCTTCTGGCGACTGTTCCAAAACTTTCTGTCCCCGCCGGCTGAACCAGCAACCCGCCTCGGCCGGCCCTCAGGATCCCTCCTGGTCGGAGGTATCAAAACCGGAACCCACGGCTTCGGCGGGAGCAGCCGGGCCAGGCCGATAACCAGCTGCCCACACTGCTCGGGTGCGCTCATGCAGCTGCTCGCGGCTCAGTCCCCATAGCCGCAGGGCCTTGGCCAGGTCGTCCTGAAGATCCACGGCCCCCGGGAAACCCTGGAAGCGCATCAACAGGCGGGCCAGGTCCACCAGGTCGGCCTCAGCCGGCGACTGCACCGCCAGCAGCCGATCCACCGTGTCGCGGTCGCTGGCATAAAGGGGATGGACCTGTGGCGTTGGCTCTTTCATGGCGGGAGGCTGGAGCTGTGGCCACCAGCCTGGCGCAGCAGCGGCAGTTACTAGGTTGGGCCCAACCGTTCGCCGCCATGGCCCCCTTCCGGCTGGATCTGATCGGGCGCTACCTGCGGCCGCACCGCCGCACGGTGCTGCAGGGGGTGGCCGTGCTGGTGGTGGTGAACCTGCTCAGCGTCGCCATTCCGCTGCTGGTGCGCGGTGTCATCAACGATCTGCAGGACGGCTTCGCCCTGGCCGACGTGCTGCGCCAGACCGCCAGGATCATCGCCCTCGCCACCCTGATGGGGGGGATGCGGCTGTGGTCACGGATGCTGATCTTCGGCGTTGGCAGGCAGGTGGAAGCCGACCTGCGCCAGAAGCTTTTCGACCACATGCTCCGCCAGGAGCCCGGCTGGGTGCAGAGCACGGGCAGCGGCGAGGTGATCAGCCGCGCCACCAGCGATGTGGAGAACGTGCGGCGGTTGCTGGGCTTTGCCGTGCTCAGCCTGGCCAACACGGCACTGGCCTATGGCCTCACCCTGCCGGCGATGCTCTCGATCGACCCCTGGCTGAGCCTGGCGGCGGTGGCCCTCTACCCGCTGATGCTGATTGTGGTGCGCCTGTTCGGCGGTCGCATGATGGGCCAGCAGCGGCGCCAGCAGGAATCGCTCGCCCAGCTCAGCGAGCTGATCCAGGAGGACCTCTCGGGGATCAGTGCCATCAAGATCTACGGCCAGGAAGCCACCGAGCAGGCCGCCTTCGCGGGTCGCAACCGCCGCTACCGCGATGCCGCCCTGGCGTTGGCCCGCACCCGCAGCACCCTCTTCCCGATGCTCGAGGGCATCGCCTCACTCTCCCTGCTGCTGCTGCTGGCGGTCGGCAGCAGCCAGATCGAAGCCGGCCGCCTCAGCGTCGGCGACCTGGTGGCCCTGATCCTCTTTGTGGAGCGGCTGGTGTTCCCCACCGCCCTGCTGGGTTTCACCCTGAACACCTTCCAGACAGGCCAGGTGAGCCTGGAGAGGGTGGAGGAGCTGCTGCGGCGCACACCGGCGGTGCGCTCACCGCAGCAACCGGCGGCGCCGGCCCCGGCCCGCGGCGCCCTCGAAGCCCGCGGCCTGCGGCTGCGCTACCCGGGCAGCGAGCGCTGGGCCCTCGACGGGCTCTCGTTCCGGCTCGAACCCGGTGAGCTGGTGGCGGTGGTCGGCCCGGTGGGCTGCGGCAAAACCACCCTGGCCCGGGCCCTGGGGAGGCTGCTGGAGGTGGAACCGGGCCAGCTGTTCCTCGACGGGATTGACATCACGACCCTGGCCCTCGGCGAGCTGCGCCGCCGCATCGCCCTGGTCCCCCAGGAGGGGTTCCTGTTCACCGCCAGCCTGGCTGACAACCTCCGCTACGGAGCGCCAGAGGCCTCCCAGCAGCGGGTGGAGGAGGCCGCCCGTGCCGCCCGCCTCGAGAGCGACATCCGCGGCTTCCCCGATGGCTATTCCACCTTGGTGGGCGAGCGGGGCATCACCCTCAGCGGTGGTCAGCGCCAACGCACCGCCCTGGGCAGGGCCCTGCTGATCGAGGCGCCGCTGCTGGTGCTCGACGACGCCCTCGCCAGTGTCGACAACACCACTGCCGCCGAGATCCTGCGCTCGGTGCGCAGTCAGCAGGGTCGAACCGTGCTGATGATCAGCCACCAGCTCTCGGCGGCGGCCGCCTGCGACCGCATCCTGGTGCTCGACCAGGGACGCCTGGTGCAGCAGGGCCCTCACCAGCAGCTGCTGGCCGAGGGCGGCACCTATCGGCGCCTGTGGGAACGGGAGCAGGCGGAAGTGCAGCTGCAGACCGCTCAGATCTGAACAGTTCGTCACGTAGCAGCCGCCAGGCGACCGCTGTGGCTTAGCTGGGATCTCCGCCGGCGACGCGCCCCGCCGCGTGCCCCACCGCTTCCCTCACCGCTTCCGTCACCGCTTCCCTCACCATGGACCACCTCAAGGGCTACAACCTGCGCTGCACCCTCACCTTCGGCGACATCTACGGCCAGATCCTGATCTGGCTGCTAGTGATCTTCGGCAGCCTGGCATCCGGCCTGGCCTTGATGGGCGCCAGCCAGCCCATGATCGCCCTGGTGGCCGTGGGCTTGATCCTGGTGCTCTCGCTGCCGTTCCTGCTGTTTGCCTTCACCACCACCCTGCTCAACCACATCGCCCTTGATCCAGCGCCGGAGCCCCACCAGGCTCCGTAGGCTGAAGCCCGCTGCAACATCAAGGTGTTCAACTGGCTGGCCGCTGCAGGCAAGGCGACGCTGGTGACACCCGAGCAGGCCCTGCCAGGACGCAGAGAGCCGATCACCACCGCCGAACGGCACTGGGTGCTTGGCAGCTCGCTGCAGGCAGAGCTGCTGGAGGGCCAGGAGCAGGCCTGCTTCGGTTGCGGCTGCTTCTGGGGGGCGGAGAAGGGTTTCTGGCGCCTGCCCGGTGTGGTCACAACGGCCGTTGGTTACGCCGGCGGCTTCACCCCCAACCCCACCTATGAGGAGGTGTGCTCAGGTCGCACGGGCCATACCGAAGTGGTGCGGGTGGTGTGGGACAGCAGCCGCGTGGGGTTCAGCGACCTGCTGAAACTGTTCTGGGAATGCCACGACCCCACCCAGGGGATGGGCCAGGGCAACGACCGCGGCAGCCAGTACCGCTCAGCGATCTTCACCAGCACAGCCGCCCAGCTGGCCCTGGCCGAAGCAAGCCGCCAGCGCTACCAGGAGCAGCTCAGCAGCGCCGGCCTGGGCACGATCAGCACCGAGATCGCCAACGATCAAACCTTCTTTTTTGCTGAGGCCTATCACCAGCAATACCTGGCACGTCCCGGCAGCCGGCCCTACTGTTCTGCCCAGCCCACCGGCGTGCGTCTCGCCGACTTCGAGGGCAGCCGCTACCTGCTGGATCCCGAGGTGTGGAACCACTACGACTGGTCGATCAGCCACTGCATCCTGCGCGGCGAAAACGCGCCCATCCAGCTGGCATGAACTGCCTGAGCGCCCTGGTGCTGCCCGCCCTTTTGGCGGCCTCCCCGTGGTGGGAGAACTACACCAGCACCAACACCTACCTCTGCCGCGACAAGGCCAGGGTGGTGCTTGAGCGCAACGATTCCCAGGCGGCACTCAGCAGTGGCGGCCAACGGATCACCCTGTTTCGCCAATCCCAGGAGCAAGCGGCCCTGATCTACGGCAAAGAGGGGATGCGGGTGATCCTGCGTGGCGATGAGCTCACCCTGGAGCAGCTGCCCCGCCAGGTGCTCTGCCTGCGCCTGGAGCAGGTATGACCCCCTGGCCGGATCGGGTGGTGATCGCGGCGGTGCTGGCCACGATGGGGCTGTGTTTTGCACTGGTGTTCTGGTTCGTGCGGCTCCATCCAGCCCCACCACCTGCGATGGAGTGGCGCCAGCCGCCCCCCCAGCTGCCGCTTACCTGAGGTTTGCGGTGGAGCAGCACAACGCCCTCGAGCCCAGCAAGTCGAGCAGTTCCAGCAAGCGCCAGCTGCACCCCCTGCCGCGGGGCCTGGTGGAGCTCTATGGACTGCTGGCGGTGCTGTTTGTGCTGATGCCTGAATGGATTGCCGGCGGCGCCCTCGAGGGCTTGGGCAGCACCCAATCTGAGGCCGAGCTGCCTGTGACATCGGTGGCCTGGCAGCGGCTGCCAGAACTGCGGCTGGCCACCCTCAGCCTGGCCGAACTGCGCCAGCTTGCCCGCCGCCTGCGGCTGTCGGGCTACGCCGGCCTGGCACGGGAGCAGCTCAGTGCCCGGCTGCTGCGCCGCCTCAAAGGCCGGCTCAAACCCAGGCGAGCGCTGTGATAGCTTCGCTCTGCCGGGGCGTAGCGCAGCTTGGTAGCACACCACTTTGGGGTAGTGGGGGTCGTGGGTTCAAATCCCGCCGCTCCGATTGGCAAAAAGCCGGCCTCAAGGGCCGGCTTTTTTGATGCTGCTGTGGCCCGAGCCGACTGAAACCGCCCCTGCCCACGTCCAACAGGGATCAACCCGAAACTTGCTCAGGCCAGGCGCGTGCAGACTCCCAGGGTCGCCAGCCAGCGGTTCACCCGACCCCGCAAGGAGGGGGGCACCTCCACGAGCAGTTGGGCCAGCTCCTGGGCACCGAGACGGCGCAAATCCCTCGCCTCCACATGCCAGAGCGCCTCGGCTTCGCGGATCAGCCGGGCCCAGGTACGCACCGACTGCCAGCGCTGTACGCGCAGCCCCGGGCTTCGAAACTGCCTCAGGGAGGTGGGGCTCAATGGGTTCTGCACCATGGCTGTTTCTCCACACGGGCCTGCTTCCATCAGCCTGCGAAAAAGCCGCAGCAGGGTGGCGAACCCTCCGAATAAATTCATCATCTGAGATCGTTGGCGGCCTTTGCAGCAGGCGCTAAGGCAGAGCGCTGAACTGAGCGCTGAGCTGGGCGGACTTCAGGCTCGACGTCCACCGGCAGCACGGCAAAGGGAAGGGCCGCCGCTTCCCGCTCGCTCAAACGGCGGCTCCAGGCGCCCGGCAGCGGCTCATTCCAGCGGAAGCCGGCTTCTTTGGCCCGCTGCCGCTCCTCGTAGGAAACACGGGCGCGATAGAGCCGGCGCGGTTCCAGGGCCGCCAGTAACAGCTCTTCAAGCTCCGCGCAGCGCTCGAACACCTGGGCCAGATAGATGCAGTCGGTGAGGGCCCGGTGGGCCGCCCACACCGGCACGCCATAGGCCAGGGCCAGATCCCGAACCGAAGGGGTGGCCCGCAGCAGACGCTCAGCTGGCCAGCGGATGTCCTCCATCGAACAGATCCAGGGCTTGTCCACGGCGGGCAAGGGGTCGCGACCGAACCACTGGCGATCGAAGGCGGCGTTATGGGCCAGCACCGCGTCGGCGGCAGCCAGCATCGCCTCAAAGCAGTTCAGGGAGGCCTGCCATGGCTGGCCGAGGCGGCTCACGGCGGCGGGAATGCCATTGATTGCCTCGGCCGGATTGCTGGCGCAGGCCAACAGAAACGACAGTTGTGAGAGCACCGCCCGGGTGGGCACATGGAAGAGGATGGCCCCCACCTCGATGCATGCCGCAGGCCCGGGCGTCAGGCCAGTGGTTTCGGTGTCGAGAATCAGCAACGTCTGCGGACAGGCAGGCGCCGCAGCAGGGGCTGCCGAGGGCGGCGTCGGTGCGATCAAGGCCAGCAGATCCGTCTGCTGCCAACCATCGGCAGCCTCCAGGGGGGCCAAGCAGCCATCGTCGCCAGGGGAAACGAAACCAGCGACAGAGTGGTCGGCCATCGTTGGGCGGTTCTCATCCCATCTTCCCAGGCACCTCGATCTGCAGCTGTTTAGCGTGAGCTAGACGTTTGTTGTTTGATGCGTGGCCCTGGTTGCCGGTGAGCGAGCTCCCCTTGTTGCTCTGAAGGATCAGCACGGCAACGAGCGACGCAGCGACCAGCTCGCTGGCAAGGCCCTGGTGCTGTTTTTTTATCCCAAGGACGACACCCCGGGCTGCACCGCCGAAGCCTGCGCCTTCCGCGACAGCTACGCCGACCTCCAGGCGTTGGGGGCTGAGGTTTGGGGTGTCAGCGGCGATGGGGCCACAAGCCATCAGCGCTTTGCCGAGAGGCACCAGCTGCCCTACCCATTGCTGGTGGACAGCGGCAACAGGCTGCGACAGGCCTTCGGCGTACCAAACGTGCTGGGGTTACTGCCGGGTCGGGTCACCTATGTGATCGATGGCCAGGGCGTGGTGCGGCATGTGTTCAACAACCTGCTCGATGGTGCTGCCCACCGCCGCGAGGCGTTGGCTGCCCTGCGGGCGATCCAGGCCGGTTGAGGAACCATGGGCGCCTGGCGTCAAAGCGGCAGCCTCTGGCAGCTTGAACCTGCAGGGCCCCGGCGCGGCCGGATCGAATTCATCGGCGGCAGCTATCTGGCGGCAACGCCGCAACTCAGCTATCGACGGCTGCTGGAGGCTCTGGCCAAGGAGGGCTGGCAGGTTTCGGCCTGGAGCTATGTGCCCGGCTTCGACCATCAGAGCCAGGCCAACGAGGCCTGGCGCCACTTTCGCAGCGGCCGCATCAGGGAGGGAAACAGTGAGGGCAACGGCGAACCAACGCTGCGGCTTGGGCACAGCCTGGGCTGCAAATTGCACCTGCTGGCTCCGGATGGCGGCCGGGGCTGCAGCGGCCTTGTGGCCCTGAGCTTCAACAATTTCTCCGCCGAACGCTCCATACCCTTGCTTGCCGATATGGGCCAGCAGCTGGGTTTCCGCAGCGAATTCAGCCCCTCGCCGGAGCAAACCCTCGAGCAGGTGGCCCGCAGCTACGGCCAGCCCGAGAACCTGCTGGTGCGCTTTCGACGCGACGGGCTCGACCAGAGCCAGCGACTGCTGGGGGTTCTCCAGGGACGCCGCGGCGATCACACCAGCCTGCTGGAGCAGGGTGGTGACCACCTCACCCCAGCCAGCGCCGGCCTTCGCCAGAATCTTCTTGGCAACTGGGCGGATGACCCCCAGCGCGCTCGACAGATCAGCTCACTCGCAGAAACGATCAGCCGTTGGGGTGCCAAAGCAGGCGAGAGGGCCCCGTAAGTAAGTACTTCCTTGACGTTTGCCGGCCCCAGCCACTCTTTGGGCTTGTGCTGTGTGGGCTTGAGATCAGTGGGCTTGAGATCAGTGGGCTTGCTTACTTTCAGCAGGGCGGTTAGGCAGGTGCTGTGAAGCTTTGCCGTCGAGCTGTTCCTCACCCTGCTGCTCAAGCTCGAGATAACCCTTGAGCAAGCGCGTTACCAGCGAGGTCAGGGTCTCGTCCTGATAAACCGCCAGGGTTTTGAGGTCCCGATGGAGCTGATCGGAGATGGCGATTGAGATACGCTTCATTCTGGCTATGGCGACGCCCGGCACACGGCAAGCGGTAGGGATACCTCGAAGATAAATCTATTTACAAGCTCGCGGACTATTAAATAGCCCCTAAACATCTAGCAATCCCCTGAGAATCTTATGAGTCCCATCGAAGGCTATCTAAGCTATTCAATAATTCTCTCAGCTCGCCCGCGCATGCAAAGGGCTTACCGAAGCAACATGCTTAGTGAGCAAATCAACAATGATTGCCGACATTGTGGTGTGCTCGCGAACTGCCCGGAGCTTGAGCGCCTGATGGACGGAAGGCTGAATATCAAGAGAGAGACGCTTCATTGGTGTGGATATAGAGAATGGCAAAAGGCGAACGAAGTCGCGAAAGCCCACGGTCGTTCACTGCAAATCGATAATAACATCATCAGCCCAGCGAGGAAGCAGATGTAAATAGTGCATGACTGCAAATCTGCAGTAATGCACAGAAGCGCATTCCCCCTGATGCGGCTCCTAAAGGGATTTACATCCGCAGCTGATCGAGCACCGAGCGGTCCTCCAGGGTGCTGGTATCGCCGCTCACCTCCTGACCATCAGCCAGGGCCCGCAGGATCCGGCGCATGATCTTGCCGCTGCGGGTTTTCGGCAGGGCATCGCTGAACTTGATCACATCTGGACGGGCGATCGGG
>JAWOHV010000277.1:0-5040 GCA_046484965.1 Prochlorococcaceae cyanobacterium
CTGATACCGAGCAAGCTGCCATCGCCCCGGTTCAGCAGGTTGATCTGGGGGCGGCCGATGAAGCTGGCAACCACCACATTGGCCGGGCTGGCATAGAGCTCCTGGGGGGTGCCGCACTGCTGCAGCCGTCCGTTTTGGAGCACGGCGATGCGGTCGGCGATGCCCATCGCCTCTTGCTGGTCGTGGGTCACGTATACAACCGGCGCCTCTCCACCGCAGAGGATGGCTCGCAGCTGGGGCCGCAGCTCCTCCCGCAGCTGGGCATCGAGGTTGCTCATCGGTTCATCAAGCAGAAACACCTGGGGGCGGCGCAGCAGGGCCCGGGCCAGGGCCACCCGCTGACGCTGGCCACCGGAGAGTTCGGATGGCCTGCGACTCCGGAAACTCTCGAGCTGCAACATGCTGAGGACCCGATCTGCCTCCTGCTGCCGTCGTTGCCGGGGCACGCCGCGCAGCTCCATACCCAGCAAGAGGTTGCGTTCGACGCTCAGATGGGGGTAAAGGGCATAGCTCTGGAACACCATCGCCACCTGCCGCCGGCCGGGGGCCAGGGCTGTGATATCCCGTCCCGCCAGCAGGATGCGCCCGCCGTCGGGGCGGTCGAGTCCGGCGATCAGGCGCAGGATGGTGCTCTTGCCACAGCCGCTGGGACCCAGCAGCGCCAGACACTCACCAGGCGCCACGGCCAGGTCGATGCCAGCGAGGATCTGCCGTCCAGCGATACGTCGGTTCAGAGCCTCGAGCCTCAAATCACCGGTTGGCCCAGCCCCTGAGGCGATGGTGTTGATCATCCTTTGATCGCCCCCTGGGTAAGGCCGGCCACGATCTGGCGCTGAAAGATCAGCAGCAGGGCGAGCAGCGGCACACCGCCCAGCACGGTGGCGGCGGCAAAGGCGCCATGGGGCACCGTAAACACAGAGGAGCCGGCAATCCGCGCCATCGCAGGCGCCAGGGTGAGCAGCTCGCTGCGGCTGAGCCAGGTGAGGGCAATCGGGAACTCGTTCCAGCTGAACAGGAACACCAGCAGCCCCGTACTCACAACCGCAGGGCCAATCAGCGGCAACAGAATCCAGCGCAGCCTCTGGCCGAGACTGAAGCCCTCCAGCAGGGCATTCTCCTCCAGTTCCACTGGCAAATCGGCAAAGGCCGCCTGCAGCAGCAGCACCGCCAGGGGCAGGGAAAGACCCGCATAGGGCAGGCACAGGGCCAGCAGGTTGTTGGCCAGACCCAGCTGCCGCGCCACCTGCAACAACGCCAGGAAGAGCAGCACGTAGGGGAACACAGCCGCCGCCAGCAGCCCTCCGCCAATCACCAGCTTGATCAGGTCGCCACGGCGGCTGAGGGCGTAGGCGCAGGGGATGGCCAGGGCCAGGGTGAGCAGGGTGCTGAGGGCGCCCACAACGGTGCTGTTCAGCAGGTACACCCCAAAGGGAGGATCGGCCTGCAGCACCGCGCTGTAGTTGGCCAGGGTCCAGCCGCCCCCGAGGCCGGCAAGCCCGGCAAGCAGGGATTCCGGGGTACGCAGCGAGGTGTAAAGCTGCCAGAGCATCGGCGCCAAGCTCCAGAGCAGCAACAGGGCCACCATGGAGAGGCGCAGCAAGGCAGGGCGCTGGCGCAGGGGGCTGCTGTTCATGGTCTGGCCCCCCGCCAGCGCTGGGCCAGCACCAGCAGCAGAGCAGAGGCAAGCAGCAGCACGAACATGCCCAGCATCACCGTGGCGCTGTAGCCGAAATCGAGGAAGCGCATGGCATTGAGATAGGCGTAGAGCGCCAGACTCTCGGTGCTGCTGGCCGGCCCACCGCCTGTCAGCACGGCCACCAGGTCGAACACTCCGAGGGCCTGGGCCAGGCGGAAGATCAGCGCAATGAAAACGTAGGGCCGCAGCAGGGGCAGGGTGATGCGGCGCAGCCCCTGCCAGGGCAGGCCGCCCTCGAGGGCGAAGGCCTCATAGAGATCGGCGGGAATCATCTGCAAACCGGCCAGCAGCAGCAGGGCCACAAAGGGGGTGGTCTTCCAGGTGTCGGCCAGCACCACCGCCAGCCAGGCCAGCTGGGTGGAGGCCAGAAAGGGCAGGCTGGGCAGTCCCAGGGACTGCAGAACCCCATTGATCGGGCCGTTGGGGTCGTTGAGGATCCAGCGCCAGCCGAGGGCCATCACCGTGGTGGGCAGGGCCCAGGGCAGCAGGCTGAGGCTGCGCACCAGGCCCCGGCCCCGCCAGCTCTGATGCAGCAGCAGGGCGATCGCCAGGCCCAGGAGCAGCTCAAGGCCCACAGACACCACCGCGAAGCGCAGGGTCTGGGCAGCGTCCTGCCAGAAGCGCCCATCTCCGAGCAGCCGCTCCCAGTTGGCCAGACCAACCGGCACCGGTTTCAGCCCGGTGAACACCGACTGGGCCTGCAGGCTGAGCCAGGTGTAGTCCAGCATGGGCCAGAGGAACACCGCCAGCAGCAACAGCAGGGCCGGGGCCATCAGCAGCAGGCTCATCGCTCTGGCCCCCGGCCACTGGCCTCCAGCAGCAGTTGGCTGCCCCGCCCGGCGCGCTCCATGGCCAGGGCAGGCTCCAGCTCTCCGGTGATCACGCTGCTGAGCTGGCGCTGCAGGATGTCGCTGAGCTGGGCATAGCCAGGGTTGAGCGGGCGCAGGGCCACCGATTCCAGGGCGTTCTGCAGGATCGGCAACAGGGGCCTCTCCGCCACCAGGGCCGGGTCGTCGAAGAGGGCAGTGAGGGTGGGGGTGTAGCCCCAGCGCTGCACCAACCGGCGCTGGCTCGCTTCCCCGGTGAGGGCCTGGAGCACCTGAACGGCCTCGGCAGGATGGCGGCTGCCAGCCAACACGGAAAGCCCCCAGCTGCCCTGGGTGGCGCCATGGGGCTCACCGGCCTCGGCCACCATCATGGTCACCCCCACCTTGCCCGCCACCCGGCTGGATGGCCCCTGCAGCTCCTGCCAGGCGTAGGGCCAGTTGCGCATGAACGCCGCCTCCCCTGCTTCAAAGCTCTGCAGGGCCTCGGGCTCGGCGAAGTTGGCAACTGCAGCGGGGCTGATCCCTTTGACGATCAGCTGCCGCAGCCAGCTGGCCGCCTTGGTGGCAGCCGGGGTGCCCAGGCCCTCGCCGCTGCTCTCCCAGTTGCCGCCGAAACCGCGCAGCATCTCAAGGAACACACAGCTCAGACCCTCGTATTGGCGGCCCTGCCACACATACCCCCAGCGCACCTTCCCTTGCCGCTGCAGTCGCTCGGAGATCGCAACCAGCTCGGTGGGGGTGCGGGGTGGGGCGGCCATCAGGTCGGTACGCCAGTACAACAGGCCCATGTCGGCCACCATCGGCACGCGCCAGAGCTTGCCGTCGATGATGTTGCCCGCCCGGGCTCCGGCGGCCAGGGGTGCCAGGGGCTCGGGGCCCAACCAGTCGTCGAGGGGCAGCAACCAGCCGGCGGCGGCGTATTTCGCCGTCCAGGTCACATCCATCAGCAGCAGGTCGTAGGGGCTGTCACCCAGCAACAGGCTGCTGATCGCCAGGTCGGAAACGGATTCCGTCTCGAAGGGTCCCCGGGTTACGGCGATGCGCAGGCCCCGGTGCTCCCGGTTGAAGCTCTCCACCAACTCGGCGGTGGCGTCGGCGAAGGGAGCGGGCATCAGCAGCCGCACGGTGGTGGGCCGGCCTGCCCAGGCAAGCCCACCCCAGAGCATCGCCAAGGCGAGGCCAAGGCCCAGGCCGGCAGCAAGCCAGGTCTGGCGGGCTGCCGGCCTCAAA
The DNA here is from genome assembly GCA_046484965.1 of Prochlorococcaceae cyanobacterium. GTDB lineage: Bacteria > Cyanobacteriota > Cyanobacteriia > PCC-6307 > Cyanobiaceae > JAWOHV01. The sequence goes on from JAWOHV010000277.1 coordinate 3,754, forward strand.
TCGCACCCAGGCTCTGACCTACCCAGGGCGGCACTCTGCATCCTTCAAGGGCGTCTCCAGACTAAGACCGTTATAAGAGATCTTTTCTGGGCGGGGGATGTCTAGGGAGACCCTAAAAAAAACCAGGGCAACTCCGCGAAAATGGCCCTGTGATCGCAGCTGTGGACTCGGTTGATGGGTGGCAAGCAGCTCGATATCTCGGATTACGAGCTCACCACAGCCAAAAAGCAGACCAAACGGAAGAAAATCCTGGCTGAGATGCAGCTGGTAGTGCCCACCATGAGCCGCTTTGCCGGCATCGAGCTGATCAACGACCGGATCCCTGATGAGACCACGATCCTGTCCTTCCGCCAACAACAAAGCTGGCAAGCGCGATCCAGAGATGCACGAGACCAAGAAAGGCAACCTGTGGTACTACCGCTTCGCGGGGCTTCGCTTACGGCATGTAGCTGCAGGCCCGCGCAGCGGTAGGTCCATATTGGCGTCGATAAGGACTCCGGCCTGATCCACACGGTTGTCGCCACAGCCGTAAATGTGTATGACATCACCCCCGCTGCAAGGTCAATGTGATTGCAGCGCTGACCAATCTGTTCTTGGCCCGGCGGCAGTCTGAATAAGCCGCAGAAACAAGCCAAAAGAGACTGGGAATGAGCCTATAGAGCCGCCAAGATGTGGTCTCAGAAATAGATCAGGGCCAAAAGCAGAATTGCTGATCTCAGCGGCTGCTCTAACCCCTGTTGCCCAGAGATTCCCTAGGAGTATCTGATCAAGGCACGGCAGAAAGATCAGAGAACCAAAAGCCAGCTTGAAGCTTGTCTCTGTCAGGGGAGCCACCCACGCCGGCATCCTACCTAGCGGGGTCACCTGAACAATAATGGCGTGAGATTTGAACACTGGAAGAGGTTGCCCACCAATTGCGAAGGCTGGGTGATTTCACCAAGGCTCAACAAGTTGCTCTGAAAGCCTAGGTTGCAGAACTTGCATCGCCATCCACGCGATCGCATGGATAGCGAAGGAGCAGGTGGTTGCAGATGTATTCGAGGTTCTCTGATAACAGGAAAACATACTTTGGCAGAGAATTTAGGAGTGGGCCGCTGCTGTGGCCTGCTTTTAGATTCTTTTTTGGCACCTTAATTTCACTATTCTGGCGATACGAGGAACTCTTCGTGCCGCCCGCAGGAGCTGTATCCATGCCTCTCAGTCATCTGGTAGATTCATGCCGCGATAACACACCCGGTCGGCATCCCCAGGCCCATATGAAGCCATGAATTGCCGGCCATCTTTCCA
>JAWOHV010000241.1:0-9343 GCA_046484965.1 Prochlorococcaceae cyanobacterium
CACGTCGTGATATTCCGACTGCCAGCGCCCGGAGCGGCCCACGTCCTGGGGCCGGGCGTAGGTGCGGAAATGCATGTGGGTGGTGTTGAACCACACGAAGAAGGGCTCGCCGGAAGCCACCGCATCACGGATGAAGCGCTTGGCCTCCACCATGAACTCGTCGTCGGCGGTTTCCATCCGCTTGCGCGTGAGCGGACCGGTGCTCTCGATCCGCTGGCTGCCATCTCCATTGGCCCAGCAGTGCAGCACGCCGCGGGGGGCGAAGCGCTTGCGGAAATTGGGGAACTCGGGATCATCCTCCTTGGGGTAATCGCGCAGCTCGGGCTCCTCTTCGGCGTTGAGGTGATAAAGGTTGCCGAAGAATTCGTCGAAGCCGTGCATCGTCGGCAGGTGTTCGTCGCGATCACCGAAGTGGTTCTTGCCGAACTGGCCGGTGCGATAGCCCTGGGGCTTGAGCAGCTCGGCGATGGTGGGATCTTCATCCTTGAAGCCCTGCTCGGCGCCCGGCAGGCCCACCTTGGAGAGGCCGGTGCGGAACACGCTCTGGCCGCTGATGAAGGCGGCGCGGCCGGCGGTGCAGCTCTGCTCGGCGTAGTAGTGGATGAATTTGGCGCCCTCTTTGGCCACCCGGTCGATGTTGGGGGTCTGATATCCCATCAGGCCATGGCTGTAGCAGCTGAGGTTGCTCTGGCCGATGTCATCGCCCCAGAGGATCAGGATGTTGGGTTTTCCGTTGGGCATGGTTACGGTGCTTTGGAGGTGGGGCCGAGAGAGAACCCCATGGAATCGGCGGAATTGGACAGATTCGGCAAGCGTGGAAACAGGCCTTGGCGGACTGTGCCACTGATCTCAATCTTCACTGCTGTGCTGCCATTCAGGCGCGCAACTCCGGCTTTTCTTCAACACTCGGCCCGGCTGCTGGCCCCGATCAGAAGAGACGGCTCCAGTCGTCCTTGATGCTCACAACTGTCCATCCCCGCGCAGGGGCCTCGGCTAGGGCCTTCACCAGCCGGCCGGTGCTGCGGGGCCTGGCGTCGTAGGCGTATTCGCGGACGGCGTCGGTGTGATGGATCAGCAGCCCCAGGCTGGGGCGCGGCTGGGCCACCGTGGTGTATTGCAGCATCTCCAGGTCGCCGTCGCTGTTGCCGAAGCAGGCGATCGGCCGCCGGCCGATCGCCTGGTGGATGCCTGCAGGCTTGGCCGCCCCGTCATCGATCACCAGGTTGTCGAGGCTTTTCAGCAGCACCGGCCCCTCAGGGCGCAGCTCAAAGCGCGTGCGGGCAGTGGACCCCACCACTTGCTCAGGCGGGATCCCATAAACCTTCTCGCTCCAGGCGCGGATGAAATCGGCGCCGCCGCCGGAAACGATCCAGTTGCGGAAGCCGTGGGCGCGCAGCAGGGCCAGCAGCTCCAGCATCGGGCGATAGGCGCAGGCCGTGTAGGCGCGCTGGAAGCGGGGGTGGCGGGCCTTTGCCAGCCAGTTATTCACCCGCAGCGTGAAGGCTTCGGTGGTCATGCCGGTGTGGGTGAGTTCCAGCAGCCGTCGCAAGCCGTCGTGCTGTGGGCCGGCCAGGAGGGCGGCCAGATCGCCTGCCAGGCCTGCCTGAATGGCCGGATCGTTGGCCAGAGCCGGTTCACTGATCAGGCGCTCGCGCAGCTCATCGAGGCTGAAGGCCAGCTGGAACGGCATCGGGTTCTCTGGCCAGAGCGTGCCGTCGTTGTCGAATACGGCGATCCGCTCTGCCTCCGGCACGAAGGATGGGCTGCCAGCCGTGCTGACCGCCCGCACGAAAGCAAGGATGGCGTTGCGCGCCACTCCGGCTCGCCAGGAAGGAAGCGGCCTCTGGTCCAGGGCCTGCAGCGCAGGCAGAAGGGGGATGGCTGCTGCAGCCCGCAACAGCTGACTTCGGCGCAGGCTCATGGCCGTTAGTAGCCCTGGGGAAGACGTTCTGCGGCGGCGTGCTGCCGTTGCTGGAAGCGCAGGAACGGGATCGATACCAGCACCGTGACCAGCAGATAGCAAAGGATCGCGATTTTCACCCCGGCTTGATTTGGCGCGAAGGTGCTGGCAAAGAGCAGGGCCAAACCTGGATTGCGCATCGAGGTGACCAGGGAGATGGTGGTGCGTTCGCCCTGATCACGGCCGGCCAGGAGGTAGCCGATCGCCAGGGACGCCAGGGTCATCACTGCCATCCCCGCCAGGGCCGGCAGATTGCCCCCCATGAACGTCAGCAGCACTGGCGCCGTTTTCAGCAGCACCAGCACGATCAGCAGCAGCAGCAGCAGGTTGGCCAGCCGATCGAGGCCTGGCCGCAGCCGTTCGGCCCAGGCCGGTTGGTAGCGGCGCAGCAGCAGCCCCAGCAGCAATGGCAGCACCTGGACCTTGCCCACCTGCAGGGCCACCTGCTGGGGGCTGATCTGCCAACCCTCCACCTGGAAGCTGCTGCGGAAGAGATCGGCCAGCAGCGGAATCGAGAGGATTGCCAGCAGGGCAGCCCCTACCTGCAGGCTGGCGGCCAGCTCCCGATCACCACCCTTCTTGCCCGCCTTGCGCAGGGTGAGCGGGGCGCTGGGGCTGAGGGCCATCAGAGCGATCGCGTAGCGGGCCGGGCCGGAGATCACCTGGCTGGCCGGCAGCTTCAGCAGCAGCAGGGCCACCAGGGGCACCAGCAGGCACGACCCCAGCAGTACCCGGGTGAACAGGGCCGGCCGCGCGCGCAGCAGCTCGGGCGCATCGCCGCGCAGGCCGAGCCCGAGGGCCAGCATGGTGGTGAAGAGGGTGGCGGCTACGAACAGGGCGAAGATCGGGGGCATCGGAGGGTGGGGTGAGTTGCGGTTGGCTCAGGTCCTGATCGCGCCCAGCAGCAGCAGCAGCAGAGCCATCACGCCGATGCCACTGATCACGGCTGCGGTGAGCATGGCGATCGAGCCCGACTCCTGGTAGGTGTACTCGTGCAGGCGCAGGCGGCGCAAGGAATAGCGGTGCTGGGCGATGGCCGCCAGCATCGCCATCACCCCGGTGACCACGAAGCCCACCGCCACAAGCCTCACCCCCAGTTCGGCATGAACGATCACGCCACGGCGGCTGTTGATTGCGGCGATGATCTTGTCGAGGCCGAAGCCGAAGCTGATCAGCGACAGGCAGGTGCGGATCCAGGCCATCAGGGTGCGCTCCGCGGCGTCGCGGTTGCGCTGCTTGGCCAGTTCGTTGGTGACGTTCATCGCTGCAGAAGTTCGCTGCCGGCCTTTTCTTCGAGGCGCATTTCCGCTTCCAGCTCCCGGCCCAGAAACACGTTCAGCAGGGTTCGGATCGCAGCAACGGCGCCGAGCTGGATCAGGTGCTGGCCGCTTGGGCTGACCGTGGTGGCCACGATGTCGGCCCCCAGCTGGAACTCCAGGGCCAGCGACAGCCAGGTGCCAAAGGTGATCCGGGCGCGGTTGGAGGGGCGTTCGCCCAGCAGCCGCCCCTGGCGACGGGCCCGACGGCCGGCGACGCGAGCTGTGGCCAGCAGGCCGGTGAGCACGCAGAGCACCGAAAGTGCCTCCAGGCCAACCCGCAGCGTTTCGGCCAGCAGGCGGATCCATTCATTGCTGAGTTCAAGCCATTCCATCGGAGCAGAATTAGCTGTGATTCAAAGGTGGGTGGCTGCGACGCAGCAGGTGGGCCAGCCACCCCGGCACGCTCAGTGAGGCCACCAGAATCGTCAACGACGTGCTCAGGCGGCTGGAGAAGGTGCGGGCCAGGTCAAGGCCCGAATGGATGAAGGTGAGGGTCACCAGAACGGCAAAGATGCCGGTGGTGAGGGCGCTGGCCGAGCGCAGGATGTCGCGCGGGTGGGGTTGGTTCGGGTTCTTGCTGCTGCCGCTGAGCTGGTGGCCGGCCACCAGGCCGGCGAGGGCCAGGGCGCCCACGCCAATGGCCCGTTGCTGCAGGCCATCGGCGGCATCGGCCGTTTGCAGCGTTTGGGCCAGCACCGATGCCGTGCCGATCAGGGCACCGCAGCCAACCCCCAGCACCGCCCACCAGAGCATCGGCCGCAGTGCCCGGCTGCTCAGGCTGGCCCCGGTCGCCAGAGCCAGGGAGCTGAGCAGGCTGGAGGGCACCACAGCGAGCGAGCTGGTGATCGCCAGACCCGCCGCCAGACCGAGCAAGGCTCCCAGCAGGCGGTTCAGGTGGGGGCGACGTGATCGGGGCGAAGGCTGGTTCACGAATCAGGCGCGCGAGCTCAGTTCAGCAAAGCTTCTGTTTTCGGGCTGCCATCTGGGGGCTGGTTGTCGTATTGCTTGACTCGACCAGATTGACCGCCGCCGCCAACATCCAGGCGCCAAGCTGGCATGCTGCATTCCTCGGCTCCATGGCCTTGACAAACCAGCGCCCTCCCTGGCTGAACTGGCTGATTCTGCTGATCTTCCTCTGGACCAGCTGGCAGCTGTCAGGTTTTTGGCTGCAGCGCCTGCACGGTTGAGGGCCTAGGGCGCTAGCCGTTGTTGTCTTTGCGGGAGGGGTGTCTGCCTGGGCCGCTCTGGCCGGCTGTGGACCCGAGCACAGGCAGGAAGGCTTTGCCCATGCGGATGAAGCCGGCCAGCAGCGCCAGCAGGGCGGCCAGGGCCAGGGCCACCAGCAGAATCAGCCCCACGAACTGCAGCAGGGCCAGGGCCAGCCTGCTCAAACCGCCGATCAGGTTGCTGATCGCCGTGCTCACGAGCAGCAGGGTGTCGAGCCGCGCTGGCAGGAATAGAAGGCCCACCAGCACGGCGCCGCCAAGGACCACTAGCCCCAGGCCGATCAGGAATTGCTGCAAGGGGCTGCGCCGTCGCCGCCGCCGCTTGGTCGCTGCTGGCCGTTGCCCCTCTGCGGCAGGGGAGCGGGGCAGATGGATCGGCCGGTTGTTGAAGGGGCTCATGGTTCGAGCGGGTAGCCGGCACTCCGCATCCAGCGCTCGAATTCCATCAGCACCAGCTCATTCGGGCAATCGATCAGCGAGAGCTGTTGAACGGTGCAGTCGCCCTGGCCGGTGTGGTGCAGGGAGAGATGAAAATCCTCGCCGCTCAGGCCGCACACCTCAGGGTCACTCCGCACCACCACATCGAGGTTCGCCCCCAGGCGGGTCACGCGCCGGCGCAGTTCCGACCAGCTTCTGGCCATCGTCACAGGCAGGATCTCCAGCGGGCGTAACGCACATCAAGCACCCAGTGTGGAAGGCTTGCGGCCGGCGTCAACGCTCGGGCCTGCGGTTCGTGGGTTCAGCGGCAGCCGGTTGAGCAGGCTGGCTCTGGGCCGCAGGGGTGCTGGGGGGCGCCGTCTTGGGCGCCCGGGGCGGCGGCAGCATCCAGGTGAGCAGGGCGGCCAGGGCCACCGCCGCCGTTCCACCCAGCGGGGCGGCCAGGCGGCGCCTGAGGGGTTCCCGTTCACTCAGCTCCCAAGCCCGTAACGGCTGGCAGGCGGGTACCTCCAGGGGCACCTGGAGCTGGGGGTCCAGGCGCAGCTGGTCGAGCACCCGCACCAGATCGGCAAGTTCGGCATCGTCGAGCTGCAGGTCGAGGCTGGGGTTGCCCGGCTGGCTGCTGCGCAGCAGCAGCTTGTGGCCGCGGTCGCGCGGTTCGATCAGCACCGGGCTGGCTTCATCGCCGAAGCGCCGCGCCACGCCACTGATCAGGTGGCGGGCGTAGGGCTGCACCACCTGCATCAAGGCCAGCAGGTGGTCTTTGCGGCCCTCCAGTTCGGAGCGCCCGGCAAGCTGCAGCTGCCAGCCGGTGATGATCCCCACCGCGCCGGAAGACTGGCCGATCGAAACATCCGGCAGCCCTTCCACCACCAGGCGGCAGCTGGTCTGGTCGTAGCGAAGCTGGTTCTTCATCGGGCGGCATCCTGCAGGCTGGCCTTGAGGCGCTCAAAGCCGCCGGGGCCTGCGCCGAGCGCCAGGCTCTGCACCAGGCGGCGGTGCTGGCTCAGGTCGCCATCGTCGTGGAGCAGATTCTGCACGCCGCCGCGGCGCAGGTTGAAGCGTTCGCGCACCAGTTCGGCCAGCCGGCGGCGGAACAGCTCCCAGCGCTGGGCGCTCACCTCCTGCGGCTCGCTGCTCGAGAGCAGCTGCCGCAGCATCGGGTAGAGCCGCTCGGCCATGGCCGCCAGGATGCGGATCAGGGCATCGCTGCGTGCTTCATCGAGAACGCCGCGGCGGGTGTGGCGGCGCAGCGGGTTGTGGCAGCGTGTAGTCCAAAGGGCTACTCGATTTGGGAAGAGTTCCCTGAAACCCAGCTGCTCGCTGATCCAGAGCATCGCCTCACCGCCGTTGAGGTCGAGGGCCTCGACGCTGAGCAGCATCAGGTCGAGCCGTTCGAGGCCGCGGCGGCCGAGCTGCTGCTGGCTCGGGCCCTGGATCGGGCGAGCGGCTTCTGGTGGGCGCGGCGGCGCGCCAGTGGAAGCGGTGGAAGTGGTGGAAACGGGAGCCTGGGCCATGGCTGCGATGATGCCAGTGCGCTTCGGCATCCGTCACCCGCAGCGGCCAGCCTGCGCTCCGTTCCCGCTGGCTAGGCCACCGGTGGCGATCGCCCCAGCCTTTGTTCTCCCCATTCTCTTCCCTACTCAACCCCCCATTCTCTTCGCCGATGAGCAGCAGCGCCGCCCCGATCGATCTGCGCGCGCTGGTGCGCGATATCCCCGATTTCCCCAAGCCGGGGATCCTCTTCCGCGACCTCACGCCGCTGATGCGCGATGGGCGGGTTTGGCAGGAGGTGGTGCGGCAGCTTGGTGAGGTCTGCGACCGCTTGCAGCCCGACCTGATCGTGGGCATCGAATCGCGCGGTTTCATCGTGGGTACGGCCCTGGCCACGGCTCGGGGCCTGGGCTTCACGCCGGTGCGCAAGCCGGGCAAGTTGCCGGGCCGGGTGCACGGCATCGACTACACCCTCGAGTACGGCAGCGACCGGCTGGAGATCCACGCTGATGCCTTCGAGCACAACCCGCGGGTGCTGATCGTCGACGACCTGCTGGCCACCGGCGGCACCGCCGCTGCCTGTGCCCAGCTGATGGATCTGGCCGGCGGCAGCCTCTGCGGTTTTTTGTTCGTGGCCGAACTGGCGGCCCTGGAGGGGCGCCGCAAGCTGCCGGCGGATCAACCGGTGGAGTCGCTGATCATCTACAGCTGATTAGCTGCAGCTGGGCATCCAGGTGCTTCAGAGCTGGTCGTGCTGGTCGAGCCAGCTGAGCACCTGATCCAGCTGCTCGAGGCTGATCAGGCCGAAGCGCCACAGCACCACGGGCAGCGGCGCTTGCTCCTGCTGGGCCTGCTTGACCCCCAGGGCCAGGGCGTTCTCGCTCAGACCGATCTGGTGTCGCAGGAAGCGCACCAGAGCCGAGGTGGGAACAGGTTGGGGCGAGCTGCTGATCACCATGGCTTCCACTGTGACCAGCCCAGCAGTCCGCGGCAAGGTCCGAGCGTCATCACCGCCAGCGCCAGGCGGCGCAGCGGTGCCAGCCGCCCCAGGGCTGCCAGGGCCAGCCGCCTCAGCGGCAGCAGCAGCGGCTGGCGGTTGGAGAACAGCCGCACCAGCAGGTCGGTGGCCAACAGAGTGAGCAGCAGATCGGGCCAGCGGCGGCGCCCGTAGGCGGCCGCCAGCCGCTGCTTTGGCAGGCGCCCGGCCGTTACCCGGCCCGCCAGCCGGGAGAGCACGGCCACATCCCGCCAGCAGAGGTTGAGGCCCTGGCCGCCCACCGGATGGCAGCGATGGGCGCTTTCGCCCACCAGCACGGTGCGGCCCCGGTGCAGGCGCCGGGCCAGGCCGAGGGCCACTGGGAAAGCGGCGGGGGTGTCGAGCAGGGCATCGGGCTGGAAGCGCTCCGGCAGGGCGCTGGCCAGGGCATCGAGCCAGCCGCTTGCTGTGAGTCCCTCCAGCTGGCGGCAGCGCCAGAGCGGGGCGCTCCACACCAGCTGGGCTACCCCAGCCCCGAGCGGCAGCACCGCGAAGGGCCCCTCCGGCCGGAACAGTTCCCAGGCTTCGTCGTCGTCGCTGCCGCGCAGCTGCACCTGCAGGGCCAGGCAGGCCTGCTGGTAGGGCCACTGCCACCAGCCCACCCCGAGGGCGCTGCGGCTGGGGGAGTGGCTGCCGTCGGCGGCCACCACCAGATCGGCCGTGCTTGCTGCCGGGTCGGGGGCCTGCTGCCTGGCGGCGGCAGCCGGGCCCAGGCGCAGCTGCACCCGATCGCCCTGCTCGGCCAGGGCAAGCAGGAGGGTGCTCATCAGCGGCCCGTGCTGCACGATCCAGCCCACGGCGTCTTCTTGACCGGCTTGGCCGGCGGGCAGATCGGCCTGGCTGAAGCTCACCTGGGCGTCGATCGCCAGGTCGCAGAGCTGCAGCCGGCGAAACGGCACCAGATGGGGCTCGATGGCCTGGCGCAGCTGCAGCTGATCAAGCAGTTGCAGCGAGGAATGGCTGAGGGCGTAGGCACGGCCGCGCAAGCGCAATTGCTCGGCCGTGAGCGGATCCACCAGGGTCACGCTCCAGCCGGCGCGGGCCAGGGCCAGGGCGGCCAGGGAGCCGGTGGGGCCGGCGCCGTTGACCCGCGCCTGCAGGGGAGCAACCATCGCAGCGGGACCTTGAGGGGGCAATAAAAAAACCGCCGCAGGAGTCTGCAGCGGCCAAAAGAAGGATTGGCTCTGAGGCGAGGCAGCCGCAGAGCCTGCTTCAAGGTTTCAGCAGGGGATCAGCCGATGCCCAGAAGGCCGCGGGTGAAGGACTCACCGCCGAGGGCGAATTCAGTGGCGAGCAGGGCGATGAAGCCGAGCATGGCCATGCGGCCGTTGAGCTTCTCGGCGCGCTCGTGGAAGCCCCAGCCGCTCTCGGCATCCACCACTTCCATGCGGGGCTCGGTGGCGAAGGCGTTGAGGCGGCCGCCGTCTTCGGTGGTCACGGCGGCGCCGCGGATCGTCGGGGCTGAGCTGGTGGCTTGGGTCATGGCTGTCCTTGGCGGGTGATGGCGTAATTGTAACGCATTGTTGCGGGTTTGAAACACGGCGGCTTGGCTCAGCGCAACCGCAGCATGCAGAGCTCCTCGAAGGCGGGCCGCAGCAGATAGGGGTAGTCCCCAACCCACAGCCTCAGCTGCGGCAGCCAGGCGTCGCTGATGGCCCCCAAGCGCGAGAAGTCCTTGCGATCGCTCAGCACCAGGGCCCGCACCACCATGCCGCGACGGATCAGCTCGTGTTTCTTGTCGAGGAGGAAGCGCACCTGGCCCAGGTAGCCCTGCTCCTCTTCCAGCTCAAGGGTGAGCCAGGTGCGACGGTTTTCCACCAGCTCCAGGCGGCCTACCTTCTTGGCCTGCTCCCGCCGACCCTCCACGATC
>JAWOHV010000291.1:0-3110 GCA_046484965.1 Prochlorococcaceae cyanobacterium
CGCCAGGGCGCTGCTGCCCACCATCCCCCATTCCTCCTGATCGAAGGCCACCAGTCACACCAGCCGCCGCGGAGGATTCGCCGCCCAGCGGGGGCGAGCTCCAGAAGCGCCACCAGGCCGCTGGCGTTGTCGTCGGCACCTGGCGACTGCAGCGGGCCGTCGTAGTGGGCGCCCACCAGCAACGGACGGCGGCGGCTCTCGCGTCCCGGCAGCCGCAGGATCAGGTTGGTGCCCCCGTCGCTGCCGCTGCCGAAGCGGTGCTCCTCCAGCGGTCCCAGCGGATCCCAGCGGGCATGGCGCGGAACCGCGAACTGCTGCAGATCGGCGAGCAGGCGTTGCTGCAGATCGGGGTCGGGCATGGGGGCTCGTGTGGATCTGTGCTCCACCGTCCCAGGGCTCGAGTGCTTTGGCCTGTTTCTCGTGCGAATCACCAGAGGGTGTCCAGCTCCGGCAAGGCACGCAGCTGGGTGTCAGCAGTGGTCTGGGGCAACGTCCGCCGGCAGCACCAGGTGCTCACGTTCGTGCAGCAGGGCCAGCTCCCAGAGGGAAATGTCGGCGATCGCCAGCTCGCCCTTGCCTCGCCCCAGTTCAAGCGCCTGCCGGGCTGGGGAAGAGAGCCGTGCGGGCGCATGGGCCCAGAACAACAGGATGGGGGTGTCACAGATGGTCGGCATCGCCACTCCAGGCGGCATCAGCGGTGTCTGGTTCCAGCGGCGACACCACATCCACCAGCGTCACGCGGCCCGTGAGTCCCTCCAGCCGGGCGATCACGATCCCGCGGGAGGTGATCTGGATGGCCTCTCCCACCTGCACCCGCTTCAGGTAGGCGGGGAGGTGCTGACGCAGGCGGGAAACGGAAACCTGCGCCATCGTTTGTACATTGGATTTGTAAAATCCAAGGTCTGCCCGAAGCGATGGCGCTGCGGTTCAGGGTTCCCCCGGCCCTCCTGATCACGCAGCCGTATAAGCCGTTCGGCTGATGAGGGGGCGGATGTGCTGCTGACAGTCAGCACTTCAGGCTCGTCTCTCACCTCCGTTCACAAGCGCCAGGCGGAGTGCAGGCACCCTCTGGAAACCGGCATCGCCGCTGACCATCACGGCGTCGGCACCAAGCTGCAGACAGCTGGCTGCCTGCAGTGCATCGGGTGTACGCAGGTTGTGCTCAGCCCGCAATTGCGTGGCCTGCTCCACAACAATCGGCCTGAGCTCCACCCACTCCAGATCCGGGTGCAGGAAGAAGGCATCGAACCGGGCCAGGGCCTCCGCATCCCGCCGGCGCAGCGGCCCAACGCGGCACTCCAGCCAGCTCAGGCGGCTGATGGCCAGCTGAAGGCCGCCTGCGGAGGTCTCAGCAGAAACGGCCAGCTGCCGCAACTGTTGCTTGAGAGCCTCGGCCCACGCCGCAGTTCCCTCCACGGCGTAGATCACGGCGCTGGCATCGAGAAAGGCGATCACCAGTCGCGTTCCTGCCGCAGCTCGGCGTCGATCTCCTCCTTGGTCCGTGCTGTCGCGGCGGGGGGCAGGGCCAGCAACCAGTCGAGGCAGCTGGATTCGGTAGCGGCAGGTCGATCGGCCAATCGCCGCAGGCGGTTGTACTCAGCCTCACTGAGCACCACGGCGGCAGGGCTGTTGCGCTTCAGCAGATGCACCGGGCCGGCGCGCAGGGCCTCTTCCACCGCCGCGATGCCGCGGCGCTTGAGCTCGGCCGAACGGAGCACGTTCAGGGGCTGGTCGGCCATGGATGGGCTAGGCGTTCCAAGGAGCTACTCTACGCAGCTTTTGCATGGTTAGGTACTGGAAACAGTACTGTCATTGGCTCTGGGGCCACGGGCGAATGCGCCAGCTTCATTGCAGCAGAGAATTTCCAACGATCGTCGTTCGCAGGACCTGAGCGGTGCATCGCTTCCGGGCGCGGAACACTGACGACAGCACCGTCTCCCGTACCCATGACCACCAACACCCAGGGCTGGCTGGCGATCAGCACCGAGGGCTTTGCGGCGATGAATGCGGCCCGGCCGCCGGAGCACCTGGTCAAGGAGCTGGTGCAGAACTCCCTCGACTCCTTCGCTGACGGCCAGAGCGGAGAGATCCGCCTGCGCTTCAGCCACAGGGGTGATCACGTGCAGGTGGACTGCCAGGACAACGGCTCCGGCATCGACAGCCTTGCCGATCTGCGGGTGGTGTACCTCACCCACAAGACCGACAGCCATCTCAAGCGCGGCCGTTTTGGGCGTGGCTTCAAGGAGGCGCTCTGCATCGCAGAGCAGGCGCTGGTGGTGAGCGGCAGCCAGCAGCTGGAGTTCCTGCGGGAGAACAACGAACGGATCAGCCGCCAGAGCACACCTCTGGAACCCTTGGCTGGGACCCGGGTGAGCATGCGCATGCCCTGGGGGGCTGAAACCTGCGAGCAGCTGGATCGTTACTTCGAACGTTTTCTGGTGCCGGATGGGATCGTTCTGGAGGTCAACGGTGTGCGGATTGCGCCGCGTTCGATCGAGCACCGCATCGCGGCCAGCCTGATCACCGAGGTGTACGACCCGAGCAGCCAGAGCTGGAAGAAACCCAGCCGCCGAACCACGATCTACCAAATGGGCATCCCGGTGGCGGCCCTGGATTGGAGCGTGCCCTTCCACTGCGACATCCAGCAGCGGGTGCCGATGAATCCCAACCGCGATGCGGTGGCCTCGGGCTATCCGCTCAAGCTGCATGTGGCCTGCCTGCCCAGCCTGCTCGATGGCATGGAGCAAGCCACCGTGAAGGACGACTGGGTTGGTGCCGCCGCCAGGCGCTGCGATGGGGAGGTGCAGAAGCGGATCATCGAACGGGCCTTCGGCACGAACATCGCCCGCTCGGTGCCGCGCGTGGGCCCGCGCCACTTCGATGAGGACGCCCGTGATCTGGGGGTGCAGGTGATCAACACCGCCCAGGCCAGCGGCGGCTTCCGCGAGATCCTCAAGCTGCATGTGCCCTCGGCCCTTGAGGTGGTGCGCCGAGATGAGGGCAGCAAGGCCGCCGAAGCGAGCTCCAACGCGTTCACGATCGCCGAGGCGATGGTCGCCAGCGATGGTCGCCGGCAGTGGATCGAGCAGCAGGGCGGTGTGCGGCATGTG
>JAWOHV010000135.1:0-5404 GCA_046484965.1 Prochlorococcaceae cyanobacterium
CGCGTCCGCCCACGACTTCATTCTGGAGCAGGCGCAGGGTTACGACACCCAGGTCGGCGAAAACGGCGCCAACCTCTCCGGCGGCCAACGCCAGCGCATCTCCATCGCCCGCGCCTTCCTCAAAAACGCCCCCATCCTCCTGCTCGACGAAGCCACCTCCGCCCTGGACAGCGAATCCGAGTTGCAAATCCAACAGGCCTTCGACCGCCTCATGCAAGGCCGCACCACCATTGTCATCGCCCACCGCTTTTCCACCATCCGCAACGCCCGCTCCATCCATGTCCTCGACGGCGGCAGGCTGGTGGCCAGCGGCACCCACGAGGACCGCGACCAGATTGCTGCTCAGAAGCTGGAGCTTGAGCAACGGCTGGCCCAGGTGAACACCGAACTCGACGAGATTCTTGCGCTGCTTGATGCCGCAGACCCCCCCGCTGACAACGCCACTGAGCCCCAGGCGGCTTCTGCTCCAGAGCCCGAGGAGCCGAGCGACTCCGTTAAACACCCTGCCGGCTGACGGCCCATGGATGACGCCTTTGCCCAGTCAGACATTCGCTGGCAGCAGCGCTTTGCCAACTTCCAGCGGGCCCAGGAGCGGCTGGAGAGTTTTTTTGAGCCGCCCGAGCTGAATGAACGGGAGCAGCAGGGCCTGATCAAGGCGTTCGAGTACACCTTCGAACTCAGCTGGAACACCCTTCGCGACCTGTTGCGCAGTGAGGGCAATGCCGATCTGCTGGGCTCCCGCGATACCCTGCGAGAGGCCCATCGGCTGGGGCTGATCCGCGATGGCGAGAGCTGGATGCTGATGATTCAGGATCGCAATCTCACTCGCCACACCTACAACCGCCCCACCGCAGATGCGATCAGCCGGCGCATTGCCGATTTGTATCGCGGTTGCTTTCAGCAGTTGCGCCTTCAACTGGAGCAGCGGTTGCAACAGGAGTCCCCATGACGGCCCAACCATCGGCGCCGGCAGAGCTGAACCCCGGCATTCCTGGTATTCCTCTGGAGGCCCAGAAACGGCTGGAGCAGCTGTTTGACGCCCAGCCTCGACTTGAGGCGGTGTGGCTCTATGGGTCGCGGGCGATGGGGCGCCACCAGCCGGGTTCCGACATCGACCTGTGCCTGGAGGGGGCGATGCTCACCCACCTTGATCAGCTGCGCCTGATGGCTGCCCTCGACGACCTGCTGCTGCCCTGGGCGGTGGATGTGGCCCTGCTGCAGCACATGCCCCAGGAGCGGCGCCTGACCTCGACAGGCTGACGTTGCCGATCAACCATCGGGAGTGCGCGCCCATCGCCCATGCCATGGGCCGGCGGACGAGCTCTGCCAGCTCTGGAGTGTTGAGCAGGTTCAGCAGTCGCTGCAGTTTGCGGCGATGGCTGCCGGAGGGGGAGGGCCACCAGGAAAATCGCAACGCCGCCGAAAATTCAGACTAGAATTATGGTCATAACTATGCGACCTGCCGCCATGGATCAGCCGGTCTCCCTCTCGGAAGCCAAGGCCCATCTGGCTGGCCTGGTGCAGGTGGCGGAAACGGGCGAGGTGGTTCACATCTCACGCCATGGCAAGCCGGTGGCCGTGTTGATCTCCGAGCAGGCCTATGCAGCGCTGCAACAGCAGCAGGCGGGGCGGCGCCTCTGGGCTGCGATCGCCGATTGGCGCCATGGGGCTCGGCCTGGCCACGCCGACGACTGGCCTCTGCCCTCTGGGGAGCCCGGAGCAAACGAGGTGGATGGCTGGCGCGATCGCAGCACTGGCCGGGAGGTGCTGCTGGGGTGAGAGTGCTGCTGGATACCAATGTGTTGTCTGAGCCACTGCGAGAGCGGCCAGATCCTGCGGTGATGGAGCAGCTGGCTTGCTGCACGCATGAATTCCATACAGCCAGTGTGGTGATCCATGAAATGAGCTACGGCATCCAGCGGCTGCCTGGCGGACGCAGACAGCAGCGCCTGCAGAGCTATCTGCAGAGCATGCTCACTGGAGGGCTCATTGTGCTTCCGTACGACAGCAAGGCGGCGCTCTGGCATGGCGAGCAGCGCGCCAGGCAGGAGAGCCAAGGATTGCGTTTACCTTTTGTGGACGGCCAGATTGCAGCAATCGCGGCAACGCAGGATCTGGTGCTGGTTACACGCAACACACGTGATTTTGAAGGATATGTGGGCCTGAAGCTGCTGAATTGGTTTTCCCACCCATGACTGGCACCACCCCCCCCCCTGATCAAGGACTACCACTGATGCAGATGCACAATCCGCCCCACCGGCGCTTGATCCCGAAATTCCTCTGACACCCTAAGCAGGCCAACCAGCCCCGACGCGGAAATCTTAGTACAGGCGTACTCCTGGGTTCGTCCGGGGGCTTCCTGGGCCGCCGCCCAATGTCCCTCACCAGTTGAATGGGCTTCCCCCTGCCCTGGCGCCGCCATGGCCGGCCCGATCGCGATCGGCATCCCCACCCTCAGCCAGTACGCCCTGCTGGAGCGCCTCTGCCGCGCCCTGCTGAGGGATGCCGCCGCGAGCTGGGACCTGCGCCTGCTGATCGTCGACAACGGCGGCCAGCTGCGGGCCAGCGAGCACGGCCGCCGCATCGAGGCCCTGGCGGGCGCTGGGGTGGTGGAGATCCACACACCGCCCCACAACCTGGGGGTGGCGGGCAGCTGGAACCTGTTCGCCCGGGAGCTGGGGCGCTGCATCATCGCCAACGATGACGTGACCTTCGGCGCGGAGGCCATCGCGGCCTTCGCGGCGGCGGCGGCGCGGCATCCGCAGGCGGTGATCCTGGAGAGCGACGATCCGGTGGGGGGCTTCGCCACGTTTCTGCTGCATCGGCCCGCCGAGTGGCTGGCGCTGGGTGGCTTTGACGAGGCCTTCAACCCCGCCTACTTCGAAGACAACGACGCCCGCCGGCGGCTGGCGCTGCAGGGCCTGCCCACGGTGGCGGTGCCGCTGCCGGGCTGGCAGCACAACAACTCCTCCACGCTGGCGAACAGCAGTGAGGCCTACCAGCGCCAGCACTGGTGCCTCTTCAAGCGCAATCTCCTGTACTACCGGCTCAAGTGGGGCGGTGAACCAGGCGCGGAAACCTACCGCCAGCCCTTTCAGACCGCAGGCGAGATCCCGGCGGCGGCGCTGCCGCAGGCGGCGGGCGATCTCGCCGACCGGCTCACGATCCTGGAGATTCGCGCCGCATTGTTTCGCACGCCCCCTGGGGCGGCGCTGCAGGCCGAGCTGCAGAGCTGCCGGCAGGCGTTGGCGGCCCTTTCAATCCCGGTGGATCCCGCGCAAATGGCCCGGTTGAAGGGCATCAATGGCGAGCTTTGGCAGATCCGCGATCAGCTGCGCCTGATCGAGCGGCAGGGCGCGTTGGAAGGTGCCGCTGTGGAGCTGCTGCGGGATGCCGAGCGACTGCGGCAGCTGCGGCGAGAGCTGCGGCGGCAGATCAGTGAGGCCTGCCTTCAAGGCACCCCGCTGCGATGCCCGACTTCCACGATCAGCACCATCAGCTCCTGATCGTGAATCCTGCAGATGAGGCCTGGGCCGTGAGCCCCTTGCCCCGATCCCGGGGGCTCTGGCACTCATCATGCAGGGATTCGAGATCGGCCACCACGCGCGTTTGGCCCTGGCGAACCAGCTTGCGCAGGGCTTTTGCCGCCTGGGGCGTGAACTCAATCCTCCAGGCCAAGGTTGCCCGGTGTCAACTACGTAGGCGCGCCCTATCCATTAGGCTAGCCAGATCAGCTAGCCACTAGAATCATGGATGCTACCTGGACCCTGCAGGACGCCAAGAACCGGTTCAGTGCGGTGGTGGATGCGGCCGCCCGGGGCGAGCCGCAGAAGGTGACGCGCCGCGGCAAATGGGTGAGCGTGGTGCTCTCGGCCGAGGACTACCAGCGGCTGCAGCGCCTCGACGCCGCCAACGCGCCATCGCTGAACGAGCTATTGCTGCAGATGCCGCAGGATGGCGAGAGCTTTGAGCGGATGCCGCTCACGCCCAGGGAGTTCCCATGTTCCTGATTGATGTTCCTGATTGATGTTCTTGATTGATGTTTCTCATTGACACTGTGGTGCTCTCCGAGTTGCGACGGCGCCAGCGGAATCCGGGAGTGGTGGCCTGGATTGGTAGGCAGCGCCCAGAGGACTGTTTTTTAAGTGTGGTGAGCATCGGCGAGATCGAACGGGGCATTGCAAGCAAGCGCATCAGTGATGCCGGATTTGCCCAGCAGCTAGCCGGCTGGCTGGATCAGCTGTTGCGGCTGTATGGCGATCGGCTGCTGCCGGTGGACGTGGGGGTGGTGCGCCGCTGGGGCCAGCTTTCGGCCGACATCGGCCACGACGGGGCAGACCTTCTGATCGCCGCTACGGCTCTGGAGCGGGGACTCACGGTGGTGACACGCAACCTGCGGCACTTCACGCCCACGGGGGTGGCAACGATCAACCCCTGGCAAGAGGAGCTGGACCGATGAGCAGGGTCAGCAGTCGCTGGAGTTTGCGACGATTGTTGGCGGAGGGGTTGAGCTGGAAGGCAAGTCGGCCTCGATCAAGTCGAGCTCGGAGTGCATCCAGTCGAGCAACGCGAGCTCTCTCTCGAGCTGCATCCTGCGCTGTTCGGCGGCGGGATCGCGCCGCCAATTGAGCATCCGCAAAAACGAGCGGAAGGGAGACAGCGATGAGCCAGACGCCCCATTGCTGCTGGAGCGGGAGCTGACGGTGGGGGAGGTTGACGTGGTCATAGGAAAAAACAGAGCAATCAGGCCAACGACAGTGCCCACAAAGGCTTCCAGCAGGGCTTTGCCATCGAACCCCATCCGCCACCAGGGCGGTACCGCATCCAAATCCCGAAAATCACCTTCCACCCTAAGCAGCCGTGCCCGGCCACGACAACGTCCATCTTAGTACACCCGTACTCAACCGCGCCTTGATCGCCACGCCCGTGCCTCCATCCAACCCCATACCCACAGCGCATGAACTCCTCGCCGGCCGCCGCCGCATCCTGGTGACCGACGGCGCCGGGGTGGTGCGCCGCCTACTGGAAGAGAGCTACGCCCTGGTGTTCAACCTCGACAAGATGGGCTACGCCAGCGACCTCTCCAGCATCGAAACCCTGCCCCAGGCGGCTGAGCGCCGCCACCGCCGAAGCGGTGCGCCAGGCCGATCCAGGTTTAGTGATGCACCTGGCGGCCGAGAGCCATGTGGACCGTTCGATCAAGGGCCCCGCCGCCTACGGCTCGACAAGCTCGCCACACTGGGAGGCGCTGCCAGCCGAGCGCGCCGAGGGCTTTCGCTTCCACCACATCTTCAACGATGAGGTATTCGGCTCGCTTGGCGCCACGGGGCGCTTCTCGGAAACCAACGCCTAATACCCGCGCAGCCCCTCTTCGTCCAGCACGGCGGCGCGGAGCGCCTCAATG
>JAWOHV010000014.1:0-15303 GCA_046484965.1 Prochlorococcaceae cyanobacterium
GCCCACGATTGGCGAGCTGGCTGAGTATGTGGAGCTGCCGGAGGAGGAGGTGAAGGATCTGATGTGGCGTGCGCGTCAGCCGGTGAGCCTGGAAACGAAGGTGGGCGACGGTGAGGACACCGAACTGCTCGACCTGCTGGCGGGCGATGGCGAGCTGCCTGCGGAGCTGGTGGATGGGGAGTGCCTGCGCGGCGACCTGCGTGGCCTGCTGGAGCAGCTGCCGGAGCTGCAAGGGAGGGTGCTGAAGATGCGCTACGGGATCGACAGCGAGGCCGAGGCCAGCCTCATCGGCAGCGGCCTCAGCGAACCGATGAGCCTCACCCAGATCGCCCGCACCCTGGGCATGAGCCGCGACAAGACCCGCAACCTCGAGCGCCGAGCTCTCGAGGGTATCCGCAATCGTTCAGCGGAATTGCAGGCTTATCTGGTCGCCTGAGGGTCGGTTAAAAAAACTCATCGAAGTTGTCGAAGTCGACGGCTTTGAAGTTGCCCGCCTCAACCTGTTCCATCAGCCTCTCCAGCTGCATCCACAGGGCGCCCGCCGTGAGCAGAGAAAGCACAAAGGCGGCCAGCAGGGCGGTGCCGGCCCCGAAGCCGAACACCTGCAGGCTGCCGCCGAGGAACAGGGTGATGCCGAGGATCGTGCCGGCCCAGGGCAGCACCGTTTCCAACCGGCCCAGGGGCAGCAGCGGCAGGCGGTCCTGCTTCCAGCCCTCCAGCCGGATGCCCACCAGCCGCGAGAAGGTCAAACCGCAGAGCACGCCGATCGCGAGGCCTGCCCCCGCCAGCACGTAGGGCGGTTCCAGGATCGGGGCAAACTCCAGCAGCAGGTCGGCCGCATCGAGGTCGCCGAGGGACATGTCGGGCGGCAGGCTGGCCATCGGCAGGGGCTGGTCAGGGTGGCCGAGACCCTAGGCCCTCAGGGCTCCCAACGCTGGGAGCCCAGGAAGGTGAGTTCCACGTAAGTGCTGCCGTTGTGGTCCTGGGGCCCCAGTTGCACCCGGTAGCCGCCCAGATCGACATCCTGCATCGACTCCAGGGCCTTCACAAAGCGCTGGCGGCTGGGCGCGGGGCCGCTGCGGCGCAGGCCTTCCACCGTCATTTTGGCTGCCAGAAAGCCCTCCAGGCTGGAGAAACCGAAGTGCGGTTTTGCCTGCTGGCGCCGCATCAGGGACTGGTATTCCTTCACCACCGGCACCCGCTCGTTCCAGGGGAAGGGCACCACCTGGGCCACGCCGATGCCATTGGCCTCGTGGCTGCGCAGGGAGGCCTGCAGGGCGCTGGTGCCCACAAACGACACGTTCATCAGCTGGGCCGTGCTGCCCCGCTGACGCATCTCGCGGCTGAAGGAGGCCGAGCTGGGATAGGCGGCCACGATCAGCACCGCGTTGGCGCCGGAGTTCTGCACCTTGCTTGCGGCCTCGCCGGTGCGGCTGGAGTTGCGCTCGACGCTGGCGCTGGCCACCGGTTTGAGGCCATGGCGCTGCAGGGCCTGCCGGGCGCCTTGCAGGCCATCCTGGCCGAAGGCGTCGTTCTGATACATCACCGCGATGCGATGGCGGCCGCTGCGCACCAGATAGTCGACCATGCGGTCGATTTCCATGTGGTAGCTGGCGCGCAGGTTGAACACCAGCGGCCTGTGGGGCTTGCGCAGCAGCTGGGCACCGGTGAGGGGTGCGATCAGCGGGATTTGGCTTGCTTCCACCAGGGGCAGGATCGCCTTGACGGTGGGGGTGCCCACATAGCCGAACAGCGCAAACACCTTGTCGCTCTCGATCAGCTGCTTGGTGTTGCGCAGGGTCAGTGCTGGCTCGTAGCGGTCGTCCAGGCTGCGCAGACGCAGGCGGCGACCGTGGACACCGCCCTGGCGATTCACCTCGGCGAAGTAGGCCTCCGCTCCTGCCCGGTACTCGCTGCCGAGCATGGCCGAGGGGCCGCTGAAGGCGGCCGACTGGCCCAGCACCAGTTCCGCTGCCGCTTCGGCCTGACCGGGCAGGCCCAGGGCGAGGGCGAGCCCCAGAGCGCTTGCCAGCTTTAACTTCGGCAGACAGCGGTTGGGGAGCATGGCGCAGCGCAGGGCAAGACGGTGGAACGTTCTGGCGGTCGTGGCCATTGTTCTGGCCGCGATCCTCTCCATTCTTGGCATCGGGCGCATCGATGTGAGACCCGTGCAGAGCCGCGACTCCCTGCGGCTGTCTTCGGCCTCCCGCGCCCTCACCACCCTGCCCCTGGGCCAGAAGCCGCCCGTGGGCGTGTGGAGCGCCCTGCGCGGCGACCAGCTCAGCACAGGAGAGGAGCGGGTGGACCGGGCTGAGCTGGAGCAGGCCCGCTACAAGGTGGAGGTGGGGGTGTACTCCACCAGCAACTATGAGCTGGATCTGCGGGTGCCCAGCTATTCCGGCGGCGGCTATGTGTGGCTGCGCTGGCAGGAGCCAATGCAGCGCTATGTCGAGGGTCGTGGTGGTGATATCTCCAGGCTGTTCATCGTCTTGAACACCTTGCTCTCCGATAAAGACTCCGCCCTGAGGCCCGTTGGAGAGGTGCCCGTGCGCCTGGCGGATGGCAGCTACTACCAATTGTTCACCTACGTGGGCCGCTACTACGTAGATAAGGCCAGTTTCCGTAATTACCCATTCATGACCATCAGTCTGCCGCTGGTGATTGAGGCCAATGATATTGATGGTGAGCTAGGTTATCGTGATCTGCGGCTGATTCCTGAGATCCAGAACAGCGGCATGGGCCTGTATGCCCGGATCATCGGCTGGCTGAATACGGGCTGGTCGATCGCCGAGTACCGCCATCACTACGCCACAAACTTTGGCCTCGGTGGTCAGGAAAATGACTACAGCCAGGTTGTATTTGAGATCTCCTACGGCACCTCGTCATGGTCTTCGTTCTGGCGCCTGCTGCTGCCCTTGTCGGTGTTGATGGCCATGGTGCTGCTGGTGTTCAAGGTGCGCCCTGATGAGCAGGATGCCCGTGCCAGCATTCCGGTCACGGTGCTGCTGACCCTGGTGTTTCTGCAGCAGACCTACCGCGACCAGCTGCCGGATCTGCCCTTCCTCACCTTCCTTGACCAGGTGTATGTGGTGGCCTATGGGGTAACCCTGGCGGCCTTTGTGCTGGTGCTCTGGATCGGCCGCCGCTATGGCGAGATGGAGGCCATGGATGACTCAGAGGCAAAGGATGCTCTGCAGCGCCATCTGCATTACCTCGATGACATCTGGCCCTTGATGGTGGTGCTGTTTGGTGGAGCTGCAATCACCATCTGCTGGATGACGATTTCCCACGTTGCTTGATCTTCTTCAGGCGGCCATCTTCAGGCGGCCAACGGCGAAAGCCGGGCCAGCATTCCGCCTGCCAGCTTGCGCGCTGAGAAGGTGCGCCGCAGCAGCCCCAGCAGGGCCCTCAGGTCGGCGGTGTTGAGGTGGTCGTCCTGCACCAGCATCAGCAGCAGGCGATCCCGCAGCGCCCGTCCCTGGGGGCCCAGCAGCAGCTTCAGGCCGGCACCGGCCACCGGCAGCAGATCGCTGCTGGCTCCGTCGTTCTCCACGACCGCCAGCAGGTTTTCCAGCCTCTCCAGCCGCAGCCGACCCTGGCCATCGAAGATCACCTCCAGCAGCTTGTTGCGCATCTCCTCGGTGTCGGCCATCAACAGCCGCCGGGCCACGTAGGGATAGGCCACCCTGATCACCTTGAAACTGGGATCCAGGCGCAGTGCCAGCCCCTCCTGGCTCACCACCGCCCTGATGATCAGGGCGAAGCGAGCCGGCACCCGGAATGGGTAGTCGAACATCAGCTCCGAGAAGCGATCGGTGATCGCCTTGAAGTTGAAGCTGCCCACGTTTTCGCCCAGGGCACCGCCGAGAACCTCCTCGAGGGCAGGCACGATCGGGGCCAGGTCGGTGCTCGGATGTAGAAAACCGAGGCTCACGAAGTCCTGGGCGAGGGCTTCGAAATCCCGGTTCAGCAGGTGCACCACGGCGCCGGTGAGGGTGAGCCGATCGGCGTCGCTGATCGAATCCATCATCCCGAAGTCCACGTAGGCCATGTGGCCCATGTCTCCACTGCGCCCAGGCAGGGCGAAGAGATTGCCGGGATGGGGATCGGCATGGAAGTAGCCGAATTCGAGCAGCTGCTGCAGGCCAGAAACCACGGCGGTGCGGATCAGGGCCGTGGGATCAAGGTGCAGGGCCTCGAGTTCCTGGCGGTTCTGCAGCTTGGTGCCGTGGATCCAGCTGGTGGTGAGCACCCGCCGGCTGCTCAGCGGCCGCTCCACCCGCGGCACGGTGACGGTTGGATTTTTGGCAAACAGGGCCGCGAAGCGCTCGGCATTGGCGGCCTCGCGGTAGTAATCGATCTCCTCGAACAGGCTGCGCCCGAATTCATCGATGATTTCGTCGAGCCCGAAGCCCAGGTTGAGGGGCAACATCGGCGCCGCCAGGCGACCGAGCAGGCGAATCAGAACCATGTCGCGCCGCAGCAGCAGCGGCAGGTTGGGCCGCTGCACCTTCACCGCCACCCATTCGCCGCTGGCCAGCCGGGCCTTGTACACCTGGCCGAGGCTGGCGGCGGCCACCGGATGGGCCGGGAAGCTGGCGAAGAGCTCTGTAGGCGGGGCACCCAGCTCCTCCTCGATGATGGCCAGGGCAATGGCGTGCTCGAAGGGGGGCAGGTCGTCCTGGAGTCGGGTGAGCTCTTCGAGCCAGTCGCGCCTCACCAGGTCGGGGCGGGTGGAGAGGGCCTGGCCCACCTTGATGAAGCAGGGCCCCAGCTCGGCCAGGGTGCTGCGGATCTTGATGGCCAGCTGTTTCTGTACCCCCGGGTTGCTGCTGTTGGCCTGGGTGGCCAGGGCCAGCGCCAGGCCCCCCAGCCGCTGCAGCACCACCAGCAGCCTGGCCAGCAGCAGCCAGGGGCGTGCCAGCAGCCAGCGCAGGTCGGCGGCCGGGTCGTAGCCGGGGAGGTCGCCGCGGCGGTGCTGATCGCCGCGGCCGGGCATGGCGGCTGAGCTGGTCACGCGGGGAGCTGGCGGGCCGTCGGAGACCAAACTCTAGGCAACGCCTCCGTGGCGATGAGCCTGCTCGACGCCCTCACTTCGCCCCGGTTCTGGCCCCTGGCCAGGCGGCCGGCTCCGCTGCCCTTGCACCTGCCTGCCCATGGCCGCGGGCGCGGCCTGGCGCCGGCGCTGCGGCGGTTGCTGCGCCAGCCGCCCGGCAGCTGGGATCTGCCCGAGCTGCCGGCCATCGGCGGCCCCCTGGAGGCCGGCGGTGCCGTGGCCGCAGCCCAGCGCCGCCAGGCCGAACGGCTTGGCGCTGAGCGCTGCTGGTTCGGCGTCAACGGTGCCAGCGGCCTGCTGCAGGCGGCGTTGCTGGCCCTGGCGGCCCCGGGCCAGCGGGTGCTGCTGCCGCGCCAGCTGCATCGCAGCCTGCTGCATGGCTGCCTGCTGGGCGGCATCGAGCCGCTGCTCTTCGATCTGCCCTTCGATCCGGCCAGTGGGCTCTGGCTGCCCCCCTCCGCTGCCCACCTCGAGGCGGTGCTGGAGTCGGCGCAGGCAGGGGCGCTGGCTGGGGGCGGCGAGCTGGCGGCGGTGGTGCTGCTGCAGCCCAGCTACCAGGGCCTGGCCGGTGATCTGGCCGCCTGGGTGAGCTCCTGCCACCGGCGCGGCCTGCCGGTGCTGGTGGATGGGGCCCATGGGGCCCACCATGGTCTGCTGCCGGAGCTGCCCGCCGCCGCCCTGGCCTGCGGCGCCGACCTGGTGGTGCTCTCGCTGCAGAAGGCGGCCGGCGGGCTGGCCCAGAGCGCCGTGCTGCTGCAGCAGGGCGAACGGGTGGATGCGGCCGCCCTGGAGCGCTCGCTGCTGTGGATGCAGACCTCCAGCCCCAGTGCCCTGCTGCTGGCCTCCGCCGAGGCCTCCCTGGACTTTCTCCATAGCCCGGCGGGCCGGCGTCAGCTGGGCCGCGCCATGGCCCTAGGCCTGCGGCTGCAGCAGCGCTGCCGGGCCGAGGGGCTGCCGCTGCTGGCCAGCTCCGATCCGCTGCGCTTGCTGCTGAACACTGCGGCCCTGGGCATCAACGGCCTGGAGGCCGATGCCTGGTTGCTCGAGCGGGGGGTGATCGCTGAGCTGCCGGAGCCGGGCTGCCTCACCTTCTGCCTGGGGATGGTGCCGCCGCGGGGAGTGCTGCGGCGCTTGCCGGCGGCGCTGCTGGCCCTGCGGCGGGCCCGCGCAGGCCCAGCCCTGCAGCCTTTTGAGCCGCCGCCCCTGCCCCTGGTGGCCCAGCTGGAGTGGCCCCTGGGCCAGGCCTGGCGGGCCGCCAGCGAAGCGGTGCCGCTGGCGGCGGCAGTCGGTCGTCTGGCGGCCGAACCCCTCTGCCCCTATCCACCGGGAATTCCGCTGTTGGTGCCGGGCGAGCGCATCGACGCGGCGCGGGCCCGCTGGCTGCAGCGGCAGCAGCCGCTGTGGCCGGGGCAGATCGCTGATACGGTAAGGGTTGTGGCCGAATAAGAGGCCGCTGGATGGGGGAGCGAATCGTGGAGAGCAGCCAGCCCGGATCCCGGGGTGCTCCCTATCGCTGGGATTACGTGACCCCGGGCATGCCCGACGGCGTCTTCGAGGCCGCGCCGGGATTCAGCCCGACGCCGATGGAACTGCGGGTGATGCTGCTGGCCCACCTGCGGCCCTGCGCCGATTCGCTGGTGTGGGATGTGGGCGGCGGCACCGGCGCCCTGGCCCTGGAGATCGCCCGGCTGATGCCAGCCGGGGCGGTGCACACCCTGGAGCGGGATCCGCAGGCGATCGAGCTGCTGGAGCGCAACCGCCGCCGCTTCGGCATCGACAACCTGCACATCCACGCCGGTGCCGCTCCCGCGGACCTCAACCAGCTGCCCCCCAACCCCGACCGGGTGCTGCTGGAGGTGGGCCGCCCCCTGGGCGATGTGCTCCAGGCGGTATGGCAGGCCCTGCGCCCCCTGGGGCGCCTGGTGATCAGCACCACCAGCCTGGAGGGGCTGGTGGATGCCACCGATATCCTTTCCCAGCTGCAGGCCAGGGATGTGCAGGTGGTGCAGGCCACGGTGCACCGCATGCAGCGCCGCGGCAGCCAGGCCAAACTGGCCGCGGCGGAGCCCGTATTCCTGATCGCCGCTGAACGGCCGGGTTGATTGTGTCGTCGTCCCCGCTGCCCGTGCCCCCCGCCGACCCGGCTCCGCGCCGCTCCCGCACCTCGCTCTCCCGCTGGCTGAGTGGGCTGGCGGTGGGCGGTTTTGGCCTGCTGGTGGTGCTGCTGGGTGGCTGGTGGCTCACGCTGGCGGTGGGCGTGATGGTGCATATCGGCCTGCTGGAGTTTTTCCGCCTGGCCCAGTTCAAGGGCATCCGGCCTGCCACCAAAACAACCCTGGTGGCCTGCCAGCTGCTGCTGTTCAGCACCCAGTGGGCAAGCGGCGGCGGCCTGCCGGCCGATCTGGCCGCCGCCGTGCTGCCGGTTTCAGGGGCGGTGATCTGTGGCTGGCTGCTGCTGCAGCCCGTCACCGGCACCATCGCCGATATCGCGGCCTCGATCTTCGGGCTTTTTTATCTGGGCTTCCTGCCCAGCCACTGGATCAAGCTGCGCGACCTGGCTGATGTTGCGCTGGCTCCGGCCCTGGCGCGTTTGCCGCTGCCGCTCAGCGCTGGCATGGCCCTCACCCTGCTGGCCTGCCTGCTGATCGTGGCCACCGACATCGGCTCCTATGCCATCGGCCGGCGGCTCGGCCGCCATCCGCTCTCGCCCATCTCCCCCGGCAAGACGGTGGAAGGGGCCCTGGGGGGTGTGGCCTGCGCCGTGCTGCTCGGGGCAGCCGGCGGCGTGCTGCTGGGTTGGCGCTGGGGCTGGGCGCTGGGGGGGCTGCTGGGGGCGGTGGTAGCCCTGTGTGCCCTGGTGGGCGACCTCACCGAATCGATGATGAAGCGCGATGCGGGCGTCAAGGATTCGGGCGATGCCATCCCCGGCCACGGCGGCATGCTCGATCGCATCGACAGCTACCTGTTCACCCCGGCGGTGGTGTTCCCGCTGGTAACCGTGCTGCTGCCGCTTGTGCAGGGGCGCTAGGGAAAGACAGGTTTCAAGGAAAGACAGGTTTCAAGGAAAGAGATTTCAAGGAAAGACGGGTTTCAAGGAAAGACGGTGGCGCGGCCCTGCAGCTGCACCATGCCGGCTTCGACGTAGGCCCGCTCGATGCGGATGGCGGGATCCATCGACAGACGCGTCGACAGACGGCCGTCGAGGGAGCTGATCTGCACCGTGCCATCCACCGCTTCGAGGCGGGTTTCCAGTTCCACCGGATCGGGTCTGCCGAAGCCCTCGGCGCTGAGCACCAGGCTGTCGCGCTCGATCCGCACGCCCCGCAGGGGCACCAGGCCGAGCAGGGTTTCGGCCAGGTTGTCGCCGAGCTGCCGCCAGGCGGGCTGGCCCAGGGAGCGGCTGAGACCATCGCCACTGAGGCTCAGCTGGCCGCTGATCGCAAAGTGCTCCTCCAGCTGCAGGGCCTGGCCCTTGAGCAGGTTGCCCATCTGCAGGCGGATCGGTCCGCTGCTGAGCTGAACCCTCTCAATCTGCAGGCTCTGGAATACGGCCCGCCTGGCCAGCACCGTGGCCCCCTGGAGGCGGCCGCGCAACAGCTCGAATGCCGAACCATGCAGCTGGATATCGAGACTGTCGATGCTCTGGCACTGCTGGCGCAGCCACAGCTGCAGGGCGCTGGCCAGCAGCTGCAGCACCGGCCCGCTGGCGTCGCCGGGGCGGGCGGGGCCGGCTGCTGGCAGGTCGGCGGCTGGGGGCTGGTCAGGCATCGGCAGGCGGCAGCTGGCTGGGTGGCGGGCTAGGTGGCGGGCTAGGCGGCGGGCTGGGGGGCGGTGTTGCTGCCGAACTGCTGCCAGTGGCAAGCAACCTGCTCGCTCTGGTCGATGTGGGGCAGGTGGCCGCAGGGGCTGAGCTCGAGCACCCGCTCTCCTAACAGAGCCAGGGCTGCCCGCTTCTGGGGCGGGCGCAGGATCCGGTCTTCCCGGCCCCAGAGGGCCATGAGGGGCTGGTGGGGCAGGGGGGTGCCGCTGCCGGCGAAGCCGCCGGAGCGGGCGAAGGCCGCCAGGCTGCGGGCCCAGCCTGGGGCCTGCAGGTGAAGCGAGGCGATCTCCAGCTCGGCCGGACCCACCGAAACCTCGGGGTTGGCGAAGGCGCTGCGGCAGAGGCCGCGGCGCACCCCGGGCAGGGCGAGGAAGCGCACCCCCAGGGCATCCAGCAGCGGCGGCAGCGGCATCGGCCGGCCGCTCAGCCCGGCCGGCGCCAGCAGCAGCAGGCGTCCGATGCGCTGCGGCTGCCGCCGGGCCAGTTCCACCGCCACGGAGCCCCCCATCGAGGCGCCGATCAACCCCACGGGTTCGTCGCCCTGCTGGCCATGGCGCCGCTGTGCAGCGATCGCCTCGAGCAGCGCCTCGAGGTGGGTCAGGACCCCCCGCGGGCTGAAGTCGCCGCCGGCGGGGCGGGGGCTGAAGCCGAAGCCGAAGAGGTCGGGGATGAACAGCTGGTGATCAACGGCCAGCAGCGGCGCCAGGCGGCGGAACTCCAGCAGTGAGCTGTCGAAACCGTGCAGCAGCAGCAGAGGTGGGCCCTGGCCGAGCACTGCGATCGGCCAGCGCCGCGGCAAACCGGCCAACTCCCACCACTGCACCGCGGCCGCCAGGGCGCGGCCCTGGGGGTCGAGCAGGCTGGTGGCGGCCTGTTGCAGCAGCAGTGACGTGGTGATGGGCCTCAAGCGCTGGCTGTCGTGGCCGATTCCACAGTGGTGCTCAGCAGGGCTGCCAGCAGGTCGGCGGCCTCGATGGCAAAGGGGAGGTGATACAGGTCGGAGCCAGGGCGGCAGGCGAAGCTACACACCTGTTGCAGCTCCTGCGGGCTGGCGCCGGCCAGGCCCAGACCTTCCAGGCTCACCGGCAGGCCGAGGCTGCGGAAGAAGGGCAGCAGCTGGCGGCGGGCCTGGCCGGCCAGCTGGTTGGCGCCGATCACCTCCTCGAGCCGCAGTTGTACGAGCACGCCGAAGCCCACTTTCTCGCCATGGAGCAGGCCATGGCAGCCAGGAAGCTGGGTGAGGCCGTTGTGCACCGCATGGGCGGCCACGGTGCGGCAGCGGGCACCGCCCAAGCCGCCGATCACTCCGGCGGTGAGGGCACTGGCCTCGGCCACCCGCACCCAGGCCGCGCTGCCGCGATCTCGCAGGGCGGTTTCGGCGTCGATCAGCAGCTGGTCGCGCAGCACCCTGGCCATCTGCACCGCCTGCTGCACGAGGCCGTCGCCGCTGGCGCCGCTGCTCACCGAGGCTTCGTACCACTTGGCCATGGCATCGGCGATGCCGCTGGCCAGGCAGCGCGGCGGCGCCTGGCGCACCAGGTTGTGGTCGAAGATCAAAAGATCCGGACAGCGCTTCAGGGCCAGATCGGCTTCGAAGGCGCCGGCGGGGGAATACATATTGGCGAGTGCCGTCCAGCCGGCGCAGGTGGCGGCGCTGCTGGGCACGGTGATGCAGGCCAGATCGAGGCGATCGGCCAGCAACTTGCCGGCATCCAGCACCTTGCCGCCGCCGGCTGCAATCACGGCATCGGCTCCGTGGCTGCGGGCCGCCTGCATGGCTGCCGCCAGATCGGCCTCACAGCAGTCGTGGCGAAGGCTGTGGGCCTGGGGGGCCAGTCCCCGGGCGATCAGGTCGCTGGCCAGGTGATGGCGCAGCCCAGCGGTGGCTTCACTGCGCCCTAGCAGCAAGGGCCGGCGGCAGAGGGCCGCGATCGCTGGCAGGGCTTCGATCCAGGCCCCGGCCCCGCGCAGCACCTGCGCGGGAGCGATGGCATGGCTGTAGGTGGCTGACTCCATCCGCTGCTGGGCGGGGGATCTCAGGCGCTGGCGCCGGCCAGTTCCGGCAGGGCCGGCGTGGCCGACTGCTTGCGGATCACGACCTGTTTGTCGTCGTCCACATCCACCAGGGCGGCATCGCCCTCCTTGAGACCGCCGGAGAGGAACTCCTCTGCCAGGGAATCCTCGAGCAGCCGCATCACGGCGCGGCGCAGTGGGCGAGCTCCGTAGCTGGGGTTGTAGCCCTCTTCCACGAGGCGCTCCTTGAAGGCTTCGGTTACGGATAGGCCAATCCCTTTTTCCTGCATGCGGGCGAAGACCTCCTTGAGCATGATTTCGGCGATCTCCTTAACCTCATCACGGCTGAGTTGGCGGAAGACGATGATTTCGTCGAGCCGGTTAAGGAATTCGGGTCGGAAGTACTGCTTGAGCTCCTCGTTCACCAGCGATCTGATGCGGTTGTAGTTGGTTTCTTCCACATCACCGCCGCCAAACTCGAAGCCCAGGCCGCCGCCGCCCTTCTCGATCACCTTCGAACCGATGTTCGAGGTCATGATTATCAGTGTGTTCTTAAAATCAACGGTACGGCCCTTGGAGTCGGTTAAGCGACCATCTTCAAGCAGCTGCAGCAGCAGGTTGAACACATCTGGATGGGCCTTCTCGATCTCATCGAACAGCACCACGGTGTAGGGACGGCGCCGCACAGCTTCGGTGAGCTGGCCTCCCTCGTTGAAGCCCACATATCCGGGGGGCGAACCGATCAGCTTGCTGACCGTGTGGCGCTCCATGTACTCGGACATATCGAGGCGGATCATCGCCTCTTCACTGCCGAAGAAATAGGCGGCCAGCGACTTGGTGAGCTCCGTTTTGCCCACACCGGTGGGGCCTGAGAAGATGAAGCTGGCGATCGGGCGATTCGGGTTCTTGAGGCCAACGCGGGCGCGGCGGATCGCCTTGGAGACAGACTTGACAGCTTCGTCCTGACCGATCAGTCGCTGGTGCAGGGTTTCCTCCATGTTCAGGAGCTTCACCGATTCACTCTCGGTGAGCTTCTGCACAGGAACGCCGGTCCAGGAGGCCACGATCTGGGCGATGTCCTCTTCGGTGACCATTGGCATGCGGTCGCCGATGGTTTCACCGAGAGGCCCTGCCGCCGCGGCCGCTGGGGCTTCATTGCCAACGGAGCCAGCAGATTCGAGGCCAGCTTCAGCGGCCGGTTCGTCATCGCGACGGCTCTGAAGGATGGTGCGGATCTGCTCGCGCAGCTCCACCTCCTTATCGCGAAGTTCGCCGGCCTTGATGAAGTCCTGCTCACGAACTGCATCTTCCTTGCGCTTCTGGATATCGCGCAATTGCTTGTCGATCTCCTTTGCGGCTGGCGGCAGCTTGGAGTTGAGCAAGCGCACGCGACTGCCGGCCTCATCGATCAAGTCGATAGCCTTGTCGGGCAGGAAGCGGTCGGAGATGTAGCGATCGCCGAGGGTGGCGGCGGCCACCAGGGCCTCATCGGAGATCTTGAGGCGGTGGTGCTGTTCGTAGCGCTCACGCAGGCCGTGCAGGATCTCGATCGTTTCGTCTACAGAGGGCTCACCCACCATCACCGGTTGGAAGCGGCGCTCCAGGGCGGCATCGCGTTCGATGTGCTTGCGGTATTCGTCGAGGGTGGTGGCGCCGATGCACTGCAGCTCGCCGCGGGCCAGGGCCGGCTTGAGGATGTTGGCCGCGTCGATGGCACCTTCTGCGGCACCGGCACCGATCAAGGTGTGCACCTCATCGATCACCAGGATCACGTTGCCGGCGCTGCGGATCTCCTCCATGATTTTTTTGAGGCGCTCCTCGAACTCACCTCGGTACTTGGTGCCAGCCACCAGCAGGCCGATGTCGAGGGTGAGAACACGCTTCTCCTCAAGGATGTCTGGCACATCGCCGGAGACGATCCGCTGGGCAAGGCCCTCGGCAATGGCGGTCTTGCCGACGCCGGGTTCGCCGATCAGCACGGGATTGTTCTTGGTGCGGCGGCCCAGGATCTGGATCACGCGCTCGATTTCGTTCTGACGGCCGACCACCGGGTCGAGCTTGCCCTCGACGGCCTGCTGGGTGAGGTTGCTGCCGAACTCATCGAGCGTGGGCGTTTTGGTGGAGCCTTTGCCGCCACCGCCACCGGCTGCCACCTCGGCCGTTTCGCCGAGCATGCGGATCACCTGGGTGCGCACCTTGGCCAGGTCCACGCCGAGGTTTTCCAGCACCCGGGCGGCTACGCCCTCGCCCTCGCGGATCAGGCCGAGCAGCAGGTGTTCGGTGCCGATGTAGTTGTGGCCTAGCTGGCGTGCCTCCTCCAGGGAAAGCTCCAACACCCGCTTGGCCCGGGGAGTGAACGGGATCTCCACCGCCACGAAGCCCGATCCGCGGCCGATGATCTTCTCCACCTCAACGCGGGCGTCCTTGAGGTTGACACCCATCGACTTGAGCACCTTGGCGGCAACGCCGGTGCCTTCGCCGATCAGGCCGAGAAGGATCTGCTCGGTGCCCACAAAGTTGTGACCGAGACGGCGTGCCTCCTCCTGGGCCAGCATGATCACCTTGATGGCTTTCTCGGTAAACCGCTCGAACATGGGGCGGGACCTGATGCAAGTGGAACCAACCTATCAGGGTTGGCCAGGGATCGTGGTGGCAATGATCACATGGGCTAGAACCCCTGCGGCCAAAGGTTTTGTGCGCTGAAATGAAATAAACAAATCGACCCTTTTCGGGGTCTTCCGGCACAAAGAATGTCGGTTATCACTACTTAGCCACCGTCAGCTGAAGCCATTGGATCAGAGCTTCGTCGCCATTGCGGTAGTAACCGCGACGGCGGCCTGCCGTACGGAAGCCGGCGCTGGCGTAAAGGGCCTGGCCGGCGCTGTTGGCGGCGGCCACCTCCAGGGTGGCCCGCCCAGCCCCCCGCCGCCGGCCCTCGGCCAGCAGGGCTGCCAGCACCCGCCTGCCCAGGCCCTGCCGTTGCCAGGCGCGCCGCACCCCCACCACGGTGATCTGCAGCTCATCGAGCACCAACCAGCCGCAGGCCAGTGCCGCCAGCTCACCGGCAGCCGTAAAAAGCCCCTGGCCGAGACGGTCGGGTTCGATCAGTTCCCGCTGCCACTGGCTGCGGCTCCAAAGGCCCCCGAGGCAGTCGGCATCGAGGGCAAGGCAGGCCTCCAGGTGTTCTGGCCCCAGGCGCTGGCCGGTCAGGCGGGCAGGATCGGACGCCGCAGCGGCGGGATCGGGAAGGCTGGAAATGGCTCTGGATCTGAACGGTTCGTGGCTGACTCTGGAGCCAGAGGGCCTTCTTTACATTGTTGCAACCGCCGCCTTCGCCCCCGCCATGGTGTTCTCCGCCGTTGCCAACACCGCTGGAGACGCTGCCCCCGCCGCTTCTGCTCAGCCCGGCAGGCCCGGCGAACCTTTTGAGCTGGAGCGGGACCCACACAGCCCCAACCGCAACCTCGCCCCGCTCACGGCCGAGCGGGACCAGGAGGGGCGGCTGTGGCTGGGTGGCTGCCTGCTGAGTGAGCTGGCCCGCTCCTACGGCACGCCCCTTTATGTGCTCGATGAGGCCACCCTGCGGGCCACCTGCACGGCCTACCGGGAGTCGTTGGCTGCTTTTTATCCCGGTCCTTCGCTGGCCCTCTACGCCTCCAAGGCCAACAGCTCCCTGGCCCTCACGGCCCTGGTGGCCTCCGAAGGGCTTGGGCTCGATGCGGTTTCGGCCGGTGAGCTCCTCACTGCTCTGCAGGGGGGCATGCCGCCCGAGCGCATCGTGCTGCACGGCAACAACAAGAGCATCGAGGAGCTGGCCCTGGCGGCTGAGCGAGGCGTGACAGTGGTGCTCGACAACTGGCACGACCTGGAGCTGCTGGCCGATCTGGCGCCCCGCTTCGCCGCGCCGCTGCGGCTGATGCTGCGCTTCACCCCCGGCATCGAGTGCCACACCCATGAGTACATCCGCACCGGCCACCTCGACAGCAAGTTCGGCTTTGATCCCGACCAGCTGGAGACGGTGCTGCGCAAGCTGGCGGAATGCTCCTGGGCCCAGCTGGTGGGCCTCCATGCCCACATCGGCTCCCAGATCTTCGAGCTTCAGCCCCACCGCGACCTGGCCGGGGTGATGGCCGACGCCCTCGCCCTGGCCCGCTCCCTCGGCCACCCCGTGACCGACCTCAACGTGGGCGGCGGCCTGGGGATCCGCTATGTGGCGAGCGATGACCCGCCGTCGATCCAGGAGTGGGTGCAGGGTGTGGCTGAGGCGGTGGCGAGCGCCTGCCAGGAGCGCGGCCTGGCGCTGCCGCGGCTCCTCTGTGAGCCGGGTCGCTCCCTGGTCGCCGCCGCGGGCCTCACGCTCTACACAATCGACAGGCGTAAAGAGATCCCGGGGCGTCGCACCTAGCTGGTGGTG
>JAWOHV010000235.1:0-6254 GCA_046484965.1 Prochlorococcaceae cyanobacterium
GTGTTCCGGGTCGGCAACCGCACAGACAACGGCGTCTGCTGGCAGCCAAAACGGTTTGGGTGAATATGAGAAACTGCTCAACTCTAGGTTGTTTTGCCCTTGAACGCCAACCTCGCTGCGGCCGCCGGCGCCCCCGCCATCAGCGATCGGATCCGCGCGCGCAGCTCGTCGCCACCGTTGGGCGGGCCGCCCTTGCTGAGCTGCAGGAAATCCCAGCGCTCGCCCGTGCCGCCCCAGATCAGCGGACCGTAGTTGTCGTGCATGCTGCGGCCGTCGCGGTTGGAGGCCGCTTCGGCGTGGGTCATCAGCCGCTCGATCGTGAGCTGCTCAGGGCGCCAGCCCCAGCTGAGGGCCAGCTCGGCGGCCTCGCGGCAGAGGGCGTTGATCTGGGCCTCGGTGGGCGGGATCGTCCAGGGATCGGGGGAGCCGCCCATGCAGGCGCAGCAGAGCCCCACGGCATTGCTGTTGCGCCGGTAGGTGTGGCTGTGCAGGTCCACGCTGTAGGCATGCAGCCGCCGCACCGTGCCATCACCGGCCACGATCGTGTGATAGAGCCCCTGGCGCACCCAGGTGTAGGGCGTGGCGGCCCAGTGCAGATAGATCGTGGCGGGCATGGCCTAGCCCTCGGCGGCGCGGGCGATCACCCCAAAACGTAGCCAGCCCAGCCCAGTCCAGCCCAAAAACTAAACTGCCACGATGAGCGTTCTTGTGACCGGCGCCGCCGGCTTCATCGGCTTCCACCTGGCGGCGCGGCTGCTGGAGCGGGGCACGGCGGTGCTGGGGTTCGACAACCTCAACCCCTACTACGACCCAGCCCTCAAGCGCGCCCGCCTGGCCGAACTCGAAGCCATCGCCGAGCGCAGCGGCACCCCCTTCAGCCTGATCGAGGCCCACCTCGAGGACGGCGCCGCCGTGGCCGCCGCCTTCGCGGAGCATCGGCCCAGCCGGGTGGTGAACATGGCCGCCCAGGCCGGTGTGCGCTACTCGATCGAGAATCCGGCCGCCTACATCCAGGCCAATCTGGTGGGTTTCGGCCACATCCTTGAGGGTTGTCGGCAGCACGGAGTTGAGCACCTGGTGTATGCCTCCAGCAGCTCGGTGTATGGCGGCAACACCACCCTGCCCTTTTCCGAGCACCAGAGCGTCAACCACCCGGTGAGCCTGTATGCGGCCAGCAAGAAGGCCAACGAACTGATGGCCCACACTTATAGCCATCTGTATGGGCTACCGGCCACGGGCCTGCGCTTTTTCACCGTCTACGGCCCCTGGGGCCGGCCCGATATGGCCCTCTTCCTGTTCACCAGGGCAATGCTCGCCGGCGAGCCGATCCAGGTGTTCAACGAGGGGCGCATGGTGCGTGATTTCACCTATGTCGACGACATCATTGAAAGCATGCTGCGCGTGCTCGACAAACCAGCCAGCCCCAACCCCGCCTTCAACCCAGCCGCACCCGACCCCGCCAGCAGCTGGGCGCCGCACCGCATCTTCAACATCGGCAACAGCACCCCCACGCCGCTGATCGACTACATCGCCGCCCTCGAGGAGGCGTTGGGCCTCAGCGCCAGCAAAATCCTGCTGCCGATGCAACCCGGCGACGTAGCCGCCACCGCCGCCGACACCACCGCCCTCGAAGCCTGGACCGGCTTCAAGCCCAACACCCCGGTGCGCGAGGGCGTGGCCCGCTTCGTGGCCTGGTACCGCAACTTCTACAAAGTCTGAGCCCCGGCAGCTCCCGCCGGGCCCCAGGATCATTCCGAGCTCAATTAGCTAAGCCAGGCCTAAGTCCACACAGGCCGAGAACACCGCAAGCCCGGCCCGTCGCTGGAGGGCGATCACCGCTTCGCGGAAGCCTTACGGCCAGAAGGGCTCAGGTGGTTTGAAGCTCGCGGCTTGAAGCTCGCGGCACACTGTCTCACCCCTGAACGGGTAGCCCGGATGGAGGCAGGCTGAGTAATGGAGGCAGGCTGAGTAGTTGATCAAAGAGGCGCAGATCACGCTCCACCATCACACGATTCTCGAGCTGAAACGGCCAAGGTACAGACACCAGAGCACTCCGAAGTACGCTGAGCCGTTGATGTTCCTGCTCGATCAACTCGCGGTAGCCGCTGTGGTTGAGGGAGGATCCCCGCTGGGGTGCTGACATGAGAATGGGTTGGCACTTTGAATGCGCGTTTTGTTAACGGAGTCGTGAGCTGAGGGCGGAAATTCGCTTCTTTATGCCTTTCTCGGGCCAGATGTCTTTCTCGGGCCAGATGTCTTTCTCGGGCCAGTCTTGGAGCGATTCGGCTGAGGCACCTGCTGTTTGGGCCCTTCGGTTCTCTCACGCGGCCCTCTGACCATCAGCTTGAAACTAACGCGACCCTAGTGTGCATTCGTTGGGGTGATGGAGACCGGAACTCTTTGCTGCATTCTTGAGAGAAGGTTGCACGTTTGTGATAACGCTTCTTGGCCAGGCCAATCCCTGCCGGCTGCCTCAGGCCTGTGCCCCTGATCTCCGCACCGGCGCCTTGCCAGCAGGGGCCAGATCCAGGAATCTTCCCCCTGAGCCCTCGGCCCACCCAGCCAGCACGAGCCTCGAGGCTGCCTGCCAGCAGCTGGGCCCCTAAACGCTCACCATCTCCAGGCCCTCCAGCTGGAACTGGATGGCGGCTCGGATCTCGACCAGTAGGTCGGGCACATAGGCCGAAAAGCCTGTGCCAGCGCCCGAATCGGGTGCTTGAACTGGCGGTGGCATCCGTGCAACCACGGCGTGTTGGCGAGCCTGAATCAGGGGGTCTCCAGCCTTGATGCCTTCAGCGCCTTCCTGCGGCTCCACCCAAGCCAGCACAGCCTGGAGGGCCAGGCGGCGGTCTGAGCCCCACACCCAGGACTGCAAAAGGTGTCAACGGCGATACCAACCACCGCACCACTGGTGTACGTTCGCACGCAAGCCGCAGACGCTCGAGCCTCGCTCGCGTCGCCGCGATTTTGCTCAGTCTTTGAGCAGAATCAAAACATCTGGGATTTTAATTCCCAGCAAACAACCGGGGCACAGTCGCAGATTATGGCGACCGCGCAAAAGCCTGAAGCTGCAGCGTGTTTGAGGCGCGCTCATGCAGTTCAGCCAACACGCCCCCGTGATGCAGCCGGTTTCTGAACCGTTGACGCTGCCCGATCAGCTGCGGAGCCTGCGCCAGTCTGCGGAAGTCATAGGCCCCACCCTGCTCTGCCTCAACATCGCTGAGCCAACAACGCCTGACGCCTTCAGCCCCCCAACTCCCTGCTCCAGCCGCTGAGCCTGTAGGCGGCCAACCAGCACGCGCTTCATTCGCAACGCCTAGTTCCACCCTCTGTTTTGCAACTGTGCAGGAATCTGTACAGGCTGTACAGATTCAGGGAGGCGCCCAAAGGGAGGCGTCCAAATTGTGATGGCGGCTGGCTTCCCCCTGAACCGCCAGGCGCCCCAGCCCGAACAAACCGCTGAGCCTCCTGCTGCGAACGAGGCTCCACCCGCAACAAGCCCCACACGTGCTGCAGCCCCAAGACGTCAGCAAGCAAGGCAAAACAGCCTTACGCTGGCTTCAGGCTGTTCGCTGGCCATGCCATCGCAATCCTCTGTATCACGCCGTGCCTCCCTCACGGTAACCAGCAAGGGCCAGGTGACCTTGCGCAAGGAGCTCCTGGCCCATCTCGGCGTGAAGCCCGGCCAACGGCTTGATGTGGAGGTGCTGCCCGGTGGGCGTTTGGAGCTCCATGCCGAGCAGGCCACCGGCACAATCGCTGGTTTCATTGGATTTCTGGCTGGGCGCAGCAGCCACAGGGCCAGCTTGCAGGAGCTGCAGGAGGCCATCGAGACGGGTTGGGCCGGACTGCCCTGCGGCGAGCGCAAATCCGTAAGCGCAAATCCGTGAAGATCACCGCCGACACCAATGTGCTGGTGCGGGCGCTGGTGCAGGACGATCCAGGCCAGGCCAGGGCCGCGAGCGACCTGCTGGAGCAGGCAGAGCTGGTGGCCAGCGCCAGCGTGCGGACGGATCGCCCAGCGGTGCGCGCCGGGCTGCAGCTCCTGGCGGCCGCCAGCTTGGGGGCGACCAACTGGCGACCTTTGACCAGGAGGCAGCGCGGCTTCTGGCTGCAGCCGGAGAGCCGGTGCATCTGCTGAGCTGAAGCGCCGTGGGAACGCAGCGATTGAGCAGGCGCTGCAGCATGGCCCGGTCCATCTGTTGAAGCGCAACCGATCGGCTGCTGTGGTGCTGAGTGAACAGCACTACCGCCAGCTGCAGTTGCAGGCATCACGAGCTCCTGTGGCCGAAGCATCGGCGTTGCAGCTGAGAGCGACTGGTGATTGCCTGCCTGGATGCCAGCGCCCTGATCGATCTGGTGGATGGTGAGGCCCCATGGGCCGAAGCCACCCAGGCAACCCTGCAGCCTGCCTGGATCGTTTTGAGGCGTTGTTTGCCCAGCCGGATCTGCTGGTTGTGGAGCTCAGTGCCCTGATACGAAGCAGCCCTTGCTTTGTAGGTGCGCCGTGGCGCGATCACGTCGCAGGGATCCCAGGGAGCCTGGAAGGTTTTCGGCAGCTCCAGCGGCTTCCGCCTGCCAGGCGGCTCGGCGCTCAGCCCTGATGCCTACACGCCGAAATTCCCAGGGCTATCACTCCAACTTGCCGAAATCTGGGAAGGGTAACGCCCAGTCAATCCGGTCCAGATTGCTGCGACTTCGGTGCGATGAGTTTAGCCATCAGTTACACACTTTTGCTTGTGGATGCCTCGCCTGAGGAGGCGCGCCAGAGGATCGTCGCCCTGCATCAGGGTGCAGCGCGGCTGGGACTGCCGGAGCTGGGGCCCTTGATTGAATTGCAAGGCGATCCCCAGTTGCCGGCAGCTGATGGGTTTTACCGCCTTCACGGGCGAAGGCTGCCATCACTGCTCCTTCGGGCTGGCCATCCATGCCGAGGGATCGCAACAGTGGCAGTGGCACGACTTTTGCAAAACCCAGTACGCCAGCAGTCCAGAAAGCGGTGGCCTGGCTAATTTTATTCGCTGCCATCAGCGGGTGCTCGCGTTGTTGGATCTGTGTGAAGGGCTGGGCATCCTGGCTAGCGCCTGTGACCCCTCGGGCTATCGCGATCACCGCAATCTGGATCAACTGGTGTCGTGCGTGAACGACTACAACGTGTTCACCGCTGCCGCCATCGGCAGCCTGAAGGATGGGCTCGAAATGCGTGGCTACAGCGCTGAGGCGCCCATTCTCGACTGGGCTGAGGTACGCGTAGCCGCAGGCTTCTCGCGAAGCGAGTAGCGCTGCTCGCTGCGGATGCTGGTTGCTGAATAACAGCCGCTCAGCCGCCAAAGCACTCGCCGCGATCCCCAAGGCCGATCGCCTGCGGGTGGTTGAGGCGATCGACTTGCTCTGCGACACCCCAGCTGCCGGTTCTGCACTCAAGGGTGAATTTGAAGGATTGCGCCGCTTACGGGTGGGCCACTACCGCGTGGTCTACGAGTGGCAGCGCAGCGAACTGGTGATCCTGGTGGTGCACCAGGAGCCCTTCCAGCTGGATCAACGGCAGGGCTTCGATCCGGCGCCTGAGGAGCTGATCCGTCAAGACCGATCCCACTGAGATGGCCAGCTGGAGGTGGAGGCGCTGGCGCAAGCCACAAGGAAACACCCAAAGTAAGGAATCCTTCCCAGCGCCGCTCTCGGTGTCCTGCGGCCATGGTTGTCGCCAAGCGCACCAGCAAGAACCAGCTCACCCTGCCGTAGCCGTAAGGCTTCTCCGTTGCCGAAGGCATCTCGAAGAGAAGGAATAGGCGGTGGTGGAGCAGGCCGGGGTGGCGGACTACTACGACGTGGTCTGCGACAGCGGTCGCATCGTGCTCACGCCGCTGCATCCCGGTGGAGCAGCGGCCGTGCGATCGCGGTTGGCTGAGTTGGGCCTCGACGATGCTGACGTAGCCGATGCCGTGGACTGGGCTCGCCGTCCGTGAGGCGTTCACCCGTACGCGCGGTGCTTGACACCAACGTGCTGGCAGCAGGGCCAGATCATTCCGGTACTGGCTCAGCCCACGGCCAGGGAGCTGTTGCGCGTGCTCGCCTACCCGAAATTCCGGCTCCAGAGCGTCGATCGTGAGCGGTTACTGGAGGATCTGCTGCCCTGGTGCGAGACCTGGAGTGCGGCCACCCCTGTGCTGGTGAGCGGCGATGCCGACCTCCTGGCCCTGAAGCAGGAGGTTGTTCCTCTGCAGATCATCAACCCCTAGCAGGTTTGGCTATGG
>JAWOHV010000245.1:0-8353 GCA_046484965.1 Prochlorococcaceae cyanobacterium
AGGCCTGCATCGCCACCACCGCCTCGATGCTCATCGGCATGTAGACGATGACGCGGTCGCCCTGGGCGACGATGCATAAGCCCACTGGCATCCGCGTGTTCTGCACCCAGGAGCGCTCCCAGCTGCAGAACCGTGAGCGGGCCATGGAAATCCTGCGCGCCAAGCTCTATGAGCGCGAGCTGGCTGCGGCCCAGGCCGAGGAGCGCACAGCACGCCTGGCCCAGGTGGGCAGCGGCGATCGCAGCGAAAAGATCCGC
Source organism: Prochlorococcaceae cyanobacterium (assembly GCA_046484965.1). Taxonomy (GTDB): domain Bacteria; phylum Cyanobacteriota; class Cyanobacteriia; order PCC-6307; family Cyanobiaceae; genus JAWOHV01. The sequence goes on from JAWOHV010000245.1 coordinate 258, forward strand.
ACCTACAACGTTAAGGACAGCCGCGTGACCGACCACCGCCTGGGGCGCAACTTTGCGCTCGAACCGGTGCTCAACGGCCAGCTGGCCGACCTGCTGAACGCCTGCATCAGCGAAGACCAGAACCGGAGCCTCGAAGCGATGGTGGCCGAAACCACCGGCAGCGAAGGCCGGCCGCCCGGCTGACGCCTCAGGCCCCGATCACGTACTTGGCCCACTCGTGGTGACGGCCAGCCCGGATCAGCCGGGCCGCCTCGAAGCTGAGGCTGCCGGAAGGTCGGCGGGGGCTGCGGGCCAGGGGCATGCCCGCCTCCGGCGGCGTGCGATTGCCCTTGCGCACGTTGCAGGGCAGGCAGGCGGTGGCTACGTTCTCCCAGCTGTCGGGGCCGCCGCGGCTGCGGGGCAGCACGTGGTCGATCGAGAGCTGATCGCCCTGGTAGCCGCAGTACTGGCAGCAGTGGCCATCGCGCTGCAGCACATTGCGGCGGGTGAGCGGCATGGGCTGATAGGGCACACGCACAAACTGCCGCAGGCGGATCACCGTGGGCAGGTGCAGGTCCTGGCGCAGCAGCCGCAGCGGATCATGCTCAAGGCCCTCGGCCTTGCCCTTGAGCACCATCACCACGGCCCGCCGCCAGGTGGTGATGTTCAGGGGCTCGTAGGACGCATTGAGAACGAGAACATGGCCCATGCCAGCTCTGCTCTTTGGGCGCGATGCTAGCGGCATCGACGGGGGATCCCCGCCTCCCCCCCTGGCCGGCGCCGATGGCCCAGTACCCCCTCTCCCCCAGCAGCGAAAGCGCCCCCCTGCCGATCAGCGATCTGCCGGCCCGGCAACGGGCCTGGCTGGAGGTGAAGCCGCAGGCGGTCAGCCACAACGCCCGCTGCCTGCGGCAGCTGCTCGATCCCGCCAGCCAGCTGATGGCGGTGGTGAAGGCCGACGGCTACGGCCATGGGGCCGTGCCGGTGGCCCGGGCGGCCCTGGCGGGCGGTGCCACCAGCCTGGGGGTGGCCACCCTGGCCGAGGCCCTGCTGCTGCGGGGCGCCGGCATCAGAGCACCGGTGCTGATCCTGGGGAACCTCACCCAACCCGAGGAGCTGCGCTGCTGCCTGCAGTGGCAGCTGATGCCCACCGTGAGCAGCATGCGCGAAGCCCTGCTCTGCCAGCACCTGGCCAGCAGCCACGGCCGCGCGATGCCGATCCACCTCAAGCTCGATACGGGCATGGCTCGCCTCGGGATCGACTGGCAGGAGGGCCCGCGGCTGGTGGCCGCCCTGGCCGAACTCGATGCCATCGAGCTGGCCGGGATCTATTCCCACCTGGCCAGCGCCGATGCCAGCCCCGCTGCCGACGACGGTCTCACCGCCACACAGCAGCAGCGCTTCGCGGCGGTGCTTGCCAGCCTGCAGCAGGCGGGGCTGGCGGCTGGCTGCCGCCACCTGGCCAATTCCGCCGCCACCCTGCGCGATCGCAGCCTGCACTTCGACATGGTGCGCGTGGGTCTGGCCCTCTACGGCCATGCGCCAGCCCCCCACCTGGCCGGGGCCGTGCCACTGCAGGCCGCCATGGCCGTGCGGGCGCGGATCAGCTTCATCCGCGAGGTGGCGAAAGGGGTGGGCGTGAGCTACGGCCACGGCTTCCGCACCAGCCGGCCCAGCCGGCTGGCGGTGGTGAGCATTGGCTATGCCGATGGGGTGCCGCGGCTGCTCTCCAACCGCCTGCAGGTGTTGGTCGCAGGCCGGCGGGTGCCCCAGGTGGGAGCCATCACCATGGACCAGCTGATCGTGGATGTCACCGACCTGCCGGGCCTGGAGTTGGGCACGGTGGTGACCCTGCTGGGTCAGGACGGCAACGACTGCATCACCCCGGCCGAGTGGAGCGCCATGGCCCAGACAATCCCCTGGGAAGTGCTGTGCGGCTTCAACCACCGGCTGCCCCGCCTGCTGGAGGAGGGGTAGCAGCGCTGATAAGCTCATCGAGCCGCTGGAGAGGTGGCTGAGTGGTTGAAAGCGGCTCCCTGCTAAGGAGTTACAGGAGGCAACTTCTGTCGAGGGTTCGAATCCCTCCCTCTCCGTTTCCCAGACCCCGCTCCTGCTGAGGCCCTGGCCTGAAGCGGATCTGCAGGCTCAATCAAGATCCGGCATGGCATCGGCCAAGCCCGCCGTTAATTCCGGCAGCAGCTGCACATCTGCCGCCCGTTCGGCCCCCTCGCTGAAGATCACCAGCAGGAAGGGGGCTCTGCCCTGGCGCTCCACGTAGGCGGCATCGTGACGCGCCTGGCTCATCCAGCCCGCCTTGCTCCACAGCTGCGCCTCCGGGGGCAGGGCCTGGCCGATGAAGCCATCCACCTGGTTCTCCGGATCGGCCAGCCGCTTGCCTTCGTCCAGCGAACGGGCCAGCAGCTGCTGCATCCGCTGGCTGGCGGGAGGGGAGAGGAAGGCACCACCCATCAGGGCGTGCAGCAGGCGGGCGGTGGCATCGGTGCTGAGGCGGTTGCGGTTCTCGAGGGCCTCGCCATAAAACTGGCGTTCGCGGCCGAAGGGGCCATCACCCCAGGTCTTCTGGCACACATTGCAGCCGGCCAGCTCCGGCCACTCCAGCCCTGAGAGCCAGTCGTTCACCAGCTGCCGCTGCCGCACCCAGAGGGCCATCGCCTTGGGCGACAGGTCGGGGCCGCTGCTGCTGCCGCTGAGCAGGTCCACCACCAGGGAGGTGGCGTCGTTGCTGGAGTTGGCGATCATTTCAGTCAGGGCCCGCCGCAGCTCGGCCGATTCCTCGATCAGCTGCCGCTGCAGCCAGGCCTCCGCCGCCGCCAGGTAGAAAAGCTTCACCACACTGGCCGGATAGCGGGGCCGATCTCCCTGCCAGCTCGCCCCGGCCCGGGGGCGCTCCCAGAAGGCCTGCGGCGAAAAGGCCTGCGGCGAAAAGGCCCGCGGCGAATCCGTGGCGCACTCCAGGCGCCAGGATGGGGCATAGCGCAGCCAGGTGATCGACACCTGCTCAGCCAAGCCCGGGCGGCCTTCGGCCTCGAGGCGCCGCAGCAGCTCCTCCAGAACTTCTCCCATGGCCCGATCCGGGCAGTAGAACGCCATCACACCGGCCCCAGCCATGGCGACATTAAGCATCCTCGAGCCCGATGTACCGGCCGCCGCCGAGCTGCTGCTGCCCGGCAGTGTGTGGCAGCTGCAGGGGCCGATCGATTGCTACAGCCGCCCGGGCGGGCCTGCCTTGGCCACCCAGGCCAGCGTCGGACGCCGCCTCGAAATCCTTGCCAGCCCTGCCTGGTCCGGCGGGCACGGCCGGCTGCGGGCTCGCCTGCTGGAGGATGGCTATCCCTTCTGGCTGGAGCCGGCGGCGCTGCTCGGCCAGGCCCGCAGCGCGGCCCCCTGGCGTCCCCCATCCCTTGCCAGCAGCTCCATCGCCGCCCGGATCAGCCGTGTTCTGGCCTTTGCCCTGGCCGCCGCCGAGAGGCCGAACCGCTACCTCTGGGGCGGCACGCTGGGGCCCAACTTCGATTGCTCGGGCTTGCTGCAGAGCGCCTTCGCCGCCGCCGGCATCTGGATCCCGCGCGACGCCTACCAACAGGAGCGGTTCTGCCAAGCCCTGGCGGTGCGGCCGGGCCAGTGGCAACTGCTGCGCCCGGGCGATCTGATCTTCTTCGGCCTGCCCCAGCGCTGCAGCCATGTGGCCATCCATCTCGGCGAGGGCCGCTATCTGCACAGTTCCGGCCAGGCCCACGGCCGCGACGGCATCGGCATCGACTCCCTGTCGCCGCACAGCAGCGAGCCGGTGAGCGAGCACTACCGCCGGCAGCTGCGGGGGGCCGGTCGGGTGATGCGCTGCCACGACGGCACCACCCTGGCCTGAGGGGGCATCCCCAGCTGCCGCCTAAGGTCGGGGCCGCTGCAGCACCCCCATGGCCGCAACCCAGGCCCCCGAGCTGTCGGTGGTGATCCCCCTCTACAACGAGGAGGAGAGCCTGCCGGTGCTGCTGCCCCTGCTGCTCGAGCAGCTGCGACCGCTGGGCCGGCCCTTCGAGCTGGTGCTGGTGGATGACGGTTCGAAGGACGGAACGGCCCGGGTGCTGGAGGAGCTGGCCAGGGACACGCCCGAACTGGTGGCAGTGCTGCTGCGGCGCAACTACGGCCAGACCCCGGCGATGGCAGCCGGCTTCGACATCAGCCGGGGGACTGTGGTGCTCACCCTCGATGGCGACCTGCAGAACGATCCCGCCGACATTCCCCTGCTGATCAGCAAGCTGGAGGAGGGCTACGACGTGGTGAGCGGCTGGCGGCACCAGCGCCAGGATGCCGCCATCAGCCGCCTGCTGCCCTCCAAGATCGCCAACCGACTGATCGCCCGGGTCACCGGCGTACGCCTGCACGACTACGGCTGCTCCCTGAAGGCCTACCGGCGAGAGGTGGTGGAAGATATGAATCTCTACGGCGAACTGCACCGCTTTCTGCCGGCCCTGGCCTTCATCGAAGGGGCGCGGATCACAGAAGTGAAGGTGAACCACCACCCACGCCGCTACGGCAGCAGCAAATACGGCATCGACCGCACCTTCAGGGTGCTGATGGACCTGCTCACCGTGTGGTTCATGAAGAGGTTTCTTACCCGTCCGATGCACGTGTTCGGCCTGGCCGGACTGGGTGCCATGGCCGTGGGACTGCTGATCGGCCTCTGGCTGCTGGGTGAAAAGATCCTCCTGGATGCCGATGTGGGCGACCGGCCGCTGCTGCTGGTGTCCGTTCTGGCTTTCCTCAGTGGGGTGCAGCTGTTCTGCTTCGGCCTGCTGGCCGAACTGCAGATGCGCACTTACCACGAAAGTCAAAATCGCCCCATCTACCGGGTGCGGGCAACACTGCGCGGAGCCTGAGAAGGCTGCGCGGCAGGCCTGGCAGAAGGCGAGCGAAGGGGAGGAAACGGCTTGCGGCGATTGAACTTTTATGTCGCCCGTGCAAGCCTCCAAAGGCCTCTCAAGGAGCCCTCTCTACAGTGCCAACGATTGCTGATGGCCCGTACATGATTGGAGATTTCGCTGCTGCCTGGTTGCCCTCGGTGTTGGTACCCCTGGTGGGGATCCTGGCCCCCGCCGTGGCCATGGCCCTCCTCTTCAACGTGATCGAAGCCACCGACTGAGGTCACCGCCTTGATCGCCGAGCCGCCCAGCAGGCTCCCACCCATTCCCCACGCCACCATGACCGTGACCCCCGTGGCCGACCCGACCGTCGGCAATCTGGCCACCCCCGTTAACAGCAGCTACTTCACCAAGGCGTTCCTGAACGCCCTGCCCGCCTACCGCCCGGCCCTCTCGCCCAACCGCCGCGGCCTCGAGGTGGGCATGGCCCATGGCTTCTTCCTCTACGGCCCCTTCGCCATCTGCGGCCCGCTGAGGCTCACCGAATACGCCAGCACCGCCGGCCTGCTGGCCACGATCGGCCTAGTGTCGATCCTCACGGTTTGCCTCTCGATCTACGGCACCGCCGGCAATGGCCCCAACGTGCAACCGCCGGACGCCACGATCGACAATCCCCCTGCCGATCTGTTCACCAAGGCCGGCTGGGCTGAGTTCGCCAGCGGCTTCTGGCTTGGCGGTTGCGGTGGCGCCGCCTTCGCCTGGTTCCTGGCCGGCACCGCCGTCGTCTCGCCCCTGGTCAACCTCGCCGGTGGCGTCTGGAGCGTCAACTGAAAGCTCAGCTCGCCGCCGAAGCGGCTCAAGCAGCAGGCCCCGCCATTGAGCGGGGCTTTTTTTGTGCCCTCCAGTGGCCCTGGTTCTCTGGACTGTGCCCTTGTGCCGGCGCGGGACACTCTTTGAAGCGTTGCCAACCCAGCAGGGCGAGCATGCGGCGGGCTTGAGGGGCGCAGCGGCGATCGTTACGCAGGGGTGCAGTAGCAGTCGCGATAGCGACGCTGCCGCCATCGAGCCACCAAGCCATCAAAAAGCCCCCAGCCACTGTGGTGGCCGGGGGCAGAAACTGAGCCAGGGAAGGGCGGTTGGCACCGCCCAGCCTGGATCAGCCGAACTTGCCTGAAGTTGAAGCGATCAAGAAGGCGCCGTAGGTGAGGATGTAGCCGATCGTGAAGTGGGCGAGGCCCACTACACGGGCCTGAACAATCGAGAGGGCCACGGGCTTGTCGCGCCAGCCAACCAGGTTGGCAAGCGGGGTGCGCTGGTGAGCCCAGACGATGGTTTCAATCAGCTCCTGCCAGTAACCACGCCAGGAGATGAGGAACATGAAACCGGTAGCCCATACCAGGTGACCGAACAGGAACATCCAGGCCCAGACGGCGAGGTTGTTCGAGCCAAACGGGTTGTAACCGTTGATCAGCTGGGAGCTGTTCAGCCAGAGGTAGTCGCGGAACCAGCCCATCAGGTAGGTGCTGGATTCGTTGAACTGGGCCACGTTGCCCTGCCAGATGGCCAGGTGCTTCCAGTGCCAGTAGAAGGTGACCCAACCAACGGTGTTGAGGGCCCAGAACACTGACAGATAGAAGGAATCCCAGGCCGAGATATCGCAGGTGCCGCCACGGCCGGGGCCGTCGCAGGGGAAGGAATAGCCGAAGTCCTTTTTATCGGGCATCAGCTTCGAACCGCGGGCGTCGAGGGCGCCCTTCACCAGGATCAAGGTGGTGGTGTGCAGACCAAGTGCGATGGCGTGGTGCACGAGGAAGTCGCCAGGGCCGATCGGCAGGAACAGGTCACTGCCGCCGTTGATGGCATCCAACCAACCGGGCAGGTAGGCAGCACCGGTGTTGCTGGCCACGCTGGCCGAATTGGAGAGCAGCACATCCATGCCATACATCGCCTTGCCTGAAGCGGCTTGAACGAATTGGGCAAAGACGGGCTCAACCAGGATCTGCTTCTCGGGGGTACCGAAGGCCACGACCACGTCGTTATGGACGTAGAGACCGAGGGTATGGAAACCGAGGAACAGGGAAACCCAGCTGAGGTGGCTGATGATGGCTTCCTTGTGCTCAAGCATCCTGGCCAACACGTTGTCCTTGTTGGCCTCCGGGTCGTAGTCACGGATGAAGAAGATCGCACCGTGGGCAAAGGCCCCAACCATCAGGAAGATGGCAATGTACTGGTGGTGCGTATACAACGCCGCCTGCGTGGTGTAGTCCTTGGCGATGAACGCGTAGGACGGCAGCGCATACATGTGCTGCGCCACCAAACTGGTGATCACACCCAGGCTGGCCAGGGCCAGACCCAGCTGGAAATGCAGGGAGTTGTTGATCGTGTCGTAGAGACCCTTGTGGCCAGCTCCGAGCGCACCACCGAAGGGGGTGCCCTTAGGGGGATTGTGGGCTTCGAGAATCTCCCGGATCGAGTGGCCGATACCGAAGTTGGTCCGGTACATGTGGCCGGCGATCACGAAGATGCAACCGATCGCCAGGTGGTGGTGGGCGATATCCGTGAGCCAGAGGGCTTCCGTTTGGGGGTGGAACCCGCCGAGGAAGGTGAGGATCGCGGTGCCGGAGCCTTCAGTTGTACCGAACAACTGATTGGCGGTATCAGGATTTTGGGCGTAGACGCCCCAATTGCCTGTGAAGAAAGGGCCCAGACCGGCTGGGTGAGGCAGCACGTTCAGGAAGTTATCCCAACCAACGTGCTGGCCGCGGGCTTCAGGGATGGCCACGTGAACCAGGTGACCGGTCCAAGCGATGGAGCTGAAGCCGAACAGGACGGCGAGGTGATGGTTGAGGCGGGATTCAGCGTTCTTGAACCAGGCCAGGGAGGGCCGGAACTTGGGCTGAAGGTGGAGCCAGCCGGCGAACAAGGCCCAGGCCGACAGGATCATCATGAAGATGGAACCCTGATACAGCTCGGCGTTGGTGCGCATGCCGATCGTGTACCACCAGTGGTACAGACCGGAATAGGCGATGTTCACCGGAGAGGAGGCGCCCGCCTGGGTGAAGGCGGTGATGGCGCCCTGGCCGAAGTGGGGATCCCAGATCGCATGCGCGATCGGGCGGACATGCAGCGGATCGGCGACCCACTGCTCAAAGTTGCCCTGCCAGGCGATATGGAACAGGTTGCCCGAAACCCAAAGGCCAATGATGGCCAGGTGGCCGAAGTGGGTGGAGAACAGCT
>JAWOHV010000293.1:0-5532 GCA_046484965.1 Prochlorococcaceae cyanobacterium
CCCATCCACTGCCAGCCAAAGCGCTCCCAGATGCGGCAGCTGCGCTGGGTGATCGGAGAGCCGTGCTCTGAGAGCACCCGCTGGGCATTGCTTGCTTCCCAGCTGCTGAGTGCCCGCCAGCCGCCATTGCAGGGATCCGGCCTGATGCCGACGGCCTTGCCATGGATCAGGGGGCGATCGAGATACCCCCAGCGCAGGGATTCGAGCTCCTGTGACTGGGCCCAACTGCCGCCATGGGCGATGTGGATGGGGCCCAGACGGCTGATCGTGAGTGCTTCTGGCGGGCAGTGGCATAGCCAGATGAGCATCTCGGCTGACATCTCCCACTGGTGGGCGATGACCGAGCGGATGCGCGGCCAGGAGATCAAAGCGCCGGATACGACGCTCTCGCCCCGATCAATCAGCAGGATGTGCGGTGCCATGGCAGGCGCAGCGGAGGACGCCGAACGTCCCTGCGGCGAGTGCAAGGGCGGCGGAGCGCAGCGAGCCGCTTGCGCAGCCCTTGCGCCGCCGCAGATCGTGAGGAAGGCCGCCGCCAGCAACCCCCGGTAGCAGTGCAGAACGGCTGCTGGCCCTTGAGCTGGCAATAGATGGTGACCGGGGTTCTGCAGTTGCAGTCCGCGGCTGGTGTAGATCTCCATCGAGAACAACGCTTGGCGGCGGCGAATCGCTGCTGGGGGGCACTTGGCCATACCAGAGCCGCAGGGAGTAGTAGGCGCCTACCAGCATCGATCCGGAGCGACTGCGGGAGCCATAAAACATTCCCCTGTGCTCCCGCCCATGCCCCAAGGCGCGAACCATGGGGCATGGGCGGATAGCGGAACGCTGTGGTGAGTAGCGGATGGCTGGGCTGCCGTTTCCCTGGCCCTGCCGAGAACACGGAGGTGGCTTCAGGGGCTTTCTGAGACCCGCAGGAACAAGCCCACCAAGGCCGCGTTGATGTAGTAATTGCTACGCCCGGACTTGTGCTTCTCCAGGAAGCCTTTCTCCACCAACTGCTCCAAGTAGTCGGCGGCTGTCTGCCGGGTTACGCCCAGGTCATCCCTGACGAACTGAATCCTGGTGTAGGGGTGACGGAATAGATTATTCAGAAGATCCTGGGAGTAGAGCTTGGGGAGCTGCGCGCGCAGCCGCTGCTTCACATCAGCCATCTGCTCCCTGATCCCCTCCACCAGCGCCAGGGTCGTTCTGGAGGTTTGCTCGACGGCCTCCAGCATGTAGAGCACCCAGGCCTCCCAGCCGCCATCTTCTCGCACCGATTGGAGCAGGCGGTAATAGTCAGCTTTGTGACGGTTGATGTGGCGACTGAGATAGAGGATCGGAATGTCCAATAACCCGGTTTTGGTCAGATAGAGAACGTTGAGGATGCGCCCAATCCGGCCGTTCCCATCGGCAAAGGGATGGATGCTCTCGAACTGATGATGGATGAGGGCCATCTTGATCAAGGGATCGAGACTGCAGAGCTCGTCGTCGTTGATGAAGGCCTCCAGTTCAGACATCGCGGCGTTGATCTCGCTGCGGTCCTGGGGTGGCACGTAGACCACCTCCCCTGTCCTGTCATTCATCAAGGCCGTGCCGGGTGTTGAGCGAAATCCATCGCTGCGTGCCTTCAGGAGCTGGTACATGTCGATCAGCGTGGCGTTGCGAATCAACCCACCGGTCTGCAGTAGCTCTGCCAAGCCGAGCTTGAGGGCATCTCGGTAGCGAGCGACCTCCTTGGCCGCACCCGATTCCAGACCTTCTGGGAACAGGTCCGACTGGAACAACTCATCCTGGGTTGTGACGATGTTCTCGACCTCGGAGCTGGCCTTGGCCTCCTGCAGGGCAAGGGTGTCGATCAAGATGCCTTGGTTGGGGATCGTGGCCGCCCGGCCTTTGAGTTCCGCCAGGGCGCGGTTGGCGGCAGCCAGGGCGCGCAGTACCGGCACTGTCTCAAGCTCAACGGCAGGAGGCAGCGGTTGCAGGGATCCGCGGATGGCTGACACGTCGCTTGGCACCAGTTAAGAAAACACGATTTTTTTGACGTACCTTCACGCTAGGTGGCCTCCGCGCCTGCTGGCTCACTCGATGGCAGCTCGCCACCCCACCCCACCTGACACGTGCCGATGGCAATAGATGGTGATGTTGCTGGGGCCAAGCCTCAGGAGAACCCATGGGCCTCACCCTCATTGAGGCGATGAAGCATGAAACGCGGGTCGATCGGCTCGCGGTGACCAAGACCTTCGTGGAAGGTCAGATGCTTCGCCGCTTGCCGTTCCGCAATCTCTCCGGTGGCGCACTGCAGTTCGCCAAGGAGAAAAAACTTCCCCGTGTCGGCTTCCGTGCTGTGAACGAGGGCTACCGGCGTGATTACGGCGCCGTGGCCCAGCAGAGCGAGTTTGTGCACCTCTTTGGCGGCGATCTCGATGTGGACCGCTCGATCGTTGATATGAACGGGCCGGAATCACGCGCCTCCCAGACCGAGCAGAAGGTGCGCTCGTAGCCGCAGGCTTCCGCGCAGCGGTTGCGTCTGACGCTGGAGGCGGCGATCATCAACGGTGATGCCAGCTTTGATCCGCGGGCCTTCAACGGCCTCTCAAAGCGGCTCTCTCCAGGCGACGCCCAGACGATCGACAACGACGGCGGCACCGTCAAGCTCACCAAGCTGGAGGCCCTGGTCGACTCGGTGAACGCCCTGGGCGGCGAGAAGGTGCTGATCACCAGCAAGGCGGGCCGGCGCCAGATCAGCCATTCGGCCCGTGATGCCGGCGGTGACCTCTATCAGGTGATGGACGGCCGCCACTGGTTCGAGGACACCGAGATCCTGGTTCTCGATCAGGACGCCAATGGCATCGAGGTGCTGGGCTTCGGGGAGGCGGGCAACACGACGTCTTTCTATTGCTGCGCCCTTGGCGATGAACTGATGACCGGCATCCAGGGCCCGTTTGAAGGTCGCTACGGGATTTCGGTGCGGGACTTCGGCGAGGTTCCTGATGCACCGGTGTTCCGCACCCGCGTCGATTGGTACGTCGGTTTCGCTGTCTGCAATGACAAGGCGATTGGCCGGCTTTACAACATCGGCCCTGTCGTCGCTTAAGGCGGCGCCCCTGGGCTTTTGAGCTTTTTGACCCTATCCACCTTTGATTGAGAGGACACGACCATGGCCCAGTCGGGCAACAAGCTGATCGATGCGGCGACAACGCTCGTCGGTTGGATCAACTACAGCGCCACTCCCCACCAGGAGGAACTCACCCGCCTTAGCGGTGATGCGGTGCGCATCAGCACGCCGCTGGATGCTGCTGAACACTTCACGCTGCTTGCCAGCCATCCAGGCGCCGCCGCTGCGGTGACAGTGCTGCTGGAGCTGGCCCCAGTGCTCAAGGACGGCACGGTTGGCACCTGGGTTGAAGCGGCCACCGCCGCAATTCCGGCCACCGGAGGCATGGTCGAGGTGCCGGTGCATGGCTACAGCCTTGCGGTCGCAGCGGCGGATGCTGCAAATGTCGCTCTGCCGGCATTTGTGTATGCCCGCGCAACGTTGAGCCCCTCTACTCCTGCAGGCGCCCATGTCTCCCTCACCTACTGAGCCGCCTGTGGCAGCTGCTGCTTCTGCACTGGAGCCGCCGGAGGGAATGCTGCGGATTTCGAAACCGCCAGCAGCGGATCAGTTCTGCTATCCGGTGCATGCCGATGGCTGGGAGGCCCTCGGTTGGACGATCAGCAGCATCGAGCCGCCTGTAGCTGAGGTGCCAGCGCAGCCGGCTGAAAGGCCGGCGCCTCTACCGCTGCCGTCACCCCAAGCGCCACCAGCACCCCAAGCGGCGCCCAAACCGGCGCCCCAAGAGCCCCTCCAACCGGAGCCGGTGCCAGAACCCGAACCCGAACCCGAGCCCGAGGGGCTCTCTGGGGCCGTCGACTTTTCGGCCATGACCAAGGCCGATATCTGTGCCTACAGCGCCCTGGAGTACGGCGTCACGCTTGATTCCTCCATGACCAAGGCGGAAATGCTGGCCGAGGCAGTGCGCCTGGAAGCAGAGCGCCTGGACGCAGAGCGCCTGAAACGGGCCCGCGACAGCGAGGGCCAGTTCCTTGCTGACGATCCTTCAACACCTGGGCTCAATGAGGCCTGGGTGGTTGCTGATCCTGAAATCGCCCCGATCCCAACCGACCTGCTCGCTTGATCGCCTTGCTGCAGGGGTTGTGGCAAAGGGTTGTAAAGCCACCGCCCCCTCCGGCTGAGCCCGCCGATGCCCTATCCCTTGCCTGTCAGCACGGAAGCGATCGGTGGCCGTGTGCGGCTGCTGTCGCCGATCGGCTGCCCGGGCCTGGAGCAGTGGGTGATCCAGCACGAGGTGGCGCGCTGGCTGCGCTTGGGTTACCGGCTCGGCTCGGTTCCTGCCCAGCCGCTTGAGCTGTTCTGGATGCCGGCGCAGCGGCTGTGGAATGAACCGCTGGGCAGTGCCGCGATCGAGCTGACGATTGATCCGCTCGTCAAAGCTCCCTATCCGATCCTGGTGAACTGGGGCGATGGCCAGAGCGAGACGATCAGCTGGGATTCGATGGCCCGCGATGTGCCCAGGCCCCGCCACCTCTATCTGCAGCGGCAGGATCTCACCCTCAGCGTTCAGATCGGCCTGAGCGTTGCGACCTTGCAGGTGGCGCTGGTGGGCTGCCCGCTGCCGCCCTCCCATGCCAATAACGCCAGCAGCTCTGCTGGTTCAGGCACTGCCAGCCTGGCGGGCGTTGAACCGCTGCTGCCGGGCTCTGGCCTCAGCGGCAATGCCTACAACGGCAGCCAGGCGCAGCAGTGGCAGCTGCGCCTGCACCCCGATGGCGGCCTGGCTCTGTTGCCAAGCCCGATCGATGGTGAACCGGCCCTGGCGGTGATGTACGGCAGCGGTGCCGCCAGCCGCGGCACCCGTTGGTACTCAGGCGACGGTGCTCCCGATCTGCAGCTGCTCAACCCACCGCCTGCCGCCGGTGATCTGTACCTCGTTCGGGTGTGCGGCCAGGTCTTTGAGCTGGTGGCCTGAGCAGATGGGCTGGAACCCGACCGGCGGCAATATTCGAGGACCTGAGGGCCCGCAGGGCCAGCAGGGTGCGACAGGAGCAGCCGGCAGCAACGGCCTGCCAGGTGTTGCCGGAGCGACTGGCCCTGCCGGTCCTGCTGGCCCTGCCGGGCCAACTGGAGCCCAGGGCCCCACTGGCATATCGCTGTCCTACCCGCTGGCGGCGGACAAGTTGCCGCTGCTCTTCTCCAGTGCCGGCCTCACGGTTGCCGATGTACGCGGCCTGGTGAGCGGCACAACCCCTTCTGTGACCTTCTCGCTCCGCTATGGCGCTGACTACAGCGGCGCCGGCAGCAAGATCAAGATCCTGGATATGACCGCCACCAGCAGCAGCACTGGCGATAGCTGGAGCAGTTTTGATAACGCAGTTGTCCCTGCCGGCAGCTGGCTGTGGCTTGTGGTCGAATCGATCAGCGGCACGGTGCTCAGCCTGCACGTTTCAGTGCGCTTCTCTCCCGGATGAGCGCTCCTGCCTACATCGGAG
>JAWOHV010000033.1:0-12155 GCA_046484965.1 Prochlorococcaceae cyanobacterium
GCGGTGATCCTCGATCACGTCGGCAATGCCCATCACCACGGCCTGCCTACCGATGAGCGCGAGTGGAACCTGGCCGGTCGGCGCCGGCGGGAGGGCGTCTCGATTCCGATCAAGGACTGCCCGGTCTGCTTCTGCAGCTGTCCCAGCGCCGCACAGGTGTGCCCCGACTGCGGCCACCTGTTCCTGGCCGACGAGCGCGATGAGCAGCGGCGCGTCTTGCAGCAGCTGGAGGGCGAGCTGGTTGAAGTCACGGGCGCAGCCCGCCACCGTCCGAAGTCCCAGCAGCTTCGGCCACGCCGTAAGTCGCCATCAGCCGGCTGCCGCACCTTTGAGCAGCTGCTGCAGCGAGAGCAGGAGCGCGGCTACAAGCCGGGCTGGGCCAGGCACGTGTGGGCGGCCAGGCAGCACTGATCCACCGTGCCAAAAAACCGCGATACCTAAGACCTGTTCTCACAAAGTGCCGCCAACACGGTCAATTGAGGTAGTGCGATTATCTCCATCTGAGTCGCAGCAAGCTTAAACATGGCAAATGCACAAGTGGGGGATCGTATTTGTCCACCGATAGGATTTACGTCTTTCTCTGGATGATCAGGGAATGCAGTATTTGATCTTCTGCAGAAAAGCAGGTCCGCAGGATCGCGCTTAAACCACGAAGGAAAGCATAAAGAAAGGCGCTCCTGGGATTCGTTCACGACATAGCCATTTCACTGGCGGAGGCCAAGCAGGCGATCCCTGATTTATGCAGCCGGGCAAGGTCCACTTAAATTGCGCCTAAATTCTTGGCATTTTGATGCAATAAATAAGACACAGCACACATTGCCAAAAGTCGGTCAGGTCACCGTAAAACTTCGACGATAGCTTGCTGATACATACTGATTTATCTGGCTCAGCGGGTTGCCACCGCAATGGATTGGATGGCCCTGTCCTCAAGAGAACACAAGATCCAACGTCCTGTGAGGGGTGTTGCCGAACCCATGAAATGCTTTAGAAGGGCTTGCATTGTTCAAATAGCGGACTCCTGGAGAAAATCGACGCCTTCAGCTCACCGGCCATCCGACTAGGTAATCGATGATGTGCCGTTACGATGAAGTCGCGGCAGGCTGTTCAATGCGTCGATCAACAAACCAACAGAAATCTTTGATGCCTTTTGGAGGATGGACACAGCTGGCCATGGCCGGGGTTCTGCTGCTGGCACCCTGCTCGGGGCACGCCCAGGGCACCGCGGGGGCAGCTTCGTCCTGGAGCAGCCCGTCCCTGCGCAGCAAAACCGTCGTGGCCCCGAACGGCGCCGTGACGACGCCCGCCGCGCTGCAAGCCAATGAAAAGTGGGGCATTGGCGATACAAAACGTGTCGAGCGTGTGGCGGACGGCGTGTACGCGCTGCGTGGCTGGGGTATTGCGAGCAGCTTCGCGATCGATGCGCCGGAGGGCTGGATCGTTATCGACACCGGAGATTCCACGCGAGCGGCAGCCGAGATGCGCGCCAAGCTTGAGGAAGTGCTCGGACGCAAGATCAAGGTGGCGGCGATCCTGCTGACCCACTGGCACTACGGCGACGGCACGGGTGCGTGGCTCGACGAGGGTGCGGAGGTCTGGGGACACGAGTACCTGGACCGCAACAGAAGCACCTCGACCGGGATCAGCGTGCTGAGTGGCATCTACCAGGCCAGGGCGGCGGCGCAGTTCGGTGTCTTCCATCCGCAAAGCGGTCCGGATGCCTTTCCGAACAAGCTCGGCTTCACCCCCGAGAAACTGCAGATCCAGTCCAGTTACAAGCCACCCACGCGGCTGTTCGAAAACGGCCGTGTGATTGATATCGTCGTCGCGGGGGAGCCGGTGCAGATCGCACCCAACCGCTCGGACACCACGGACAGCGTCGGCTTCTACTTCCCCCGCAACCGGCTGCTCGTGACCAATTTCATGGTGCCGGGTGGCATCTTCAATGTGTACACCTTGCGAGGAGGACCGTACCGCAATCCAGCGGTCTTCATTCAGGATGCGCGCTGGTTAGAGGCAAGAAATGCGGAAATTCTGCTGGACATCCACGGACCCACCGTCAAGGGCGAGAACGTCGTGCGTGATGCGGTACAGCGTGCCGCTGACCAGGTGCAGCTGATCCACGATCAGACGCTGCGGCAGATCGCCCACGGGCGGGACGCACGACAGGCGGCCGAGCGTGTGTACATGCCTGGCCACCTGCGTGGGGATTGGGAGAACTATGGGCAAGTGGAAAGCCATGTGCGGCAGGTCTACAACGGCACAATCGGCTGGTTCGGCGGCGACGTGTATGACATCAATCCGCTGTCCGAGGCCGAAGAGGCACGGCGGACCGTCGAGATGATGGGGGGCGTCAGCACGGTCCGCAAGGCCGCCGCCGAAGCCGCAAGAAAAGGTGGGCTGGCGAACTGGCGCTGGAGCCTCAAGCTCACGTCGCTGTTGCTGCAGCTCGATCCTGCGGACGCCGAAGCCCGCAAGGTCCGGGCAACGGCATCACGGCAACTCGGACAGCGCACCTCGTCTGCCAACGCGCGCGGCTTTTTCCTGACGGAGAGCCTCCAGATTGAAGGCGCGATGAAGCTCAATGGTCAACCGCTGACTGTCGACGCGATCCGTCGGTTTCTTGGTACGCCAACCGCCCAGGCGCTCGTCGCTGCATCCGTCGACGAAAACCTGGAGTTTGTGCGCTACCTCGTCGATCCGCGCAAAGCCGAGGGGCTACGCCAGACGTTGACGCTCGCCGTCCAGGGGGAATCGCGTCTGCGGCAGCTCGAGTTACGCAACGGCGTGCTCGTGCTGACCTGGGCAGACGCTGCGGCCCCGACGCACATCGCGATCACACGTGAGGAACTCGCCTCCTTCGTGCTCGGCACGCGTACGCCGGTGGCCCCGAACGCACTGAGCCAACTCGACCGTGTGCTCGATCGCAGCCACCTGATGCCCGCAGGCGCGGTGGAGTCCGTGATGAAGGGAATGAAGGCCGTCAACAACACGGAGCAATAGGGCTCCGTCGCGGTGGCACCAGGAGCCCACAGAACCAACACCAACGACCCACCTCAAATGCAATCTCGCGCAGTATCACCCGAGCTCCAGGCCATCTCCGACCGCGCCTACCTGTATGCCTACGGCATCGACGAGGCCTACAAGCACCTCTACAAAACTCTGGTAGAGCCGGATTGCCCGGCCAATCGTTTTCAGATCATCCGCCATCTCGCCGACGACAAATACACGGCGCACGTAAGCATCAACAACGACACCCTGCACCTAATGGGATGGCTGGATGTGGCCGCTGAGCCGGTGATCGTGTCGGTGCCCGATCATGATGACGGTCGCTACTGGGTGCTCCACACCATGGACATGGGGCACTACACAACAACCATGGAGGGTAAACGGACACGCGGTACCAAAGGGGGGCGCTTCATGTTTGCGAACCAGCACTGGCAAGGCGAAGTCCCGGACGGCATTGCTGAAGTCGTCCGTGTGGAGAGCAACTTCATCAAGTTGATGGGTCGGGTGATGGCGACCGGTGTCGAGGACGAGAAAAAGGCGCTGACCTATGTGGATGACTGGAATATCCGAACCTTAAGCGAGTTCCTCGGATGCAACGGACCGAAGCCGAAGGTCCGCAATTTTGTACCCGCCTCGGGAAACTCTTGGCTGGAGCGGGTGAACTTCGTGTTGGCGGACAGCACCATGGCGACCGCAGATGCTCATTGGCTAGCGGGACTGGAGGCGTCCGGCATCGGTGCCGGGAAAGTCGACTTCACCCCAGAGCAGTTGGCCGCAGCGGCGATCAGCGAACAGCATGTGATCTCAAAGCTCAAGGAAGTCCTTCCGACACTCACCAACGCCAGTGACGCCCTGGGCACACGCGAACGACTTGGAACTGCCGACCGCATTCCGTTCCAGGTGGCTGCGTATATCGGGCAGTGGGGGGCTCCGCCTGTCGAGGCTTCCTACGTTCAGATGATCAAAGACCAGAACGGCGACATCCTGAATGGGGCTAACGATTACTCCATCACCTTCGTTCCGCCGAAGGTCTCCCAGTTCTGGTCGGTAACGGCTTACGGTTCAAAAACCAAGTTGATGATCGCCAATTCCCTCAACCGCCACAGCCGGGGCGACCGTCATGTGAAACCGAATGCCGATGGCAGCGTCACGCTCCGCCTCAGCCATGACACCAAGGGCAAGACGAATGACACCAACTTCCTGCCGGTCCCAAGCGAAGACTTCTACCTCTTGCTACGTATGTATGGGGGTGATGAAGACGTGCAAGTGGGCAAGTTTCCCCTTCCGGTAGTACAGAGAGTGATGCCATAGTCCTTCGCCGAGCCGACTAGCCCCTTTCAGGGCTTCGGAAGATGGCCATCGGCTCCATGGAGGCAACATTTACTCCTGAGACGATCCTCCAGCTGGAGCTGATCTTGGGTGTGGTGCTTTTCGTGATTGCCAGCGGCCTGCGGGCGCCCCTCGAGCAGCTGCTGCCCCAGTCCCAGCGCCGCTCAGCTCTGCCCTGACTGCGGCCATCTGTTCCTGGCCGAGGAACGCGATGAGCAGCGCCGCGGGCTCCAGCAGCTGGAGGGCGAGCTGATTGAGGTCACGGGCGCAGCGCGTCACCGGCCCAAGCCCCACCAGCAGCAGCGGCCCCGCCGCACGCACCCAGCTGCCGGCTGTCGGACCTTCGAGCAGCTGCTGCAGCGCGAGCAGGAGCGCGGCTACAAACCTGGCTGGGCCAGACACGTGTGGGCGACAAGGCAGCACAACAAGCCAACTAGCAGTACGCTTTGACGTACGGGTGAAGGCCATGTCATGACCACTGTGTCCGCCACAGAAGCCCGCAAGCGGCTCTACGCCCTGATCGACGAGGTGGGGCAGTCCCATGAGCCGGTGCAGATCACCGGTAAACGCAGCAACGCCGTGCTTCTGTCCGAGAACGACTGGCGCGCCATCCAGGAGACGCTGCACCTGGTCTCGATCCCCGGCATGCGTGAGTCGATCCTTGAAGGCATGGCCACTGAGGTGAGCGAACTGAGCAGCGAACCGGGCTGGTGAGCTGGACGGTCCTCTTCACCAAGCAGGCCCAGAAGGACGCTCGCAAACTCGCTTCCGCATCCCCTGCTCTCAAGCAGAAAGCCCAGGTCCTGCTGGACATCCTGGCCGTCGACCCTTATCAGCAGCCACCTCCCTACGAGGCCCTGGTCGGCGATCTGCGAGGAGCCTGCTCAAGGCGCATCAACATCCAGCACCGCCTCGTGTATCAGGTGCTGGAGGAGGAGCGGATCGTGAAGGTGCTGCGCCTCTGGAGCCACTACGAGTAGCCCTACCCGGCAACAGGGGGAATGGCCTCCTCCCCCAGCGAACACGAGATCCAGCAGCGCATCCGCCTGGCCTGCGGCCGCGGGACGGTGCGGCTCTGGCGCAACAACACCGGCGCCCTGGTCGACCAGCAAGGGCGCTTCGTGCGCTTTGGGCTCTGCAAGGGCAGCAGCGACCTGATCGGGCTAAGGGCCCTGGAGATCACGCCAGAGCTGGTCGGCCAGCGGCTCGCCCAGTTCGTCGCCCTTGAGATCAAGACGGGCTCCGGAACCGTCAGCCCGGAGCAGCGGGCGTTTCTGCGCCTCGTGCAGGAACTTGGCGGAGTGGCGGCCGTGTGTCGCTCGATCGAGCAGGCCCGGGCGGTCCTGGACATCGGGCCTGCGGGAGGGCCAAGCAAATGAACAGGCCCGAACTCCGCAGGCAGCTGCAGGCCTTGGCCCGTCGTCATCCCGGCACCCACCCCTACACGCTGGCCCTCCGCTTCCAGGCGCAGACGGGCCGGGTTCTCAGCGGCCAACAGGTCAAACAGCTCTTGGCCGAGCCAGGAAACCACAGAATGCAGGCTGCCAAGCTGTAACAAGCTCTGGCTAGCAGTGCCAAGCAGCCTTTAGGATTGGGCTATGGCACAAGCAAAGAAGCCCGTCAGGCGCACCTACCAGGCAGTTCTGGGCTGGCAGGACGAGTCCCGCAGAGCCTTCGGGAAGATGCTGCTCAACTGGCGACGCCGCAACGGCTGGACCCAGTACACCGCCTGCGAATGGGGCACCGAGGCTGACTTCGAGGTGATCTCCTACGGCAACCTCTCGGTGATCGAGCAGGGCAAAGCCGGCGAGCTGCGCCAGAAGGCCTTCTTCCAGCTCGAGGAGCTCAACCGCCGCCTCGATGATGAGGCCAAAAAGCTTGAGGGGGTGAAAACCCAGCGCCTCAAGGACCAACTGAAGGACGCGGAGCCCCTGCGCGGCGATGACGACAAGCTCTGGGATGCCGTCGACTTCTGGAGCTGCTACATCGGCTATGTGCCGGTGCCCAGGGCCTTTCAAGCAGCGCCCGCGCCGACGCTGACGTCCAAGCGCGCCGAGGAGATCTGTCAGAAATGGCGCCAGCACGTGCGCCGCGTGATCAAGGAAGGCCGCCTCGACGTCAGCCAGGCCCTGGAGCAGCTGGTCAAAGCAGCGCCGCAGGAGCACCAGAAGCGTTTCTCAGAGGTGTTGGCCATCGACGACTACAGCTCGGTTGAGCTGGCTCAGCTCTGGGTGGATGGCGAGGAGTTCCTGCCCGAACAGTGGATCAATGCCTGGGAGCAGAGGGCCCTGGCCGCCTAGTGGCCCCACTCAGACGGAGTCGTCCACGACCCGGATGACTCCGAGGGCGAGTAAGGGTTGCGCCTAGTATTAGCTAGGCATTAAGCTCAGGCCAGCGAGTGCGGGCCTGGCTCTCGGTTGCCATGACGCGGGCCTCCGGCTGGATGCTGGCCATGCTGCTGGCCATGCTGCTGGCCATGCTGCTGGGCATTCCTTTGGTCAAGCAGGCTCGATCTGTAGAGGCTGAGGCTACAGGGGCAAGAGGCCTTGCAGTCGTCGGGATTCACGATGCAGCAGCTGGGCCTGAGTCCAGCCAGGAGGAAGAGGGTGCCCCAGTGGTTGACCTCGATGTCGCTCTGGGGCCGCTCACGCCCCAGGAGATCGAGGCCACCCACAAGCGGATCCTCGCCCTGCCCCAGGCCGCTCGCCAGGAGCTGACCAAGACGTTTCGCGAGCACTTCCAGGTGCCGCGCAATGCCCGCTCCATCGGTGATCGCATCACCCAGCACCAGCACGCCGCCTTCATCGACCACTTCCAGTCGCCAGCAGAGCCATGAAAGGCCTACGTCGCTACGGCGAGCAGCCCCGCTCCCAGGCAGGCCGTCACTTCATCCAGACCCAGGTGCGCACCGACGTCTACCTGCGAGTCCGCGAAGTGATGGAGCGCCACAACCTCTCGGCCAGCGGAGCAGTGCATCACCTGCTGCGCGAGCGCTTTGGTCTGCCGCCCCTGCCTCCCTTCGATCAACAGCCCATTTCCACCGATTCATCCCATGGCTAAGGACATCTTTCGCAGCCCCCTCGCCGAAGTGCGCTGGGCCCACCTGATCACCCCCCGGCACCAGCTCGACAAGAGCAAACCCAAGGCCTGGACCGCCGATCTGCTGCTGGCCACCAGCGACGAGAAGGCCCAGTCCTTCCTGCTGGCGATGGAAGATCAGTTCATCGCCCTGCACGGCAGCCGCAAGCGCCGCGCCGAGAAGGGCTTTCCCTGGAAGCCCGACAAGGAGAAGCCCAGAAAGATCACCGTGGTGCGCTTCAAGGTGCCGCAGTTCCAGCGGCGCGATGGCTCCCACTCCGAGGGGCCCCGCATCGTCGATGCCAAGAAGCAGCCCTGGAATGGGGCCGCTATCGGCAACGGCTCCAAGGTGGTCGTCGCCTTCGACATCTACGACTGGGACGGGGAAAACAGCTGCGGCATGACCTTCCAGCCGCGCGCCATTCAGGTCGTCGAGTTCGTGCCCTACGAGCAGGTCGATCCCACCGATGGCTTCGAGGAGGTCGAGGGTTACACCACCAATGGTGGTTCAGAAGCGAGCGGCAGTACGGGTTGGGTCGTGAATGACGACGACGAGGCCCCCTTCTGATGGCCTCTCCACACGTCGCCAACAGCCGGGGTGGTGGTCGCCGCCCCCAGCTGCCTCGTCGGGCTGCGTGGCCTGGTGCTGCTGGGGCTCCTCTTTCAGCTCAGCACCCTGCTGCTCGTGCTCGCCGGGCCCGTGCCGCCTCGGCCGTTGGCCAGCGCCAACACCGTCTTCCGCCCCAGGGTTCCACCCATCACACCGATGTCAGACCGATGAACACCACAACCACCGGCTCCTTTCCTGTCATTCCTCTCGCCTCAACGGCACGCCAATTTCTCGGCGCACCACCGATGGCTACGTCAATGCCACGGCCATGTGCAGGGCCAACGGCAAGCAATGGTCGAAATACCGGGAAAGCGACCGCTGCCAGACCTATCTCGACGCCCTGGCTGAAACCTCCGAAATTCGGATGTTTGACCTGATCGAGTCCCGCCAGGGCCAGGGCGGCGGCACCTGGGTCCACCCCCAGGTCGCGGTCGACCTGGCCCGCTGGATCAGCGCGCCGTTCGCGGTGTGGATGGACGGCTGGTTCCTGGAGAGCGTCCAGCAGGCGCAGCCGGCACCATTGGAAACACCCCTACCCCGGCTCCGGGAAGCCGAGGTGATCGCCCTGGTGGAACGCAGCATCGGTCTCTTCGAGCGGCTGGGCGGGCTGGATCAACGGGATCAGCTCCTGTTCAAGGACATCGTGCGCAGCAACGCGCTGACCGCGAGTTCGGGACTGCTGCCCGGCGCCCCGACTGATCAAGAGCTCACCTTGGGAGAGGCTTGGTTGGAGGTGTTCCAACAGGTGCTGCCGCGCAGCCAGTTCTGCGCAGCCGCTCCTGGTTGATCGACACCCTCAAGCGCTGCCGCGCCTAGCTGGCAGGAGGCTGATGGAAACTGCCACAACGCCAACCCGCCAGCGGGTCTGGGTCATAACGGCAGAAGCCTGCACTGCAGTGGAAATGAGCCGCGAAACCCTCCGCCAGCTGCGGCTGCGGGGGGTGCTCACCCCCGGCAAGCACTACAGGCGTTGGGGCTGCACACAGGGTCGCGGTCCCCTGCAGTGGCACCTGGAGAACGTGGAGGCCACGATCACCGGCTGGAGCCGACGGCACCTGCAGAGGTGATCGATTCAAGCCAGCCGGACGTAGAGTCTTGTATCTACAGTTCCTGCCAGAGCCAGGTCGGTTCCGTGACTCAGTCCAAGCCTCAGGAGCGGTCCGCTGATGCAGGCAGGCATTTCCAGCAGGCGATCCGCCGCTGGGGTAACAGCCTGGCCGTTCGCCTCCCCGCTGATTGCTTGCGTCAGGCCGGACTGAGAGAAGGTGATCAGATCGAGATTGTGGTTGGCCCTGACGGCCGGCTCAGTCTCGAACCCCTGTATCCGCTCGATCGCGCAGCTCTCGCTGCTGATCTGCGCCAGCTCCAGGCAACCATGCCTCTCACCCCTTCGGTGATCGAGGACTGCCGAGGCGGTGAACGCTGGTGAGGCTGCCTGCCCGATGATCTATCTCGACACCAGCGTGGTGGTGGCTCTGCTGACCCCGGAAGAGCGCAGTCCAGATGCACTCGACTGGTTTGCGCAGTGCCGCGGCCCCTTGATCAGCAGCGACTGGCTGATCACCGAGACCCACAGCGTCCTGGGGATCAAGCAGCGCCATCACGGCCTCAGTTCAGAAGCACGCCAGGCGGTTGGGGAGAAGTTCGAACGCCTGCTGCAGGGCGGAGTGGAACTGCGCTCACTCGATCGCGACCGCTTTCGGCAGGCCGCCGAGCTGCTTCAGGATCCGGCCCTCGGCCTGCGGGCCGGCGATGCGTTGCATCTGGCAGTGGCGCTGCACAGCCGCTGTACCCAACTAGCCAGCTTCGATGGGCGCATGCAGCAAGCCGCAAACGCCCTGGGCCTGATGCCGGCACTGAACTGAGACGCCTTTCCACTGCTGGCCTGTGCAACCATCCGCGCTACCCACTGAGCTGACCACCCAGCAGGCTGCTGACTTCCTCAATGTGTCGCGGCCTTTCCTGATCGAGCGCCTGACGCAAGGAGAGATCCCCTTCCGCAAGGTCGGCACCTACCGGCGCATCCGCCTGACTGATCTGATGGCCTACAAGCACGCCATCGACCACCAGCGTGCCGCGGCCCGGTGGGCGTAACCGTGCCGGCAGGAGTAGAGCACGAGCTTTTCTCCCTGGGCTTCGTACTGCTGGCGCAGGTGTTGCCAGTGCTCTCGCCGCAGCAGGTAGCGACTGAAGGAATCCGAGCCGAAGCCAGCTCGCATCGGCGGGAGCTTTGCCGGATCAAAGGTCTCGAGGAGCCGCCATTCCGTGGCCCACTGGTCACAGGGCAGCAGCCGCAGGGGCCTGGGCTTGGTTTTGCCGCGAGAGGCAACCTTTTCATACGTGCACCAGAGCCGTCCCAGGCGAAGCTGCAGATGCTGCAGCTCATCCGGTCGCAGGCCAATGGCGCAGAGCAGTTGGAAGGCAAGCCGCCAGCGCGGGTCCGGGATGGCCTGCACTATCGCCAGGATGTCTGGCACGGCGATTGGCGTGGTGACCGCTCGGCTCTCCCGTGACCGGCCGATGATCGTGGAGAGGTCAGGTGGCGGGCCCAGGGCGCTGACTCCACAGATCAGCCTGCGCTTCCAGCCCCATGGGCCCGCCCCCTGAAATTCGACACCGTCCAGCCACTGCGGCAGCCCCTCTGGCCGAGGGCCCGCAGGACGCCGCCGCGGAGCAGAGCATCCCATTCCGGGACCGCTGGCATGTGAGAAGGTATGTGGGAAGGTCCTTCTCACCGCCTGGCGCGGGCGAGCAGAAGCCGGCAAAGCCTGTCAGCCCAAAAGCCAGTGACAGAAAGGCTTTTTGGCTGAGAAACCAGGCCCTGATTGAAACGCCCCCTGCTGGATTCGAACCAGCGACCGGCTGCTTAGAAGGCAGCTGCTCTATCCGGCTGAGCTAAGGGAGCATGTGGGGCCATTGTGGCAGCGTCTCCTGGCAGCGCCCCTAGGATGGCCAACTGCGGATCCAGCGCTCCATGGCGGCCACCCGGCTCAACGACAGCCAGAAGCAGGAGCTCCTGGCTCGCTACCGCAACGGTGAGGCCAGCCAGCTGCTCGCAGAGGCCTTCGGCTGCAGCGCCAACACCGTGAGCCGGATCGTGAAGGCAGCGCTGGATCCCTCCGAGTACGAGGCTCTCAAGCAGCAGCGCAGCCGCCCGCCCGCCCGCAGGGCTGTCGCTGCAGCTGTTGCTGGAGCAGCGCCGCTTTCTGCAGCGCCGCTCGCTGCGCCTCAGGCCCCCTCCAGCGATGGAGAAGACGGAGACGACGACCATCGGCTGCTGGCCATCGATGACGCCGATGATTTCGCCGAGGCCGGCGAGGACGACGACATCGAGCTTGATGGCGAGCTTGATCTCGGGGCCGAGGAGGGGCAGGAATTCGTGGTGGTGCCGCTGGCCCTCGGCGAACTGCAGCATCAGCCCCTGGCCTGCCGGCCGTTCTCGGCCGCCGGCCTGCCGGCCAGCCTTTACATGCTTGTGGATAAGACGGTGGAGCTGCAGGCCAGGCCTCTGCGGGAGTTTGCGGAGCTGGGGCCGTTGCCGGAGGAGGAGGAGGAGCGCCAGGCGCTGATGTTGTTCACCAATCCCCGCCAGGCCAAGCGTTTCTGCGGCCGCAGCCAGCGGGTGATCAAGATGCCAGATCCGGCGGTGCTTGAACGCACTGCCCCCTACCTGCTGGCCCAGGGCATCTCGCGGCTGGTGTTGGAGGGGGCCCTCTATTCCCTGCCTGGCAGCTGAAGCCGGTTCGGGGCCATCAGGGCAGCCGTGCAGCCGCCGCTGATCACGCCCACCACCAGGGCCAGGCCCACCAGAAAGCCAGTGGGCAGGGGAGCCGTGCGGCCGAAGCCCAGCTGCAGGCTGGGGCGTTGATCGAGGTTCTGGGCCCCCAGGCAGAGGATCAGCAGCAGCAGGCTGCCGCCCAGGAGGCTGGAGAGCAGCAGGCGCAGCCTCAGGAGCATGGCAGTGATGCCGGCAGATGGGCTCAGTTTGCCTGGCGGCTATGGCTCTGCGGGCCCGCCCAGGTTCTGCGGCGGTTCGCTACGGGGTTGGTTGTGCAGCAGGTTGTAGAGCTCTCTGCGGGGATGACCGCTGCTTTCGGCCAGTTGGCGGCAGGCTTCCCGCTTGCTCAGGCCC
>JAWOHV010000096.1:0-3159 GCA_046484965.1 Prochlorococcaceae cyanobacterium
TACTTCCTGCAGCACATAACCACATTGAGCATCTTCTATAACCTTTACGAGCTCCGGAGAGTCAGAACAAATCACCGGGATACTGCATGCCATATATTCAAACAGTTTATTTGCACTGGCATGTTTCTTTGAATAGTTGATATAGCTCAGCGGCGTGGTCTAGATCCGGCTCCCCCCACACGTGACCATCGGCGCACGGGCTGGGCGAGGGGACCGGTGCAGAAATCGGTGTTGCCGCCATAGGCCGTGGTGATCACATCCAGGCCCAGTTGCAGGGCGAGGAACACATCACAGCAGCCACTAGATGGATGCGGGGGATCTTCTGCGGCGCGCAGTTGCAGCCAGTGCCATTCGGCGATCTCGCCCTGGGTGGGAAGGTTTTGATCATCAGCGCCACCTGGTGCGACAAGGGGTGGCTAATCACCTCGCGCCCGCAGCAGGCCGGCAGCGCGGGCAGCGATTTCTGGTTGGGATCAGATACTAGATTTTGTTTTCTTTGTTCAGGCTGGCTGGAGCGCAGGGCTGATCGGCAGGAGGGTCTCGATCGTGCTGGTGTCGCTGATCTGAGAGTAGTGCTCCAGCGTCACGCCCACCGGCTTGCCCAGTTCATCGAAGTCGACAATCAAGTTGTCGCTGACCGCTTCTGAGCTGCTGCTCACCCGATCGGCCAGCTCGATGTAGAGGGTGTCGGTATCTGGGAAATAGCGGATTTTCATGGCGCGGGCTTCTCAGCAGGCGGTGAGGGCTGAGACCGGGTGCGCTCTTTGAGGAACCCCCGGTCGAGGAAGGCGTTGTGAATGGTCTCTCTATCTGTCAGGGGAACGACCCTGAGCGCACGGCTCTGCGCCTCCGGCACCAGGCCCCACAGGGCAAAACGGCCATCCGCCTGCCGGCGAGCCTCGAGGGGCTCGGCCATCACCCTCAGAATCCAAGCATCCTCGATGCCTGGGTGCTTCTGGCGCACCACATCGCGGAAGTAGGCCGTTGTTTTCACGCAGCCAGCACCAGCGCGATCAGATCTGGCGCGCTCTGGAACAGCTCGTAGAACCAGTGATCAGTTTTCAAGGCTCACCATCCGGCAGAGCCAACGCCCACAACTTGACAGTACATCAGTACACTCATCTCGGGGCCGCAAAGCGCCCGTCTTCGGGACCGATGGGGCCGTCGTGATCTGCAACCCAGCTCAGGCCTTGGGCGGCCTGAATTCTTCCAGCAACACCGCCAGGGCTTCACTCAGTTGAATCCGGTTCAGGGAGGTGTCTGCGAGGAGGAATCGGCATTGAGCAGCAAGGCATCCATTCTGGATTCGAGTGCGGCGAGTCGCTTGTTCTCGATCTCGAGCTGCTCGATTTCTTTCTCGATTTGCCTCGTACGCCTCTTGCTGTCGAGATCTCTCCTCTCGCTCTCGAGCATCCGCTTCTCGCTCTCGAGCGATCTCATCCTCAGCTGCTCGGTTTCTTGCTCGATGTCGTAAACGGGACGCCAATTGAACGTCGCCAGCAAGCGCCGCCAGGGCGGCAAGGTGGAGACCCATTCCGACCTTGTCAGAGGGCGGGATGCTTCCGAGGTGGAGGAGGTTGTCATCGCCGTAGTTGGTGGTGAACGAGATCAGAAGCAGCAGGGCGCCGGCAAACAGGGTTGAAAATCCCTGGCGATCCAGCCAGCGGGGCCGGGGCGGCAGGGCGAGCAGAGTTGGAGAGTTTTCAGACACCATCAACGTAGCGAGGGCGCCCCAGGCCGGATGCCTTCATAGTACGTCAGTACCAAGCGCGAGAGCATCCGTGTTTCCACGGGGGTCTCAAGCGCCTGCGGCGGGCGCACCCCCTCCGCCACCACCGGCCACCCGCCTCCCTCAAACCTGCGACTCCGCCCCCACTTCAACCGCTCCCCCAACTCCCGCCGCTGCCCCCACAGCTCCTCCAGCCGGGCCCGATAGCGCGCCCCAGCAGCCGCCCACGAAAACCGCTGCCGATAGGCCGCCAACACCTCAGGATCCCTGCTGGGATCGGCCGCTGCCGCCTCACGATCGTTGACCAGAGCCAACCGACGCGCTGCCACCTGTTGCATCAGCTCAGCGGCATGGTCTAGATCCGGCTCCCCCCACACGTGACCATCCGCGCAGGGGTGGGCGATGGGGCCGGTGCAGAAATCGGTGTTGCCGCCGTAGGCGGTGGCGATCAGATCCACGCCGAGTTGCAGGGCTACCGCCATGCCGCGTCAGAAGCCTTCCGATCGGTGCATGGAGAGGAACAAATCACAGCAGCTGTAGAGGGCGAGGAGCTTGTCTGGCGGAAGGATGAAGAGAAGGGCGCGCTCCTCTTGCAGACTGTTGGGAATGGCGCCTAACGAGATGGCCTCGGCCGCGGATGCCAAAAACATCGAGTGCCGCCAGGGCCTTCATGGCTTGCAGCCCTAACAACTCTTGACGTTCAGCCAGCGTGCGCAGCGAGCCAGGAGGTCAGATCGGCCGGACCGCTGAAATCCAGCAGCGCTTCAGCCAGCGCCTCCAGCTGCTGCAGCGGCAGAGCCTGGATGCCGGCAGTCGTGTCTTCGCTCAGGGGGCCGCAGCGACGGTTGAGCAGACGGAGCGTCACCTTGGCCTCGCCTTGGGCCTGACCTTCCTCCCTGCCCCGATCCAGAAGGTCCTGGGCTGCGCGGGTGTGGAGTAGTTGGTCGGTGGGAATACCTGCGATCACCATGATCTCCTCGAGGGTGAGTGTGGGAAACCGTTCAATCAGCATAGTGAGAACG
The DNA here is from genome assembly GCA_046484965.1 of Prochlorococcaceae cyanobacterium. Taxonomy (GTDB): domain Bacteria; phylum Cyanobacteriota; class Cyanobacteriia; order PCC-6307; family Cyanobiaceae; genus JAWOHV01. The sequence continues at coordinate 2,752 of JAWOHV010000096.1, forward strand.
GTGGAAAGTAGATCCGGACGGAGCTCCAGGATCTGTGGAGTGCTTACTTTGAGCTGTTCCTCTGGTCGAACCGGCAGGGTGAGCAGGGCCAGCAGTGGATCCAGCTCGGCTTGCTGGCCAAGCTCCTCCAGGCTCAGCCAGTGCACGCCAGCGAGAAACGCCTCCAGCTGGCTGGGCAGCCGATCAGGCCCCAGCCTGAGTCGATGGTGTGGCACCACCACAACCACCTCCAGGTGCTCCACCTGGGGGTGCAACTGCAGAAAGCGGAAGCTCTGGGCCGCCAGCCGGTGCTTGAAGCCGGCCTTGCTGTGCATCTGCACCTCCAGCAGCACGACGGGGTGCTCCGGCGTACCGGTTTCTCCCGAGCGCGGCCAGAACGCGCCATCGAGTCGATGGTTCGCCGCTTTC
>JAWOHV010000097.1:0-8813 GCA_046484965.1 Prochlorococcaceae cyanobacterium
CCCCGCTACGGTTGAAAGGTCCCAGTCCTCCGGTCCTGCCGGCACGGCCTGTGGTGAATGACCTGCTGACCCTGCCCCTCTCAGAACGGCTGGAGCTGGTCCAGACCCTGTGGGACTCGATCGCGGCCGAGCAGAACGGCCCTGAGCTCACCGACGCCGATCGGCAGCTGATCGATCAGCGGCTGGAGAGCTTCCTGGCTGACGGCGATCCCGGTGTCGATGCCGATGCGGAGCTCGATTCCATCGAGCAGTCGCTCTGAGCAAGGTGCTGCGACTCCGTCCAACAGCCCGAGATGATCTCGACGCTGCGGCCCGCTGGTACGAAGCCCAGGAGCCTGGCCTGGGCCGTCAGTTCCTGTCCGAGGTGCGGCTGGCCTTCCAGCACATCCGCTCCAACCCGGCGGCGTATCCCGCCAGCTATCGCGGCACGCGCCGTGCCCTGATTCGCCGCTTCCCCTACGGCGTCGTCTACCTGCCCGTTCCCGAGCAGGACTTCATCGTCGTGCTGGCGGTGCTGCATTGCGGTCGCGACCCCAGGCTCTGGCGGCAGCGCTCCAGGGCCTGACTGCAGGGATGTCATGTCGGCTGAAAAGGGGGCCGGAGCCCCCAGCCCTCAGAAGGGCAGCAGCTCATCGAGGAGCTCAGCGAGCCGCACCAGCCCCCGGCCCCAGCACTCTTCGCTGAGCCAGAGGAGAAGACCATCGCTTCTGGCGGAGAAATGGAGCCGGCGGGCGGCATGGGCGTGCGCGAGGGCAGGAGCAGGAGCGAGAAGCGTGGCCATGGCGGACCCAGCGCAGGACCTGGCCTCCAGGCGGGGCGGGGTCAAGGACCCGCGCAGCGGGCATGGCTCCGATCCTTGACGCCGCCCCGCACCACGAAAAGGCCTGCGCGGTAGCCATCAATAGACCGTTGTCGCTGGGCGCCGAGCACCCGCTGCTGATTGGCGGCCAGGATCAGGGCCTGCTCGCGGGGCACGTAGTGCGGCTGGGCGCAGATGTGTCCATCACGATCGAGGAACAGCACCCGCAGCAGCCGGCCGGCGGCATCTAGGAGATGCACCGAGATGATGCGGATCGGGCATTGCCGCTCAGCGACGCTGGTGGCGGAGGGGAATGGGAGGGAAAGGAGGCGGGCCATGGCAGAGCTGACGAACGACCCCGCCGTCTCGCCCCGGTGAAGCCAGCGCCGCGCAAGCCGGGGCAGGCCGGGTGGCGTGATCGCCAGCCCTATCCCGCCAGTCCCTGCATGCACGCTCCCAAGAGCGCTGTGACAATGACATGCGTTTGGACCAGAGGCCCTGGTGGCGGAGCAGCCGAGTTACGGCAGCCTGCAAGCAGCCGTCCCCCTCGACAAAGAGCGGGGGTTGGCTCTTCTTACAGGACATCTGCTGATGGCGGTGTTCGAACTGGCGCTGCCAGTGAAGGTGGTGGCTTTGCAGAACCTGCAGGCTCAGGGCCGCAGCCTGCGGGCGCATCAGCGTGAGGAGCCCGACGATTTGCAACTGGCTCGCCAGGAGCTCCAGGGGCTACTGCAGCAGATCCAACCGGAGCCTCACAAGTTTTATGAGCGCTGGGAGGTGATGCTCAGTACGGAACGCGGTCATCGACGCACTGCAGCCCTGATCCATGATCTCTGGCGCCATTTGCCGGAGCAGGTTCGGCTCAAGCCTGAGGGCGCCGGGGAGCTTCGGCGATTCACGGGGCTGCTGCAAGAAACGCGAGGGTTGTGCATCAAGCTCCAGCAGGACCGGCACCACGCTTCCCATTCCAAGGCCGATACGGCGTTCCACTCGCTTTCCTGGCACGCAGTAGTCCTGCGTCTTGCGGAGATGCCAACCGAACTACAAACCAGCGGCCGGATGATCCAGGAAACGGCAATCACCATCCCCACGGCTGTACAGGCTGGACTGGAGCAGGCCCTTCAGGTGCTGAGCACTATCGAGGCTCAATCACTGATGGGGCACGTGGAGCGCTCGTTTGTGCAGTTGGCCGGACAACGAAGGGGCCTTGCTGAACGCTGGAATCAGATCCATCCCCCGGCCACCGACGCTGCATCGAGTGATCAGGTTGCAGAGTTCTCTGAGCTGCGGGAGGAGCTGGCCATTCTTCACGACCGCTTTGCCGCGCTTAGTGGTGCGGTTGGCCCTGTGCTCAATCGCCTCAGCGATGACGTGGAGGGTATTGGTTCCCAGCTTCGCGAGCTGATGGTGCTGCAGGCCCAAACGCAACAGCTCTTGAAGCAATCAGGTGCCCAGACCGATGTGGAGGAGACGACAGCGCTGGAGAGCGTTCGTATCGCTTATCAACAGCTGCAGGGCCTGCGGATCACGATTGCGCAGGAGATGGGCCACTTAGAGCCTGAGTTTCGCTTCTATCACTGCATCATCTACCGTGAGCTGATCGTGCAGGCCCTGCGCCAGAGAGTGCTGCGTGTAGAGCAACTTGTTGCACTCTCCCGCCAGACGATCCAGCAGAAAACCCTGCGCAGCGGTGGTGACACCGATCTGGCAGCGCGGCTGGTGGATGAGCAGGCCCTCCGCTTCAGTGAGCGCATCCAGGCGATTCTGGATCGGATCATCTACCCCACTGGGGCTCTGGCTGCGAGTGATCTGGTGGGCCGAGACGAGTCAGCGGCTCATTGAGTGAGGGTCTCCTCGATCGACATCAGCGCCGGGGGCTGCCGGTGGATGAGGCGGTCGAAGTGCTGCCACACGGCGTCGGCGCGGCTGTTGCCAGGCAGGCTCTGGCCAGCGGGGAAGTGGATGCCGAGCTCGCAGTTGTCGAGCTGGGCGCTGTCGCTGAGGTTGGCGCTGGTGACCAGCAGTTCGTCATCGGCCACGCAGCACTTCACGTGGAACACGGTGGGGCGCTCGCGGGCAAGATCCAGGGAGCGGGGATCGAAAAAACCACGAGGGCGTGGCCGGCCCGGATCCCAGAGGTGCCGCCAGGTGTCTTGCACAAAGGCCTGACGTAGCTGATCGGCCAGCACGGTGCTGCCCCTCGGGCGGGGAATGTTGACCACCATGCGGGCCTTGAGATCGGGATGGATCTCCAGCCGCTGCTGCACGCGGTCGAGCAACTCGGCGATGAAGCCGCCGCGCCAGATGTTGAACGTGGTGATCAGCAGCCGCTGCTGGCAGCGCTCCACCATCTCGCGGATCAACACCGCCTGATCTCTGGTGATGTCGCCCGCTCCTCCCTGAGGACCCGACCACACCAGCTCCGCCTGGCCGCTGCCCTCATCCCGGCGTTGCTCCAACAGCAGAGCGATTGTGAGCCCAAGGCTGGCGTTGCTGCCCCCACGCTGGCTCCAGTCATTCAGCCAGGCGAGTAAGGCCTGCCGCCGCTCGGGTCGATCACTGGCGATCTGGTGCTGACTGAGAGCCGCCTCGCCAGGGGTGGCGGGCTGCCCACGCAGGCAAGTTGCCAGGCGCTGCAGCTCGCCGCTGGTGAGGGCCAGCAGGGGCTGGCTCATGGCAGCTCGGAGGGGAAGAAGGCGGCATCCACCACATCCAGGGTGGGCACCACGAAGGCGCGATCGAGGAACTGATTGCGCTGCTCACAGCTGGTTTCGGCGATCAGCAGGCAGCCGTGGCAGGCGGCACCGTGGCTGTAGCGCTTCTCGAGATCGCTCTCGGGCTGGTGCATGGAGCAGAAGGGATCGTTGGAGCAGAGGCGGCCCCGCTCCAGGGCGGCGGCCACCAGCTGATCGATGCGATCGGCCAGGGACACGAGGCCCCCGAGGGTGCCTTCTGAACCGCTACCGCTGGTGTACAGCAGGATCCCGTACCCCTGACCCGGGAAGCTGTAGATCCGCTCCTTGATGGCCGAGGCGCCATAACCGCACTCCAGGGCCGCCGTCGTGATCAAAAGGTGGGCCAGGCTGTGCAGCATCAGGTAGGCCTCGCCGGGCCAGTCGTAGTCATTGGCCTTGAGGCCGTGGTCGATGTTCCATTTCTTGCAGGCCTCCCGATGTTTGGAGCTGTGCTGCACCACGCCATCGCCCTGGCGCCAGGACTGCAGCTTTGCTTCTCTCACGCCGAGGAACAGGCCTTCGCCGAAGTTTTCGATGGCGGGCACCCAATCGAGTTCTTTGTTGTTGATGTCGGCGCGTTTGGCACCGATGTCGTGCTGGTCAATCGGATCGCCATCAACGCCCTTGACGATCGGCTCCAGCCGGGTGAAGCCGATCAAGGCCATCACCTCACGCAGGCGATGCACCTTGAGCACGCGGTCGAAGCGATCGCGGAACCAGCTCGGTTTGCCGTTGAGCGCCAGGATCTCAGCGTGGAAGGTGCTGGCTGGATCGGAGGATCCGAGCGCTGCAGACGGGGCGTAGAGCGCCTTGATCTCCTGAAGTTTCAACGCCGGCTGCTTCTCGGTGCGGGTGTCACCTGTGCTGCCGCGCACAGCTGAGAGCACCGCCATCACATCGGCCAGCTCTCGATCGCGCAGCCGGGAAGAAACCTTGTCGGGCATGAACTTGAGGGCCGCCTTGAGGTCGCTCTCGTCCTCGACCTTTTCAAAAAAGCTCAGGTGGGAGATCAGATGCTGCCTGAGCGGATCCTCTGCCTCCGGGATTGAGATCGCCCCCACCATCTCCGGGAAGTAGGCATTGCTGGCCGAGCGCACCAGCAGGCGGTTGTAGCGGGGTTTGCCCTTCTCATCGGTGCAGGCCAAGGCATCGGTGCTGAAGTTGCCGAGCCAGGGGCGATGGCCGCGGCACTGACCCAACAGCGAGGCGCCGTTGTCTCCCTTGGTGCTGGCCAATGCTTGCCGTTTCTTGCACTTGGGGCAGCGCACGTAGATCTCGTTGAAGTCGTTGCCGGCGCCGGCCTCATCCAGCCAGAGATCCTCCTGGCAGTTGCTCCGCTTGCCATCGTGAACGAAGCGATCCCAGTTGATGTCGCTGAGGTGGCCATTGGCGCAGCACTGCACGAAGCGCACCGGCACCACGTCGAGGTCTTGTCTGGTGCCGCCGGGTTCGCGCCAGGGCAGCTTGTCTTTCACCAAGCGCTCCTTGTGGATCAGCGGGCGGGTGCGGTAGCGCTTGCCGGTTTCATCAATGAAGGGAGGGAAGGGATCTTTCTTAGGCTGGGCGACGAACCAGAGCGGGAACTGCGGGGAGCGGATGCCGCTGTTGCTCTTGAATTTCTGGGCGAAGTCGTCGTCTTCGCTGGGGGGGCGTTTGAGCAGCAGGGTGCCCACGCCCAGCAAGCCGCGCAGCTTGGCGATCAGCCGGGGCTCATCGATGTTGCAGCTGTCATCGTCGCGGCTGTAATGCCAGAGATTCAGTCCACCGATCACCACCGAGCGATCGGGCAGATCCACCATGGCGCCGGGGCCATAGGTGGTGATCAACTGGCCGTGGCGCACTTCGCCCACCGGGTGATTGCTGGTGCCTTGGGGTGCGGGCATCACGATCAGCCTCGGGTGGTGGTCTGCAGGCGGTCTTTGAGCAGCAGCGCCGAGGGTTCCACATCGCGCAGGCTGCGGTTGGCCTTGAACTGCTTCTCGCGCTCGTCCTCCAGCTCCAGCAACTGGGGATCGAGGGGGGTGCGCAGCAGCGGCGGCAACACACCCTCTTCCCGGCCGTATTCCATGCGGCCGTGGCGCTGGGCGATGGCACACCAGTCGTCAATGATGTGGCGCACCTGCTCGGCCACGGAAGCGGCGTAGGCATCGGCATCCGCGGGGGCATTCACGAGGGCGATCGCCACCCGCCGCCTGAGCGCCTCCGCCACGGCCTCGCGCACCTCCGCCAGGGCCGCCACATCACCGGCCCGATTGGACGGGGTGAGCTGATCGCTGAGGTGCCGGGCCAGGGCCACGGTGATGGCGGGCAGGCCCCGCTCCAGCGCCCGCTCCGAGAAGGGCGTGACGCTGGTGGCCTCCACGTCGCGGTAGAAGACATCGTGGCTGTAGGCGAAGTGCTCGTAGTGCGAGCGATCGCGGGGGCGGTTGGGGTTGAGCAGCACCACCACCAGGCCTGGCTTATCGGAATCGCGGCCCACGCGGCTGCTGGCCTGGATGTATTCGGCGGTGGTCTTGGGCTGGCCGAGCATCAGCATCAGGCCGAGGCGAGTGATGTCGAGACCCACCGAGATCATGTTGGTGGCAAGGGCCACATCCACGCGCTCCTTGTCATCGAAGCTGCGCGAGAGGCGGTCCTTGGTGGTGCTCACCTCGGTGGTGGACACCCGGGAGGTGAGCTCCAGTGGGATGTTGGCGATCCTGCGGTTGGCTGAGCGCGCCACTTTGTCGCCCAGGCGTTGGCGCTCGCCATGGGTGGCCAGCTGGGAGGTGAGCTCTTCTTCGATCAGGCGGCGGCTGATGCCGAGTTCCTTGATCGTGTTGAAGTAGCACAGCAGGGTCATGTAGGGATCGGCCGGGTTCGGGCCTGGCATCTCACCCCGTTTGCGCTGAGCGGTGCGCTGCTTTTCGGCGGCCTTCCAGGCCAGCTGGGCGCTGCTCATCAGTGCCAGCGAGGCGCGCAGCAGCAGGGCCTTCACGTTGCGGCCCGGCGCGCTCAGGCCCACATAGAGCCGACCGGGAACCTGATCGGCCGGCACCGTGACGGCGAAGAAGGAATCACGGCGATCGGGGCCGGGCGCGGGAAAGATCGAAGAGTCGTTGCGACCGAACAGCGCCCGCATCTGCTCGCTGGCGCGGCGCACGGTGGCAGTCGAGGCCACGATCTTGGGCCGCAGCTGATTATTGGGCCCCGGGCCCTCACGGCTGCAGAGCTCATCGATCACGGCCTCGTACAACCCGGCCATGGAGCCGAGGGGGCCAGAGATCAGGTGCAGCTCGTCCTGAATCACAAGATCGGGCGGATCGAGCCGATCGGCGAGGCGCACGCCCTTGCTGGCGTCGTCGCCATCGGCGGGGCCGTAGAACCCCTGGCCGTCGAGCACATGGGTGGCCTTGCCGAACAACTTGCCGCTGCGGCCCTCCCAGGGCAGCGAGGCGAACTTGTCGACGGTGGCGATCAGGAACGACGGCAGGCGGCGATAGATCATGTCGTCGACGGCGACCAGCGGCAGGTAGTTGCGGCCGCTGGTGCCCTTGAAGGCGCACTCGCGATTAAGGCAGGCGACGCGCAGCTCCTCGGGGTTGTCGCCATCGGGGCGGCCCTGGCGCAGCAGGTGAAACACCCCGGCGGTGCCGCAGGGCTTGGGATCGAGCAGGGATCGCTTGCCGAACTCCACCCCGCACCAGGGGCAGGTGTCGATCGGGATCGGCTTGATGCTCGTTTTTCCGTCGTTGTAGGCGCGCACTCGCAGGCGAGCGGTGGCTTCGCTGCTGTTGCCCTTGCCGCCCATGCGGTTGGGGGTGCCGGCCTGGCCCACCCAGAGGCCGATCTCAAACGGCCAGCCGCCGAGCTTCTCGCTCTGGCGCTGGCGCTCGAGTTCGAGGGCGCAGATCAGGGTGGAGGCGCGGCCGAGCTGATCGAGGGTGAGCAGGCGCAGGGTGTAGCGCATCAGCACGCTCAGCCCACCGGCCTGCAGCGAGCCGCCATGGCGCAGGCGGCGCATCACCAGGGTGAAGGCGGCCAGGCCCAGGTAGGCCTCGGTCTTGCCGCCGCCGGTGGGGAAGAACAGCAGATCCACGGTGTCGCGCTCGCGCCTGGGGTCGACCTGCGGATCGTTGGGGCGGGCGATGCCCACCAGATTCATCAGCAGAAAGGCGAGCTGGAAGGGCCGCCAGGCCGGGGGCCGCACGGATGGGTCGTTGGCTTTAAGGCCCTGCATCACGCCGTAGCGCTGGCGGGCGGCGGCGGCCATGGTGCGATTGGCGATCGCAAAGGCGTCGCGGATGTCGGGTTCGGCGAGGGCCTCGATGCCGCGAGCGATCCGCTGGGCCTGGCCGCTGGCATTGGCGAGCAGCTGCTCGGCGGTGGCTTGCTGCTGGGCGTTGAGCCCGGACAAGGTGGTCTGTTCCTCGATCCAGGCTTCGTAGCGCTTCACCAGGGGCATCAGGGCGTCGCGAATGGCCTCGAATCCCTGGCTGGCCAGGCGGTCGAGCTCCTCCATGGCCAGCTCACAGCCCACATCGGGCCGGGGCACCACCTTCTCCACCGTGGCCTGGGGGATCCAGGTGGTTCGCAGACGTGAGCAGCTGCCATCGGCATCGAGATCCACTTCCACGCCCACGTTGTGCCCCACGCCGTACTCGCTGGCATCACTGAACTGCAGGGCATTGACGGCCTCATCCCAGTCGCCACCGGTGCGGCTGGCGTGAGGATCGAGACGTGCCACGAAACCCTGGGGGCAGCGCAGCTCCAGCTCGGCCTGGAATGCCGAGTTCTGGTCGCGCTCCACCAGTGTGATGGCTTTGTTGCGCTCATTGGTGAGGAAGAGCGTGACGGCCACGGTGCCAGTGGCATAGCCCTGGCTGGCAGGTGCCGGGCGGCAGTGCCAGCGCAGCTGCAGGCCATTGCTGTTGGGCCAGGGCCGGCCGCTGAGGCCCTTCGTGGCGGTGATCTCGCTGTGGCTGAGGGCCAGCGTTTCCTGGCGGGGGGTGCGCTGCCAGCTCTGCTGCTCGCCCTGCTGCACCGGCACGTAGTCGCCCCAGCGGGCGATCAGCTGTAGTTCCCCACCGGGAGGCAGTAGCAGGCTGACGCCGATGGAGGAGGGAAACAGCTGCGGCTTGGCCGGGCCCGACTCGCTGCTGCCGCCGTCATCGCCAGATCCTGATTTGTACTCGGTGTTGGTCTGTTTTGGCTTACGCAGGTCCACCCCATCGGCGGCGGCGAAGTCGTCGTCGGCCGTGTCGTCGCATTTCAGCGACAGATCGGTTTCGGTGGGCACC
>JAWOHV010000116.1:0-22030 GCA_046484965.1 Prochlorococcaceae cyanobacterium
CCCCCATGCGCGAATTCATGCGCCGGGCCGAGGAACACATGAAGGGCATGATCGTGCCCGGCACCCTGTTCGAGGAACTGGGCTTTAACTACTACGGGCCCATCGACGGTCACGACCTGCCGGGGCTGGCCGCAGGGCTTGGTGCGAGAGGAAACCAAGCAGGCTGCTTAACCCCATCAACTGCAGCATTCCGCCAAGCGCGGGCACGCCCTCCATGGCCTGCTGGGTTGTCGTTGTGATCTGGACCACAAAACCGCAGGCAGCAATCAGCGCCAAAATCCGCAGGGCCGGCAGCAGATCCCTGATACGCGAGATCGGGGTGCTGGCAATCTGCCTCCAGAGATGGGCCTTCAGGGCAGGGGAGAAGCCCGCGATCGAAGTTTCGCAGGGGGGAGGAACCGTGCCCACGATCACTTTCGCAAGGCGGGGTGGTTGCAGCAGCTGCAGCTCAGCCATGGAGGCTCTCTCCGGAAAGGAGCGGATCGATGGAGTTATACCGCGTGTTCAAGCCAAGCGCCCGCGCCTGAAGCGGGCCAGCAGGGCATCGATTCAGGCCAGGGCCAGGCCCCGTTCGTTGAAAACACCCTCAAACAGCACCGAGCTCAGGTAGCGCTCGCCGGAATCCGGCAGCACCACCACGATGGTTTTGCCGGCATAGGCCGCTTCACGGGCCAGCCGCAGGGCTGCCACCGTGGCGGCGCCGCAGGAGATGCCAGCCAGAATGCCCTCCTCCTTCATCAATCGGCGGGCCATGGCCACCGCCTCTTCATCGCTCACGGCCTCCACCCGATCAACCAGATCCAGCTGGAGGTTGCCGGGCACGAAACCGGCGCCGATCCCCTGGATCTTGTGGGGGCCCGGACGTAGGGGTTCACCATCTTTGCTCTGCCGGATCACAGGGCTGTTGGCCGGCTCCACCGCCACGGAAACCAACGCCCGGCCCAGGGTGCCCTTGATGTAGCGGCTGACCCCGGTGATCGTGCCCCCGGTGCCGACTCCGGCCACCAGCACATCCACCTGGCCATCGCAATCCTCCCAGATCTCAGGGCCGGTGGTGTCGTGATGGATCTGGGGATTGGCCGGGTTAACGAACTGCTGCAGCAGCACGTAGCGATCGGGATCGGAGCCCGCGATCTCGCGGGCCCGGTTCACCGCCCCGGTCATCCCCAGCTTGCCTTCGGTGAGCTCAAGCCGGGCGCCATAGGCGGTGAGCAGCTTGCGCCGCTCCATGCTCATCGTTTCGGGCATCGTGAGCGTCAGCGGGATCCCCCGCGAGGCCGCCACGAAGGCCAGGGCAATGCCGGTGTTGCCGCTGGTGGGCTCGATCAGCTCCTTGCCAGGGCCGAGCAGCCCATCGCGCTCCGCCTGCCAGATCATTGCCGCGCCGATGCGGCATTTCACTGAATAGGCGGGGTTACGGCCCTCGATCTTCGCCAGCACTCGGGCGGCGCAGCCCTCGGTGACTCGATTCAGCTGCACCATCGGCGTACGACCGATGCTGAGGCTGTTGTCGGCGAAGATGGCGGCCATTGGCGCTTAGGGCGGACGCTCGGTTAGCGAACCCTAGATACCAGGAGGAGCTGGCCCCAGCAATCAGGCCAACTTCACCACATCCACAGGCGAACCCAGCACAGAGGCGATCTGACGCGCCGCCTGGACAGCCCGCTGATGGGTGTGGAACTGCCAGGCCCCTTCGCTGCTGGACACGTGGGAGATGCGCTGATCCTGGCCTTCGATGGCCAGATAGTCCGCGCCACCAGCACGCAGGGCATAGCGCTCTGGACGGCCATTGCGCCAGGGGAGATGGGTTTCGGTCCAGGGGCGCAGGTGGGGCATTGTGCGTAACCACAGATCTTCCCTTGTTTCTAGACAGAGGTCGATCCCCTGGATATGAGTATTAATGCTTATCCCTACCGAGAAGGGGGGATGGGGCACCGATGGCTACCGGCTGCGCACCTCTGGCTTGGCGATGCCCGGCATGAAGCGACGCTCATGGTCGTATCCCTTGAGCATGCGGTTCCAGTAAAGCCAAGGCAGCAGCCTGGTTTTCACCTGCCACATGCTGCTGCGCTCCACGGTGGGATCAAGCGGGAAGGAGGGCGTGGGCTGACCCTCGTAGTTGAACTCGGCCATGATCACCTTGCCGTAGCCGGTGATCAGCGGGCAGCAGGCATAGCCGTCGTAGCGGGCCAGCAGCGGCCGGCTGTCGAGATGGGCCAGAAGGTTATCCACCAGCACTGGCGCCTGGCCGCGCACGGCAGCCGCCGTCTTGGAGTTGGGCAGCGACGACACATCACCGATCGAGAAGACATTCGGATAGCGCACGTGCTGAGTGGTGCCTTTGTCCACGTCAACCCAACCGCCAGGCCCCGCCACCGCCAGCGGGCTTGTGGCCACCACATCGGGGGCCGTCATCGGCGGCGTGACATGCAGCATCTCGAAACTGATCACCTCCTCCCTTTCGCTCTCCCCTTCCTTAACCGAGAACACGGCTTCCTTACTCTCGGCTCGCACCTCCCGCAGGGTGTGCAGGTAGCGGGCATCGATGCCGCGGCGGGCCACCACCTGCCGCAACGGTGCGGCGAAGGCTGGGATGGCGAAGATGCCCGGCGTGGCGGTGGCGTAGATCACGCGTGTGCAGGCCGCCACGGCCGGCGAACGCTTGAACACATCGTCGGCCAGATACATGATCTTCTGGGGAGCGCCGGCGCATTTGATCGGCGTATCCGGGAAGGTGAACAGGGCCTGGCCGCCCTTGAAGCCCTGGATCGTCTGCCAGGTGTAGTTGAGGTGCTCGCGGGAGTAGTTGCTGGTGATGCCCTGGCTGCCCAGGGCCTGCGGCAGCCCCTTGATCCGATCCCAGCAGAGCTTGATGCCGGTGGCCACCACCAGCGTTTCGTAGCTGAGGGTTTCACCGCTGCTGGTGCCAACCGTGTTGGCGGCGGGATCAAAACCCTCTGCCGCGGCGCGGATCCAGCGCACACCCTCAGGAATCAGCTCAGCCTCGGGTCGGTGGGTCTGCTGCAGGCTGAACACGCCCCCACCCACCAGGGTCCAGCCCGGCTGGTAGTAGTGATCGGGTGAAGGCTCGAGGATGGCCACATCCAGCTCGGGGCGCAGCCGCTTCAGGCGGGCCGCCACGGTGAGGCCGGCGGCGCCTCCACCCACGATCAATGCCTGGTGATGGGCCATGGAACTGACGGCGGCAACGTTGATCTCTAGGTTCAGATCAACACGAGCGCAGGCTCCGCGTCCAGCGAGAGCGGCACACCGTTGCTGAACCGGCTCAGCGGCGGGGCATCCAGTCTTGGAACCAACCGCGCCGCCACAGCCAGTAGGACTGAATCGCAGCCACCGCAGCCATCAACAGCATGGCGGCGGGGTAGCCATGGCGCCAGGCCAGCTCGGGCATGTGGCGGAAGTTCATGCCGTAGACCCCCGCAATGAAGGTGAGCGGCGCGAACACGCTCGTGAGGATGGTGAGTGTTTTCATCACCTGGTTCATTCTGTTGCCGATCGTGGCCGCGTAGGCCTGGGTGATCGCATCGCTCTGGTGGCGCAGCAACTCCCCGTTGTCGTAGAGCAGCCCCAGCAGATCGGCCATCTCCTGGAAGCCGGCCATCGCTTCGGGCCCCAGCAGCTTCTGGTTCTGTCGTTGCAGCACCTGGATCTGGTGGCGCAGCGGCCAGATCTGGTTGCGAATCGTGCGCAGTTGGCTACGGCAGCGGAAGGTGCGCTTGAGCAACGCAGGTTTGGGATCCTGCAGCACCAGCTCTTCAAAGTCGTCGAGCCGGTTGGCGATCCGTTCAAGCATCGGGAAGAGGCCGTCGAGCAGCTCGTCAACCAGGTAGTGCAGGATGTCGTCGAGGTCGCGCTGCTCAACCGAACCACTGCGGGCCTCAAGCCAGCAGACCAGATCGGCGAAGGAGTCTGCGGCGGGGGCCTCCTCCACCGTGATCAGCAGATCGGGCAGCAGCAACAGCCCCACCTGGTCGCTGACAAGTTCGCCACTGCCGGGGGCGAAGCCGAGCCGGTGGAGCACCACCAGCACGGCGCCGCCCAGGGAATCAACCCGGGGGCGCTGGGGCACCTCCAGCAGCGGCGCCCGCAGCACCGGCGGCACCTCCAGCGCATCGAACATGGCCGCCACGTCTGCAGGATCACCGGCTGCAGGATCAGTGCCGCCCAGCACCCGCACCCAGAGTGGCGCTGTCGGCTGCCGGCGGAGGGCCCTGAGCTCGCGGGCGTGATGCAGCGACTGGCGTCGCGGCCCCGATGGCTCAAACACGAGCACCTCAAAGCGGCAACGCCTCTGGTCGCTGTAGTTGGGGCCGCTCGGGAGGGGCGGCAGCGGTGCGGGGCGCTCCTCAAGCCGCAGCGAGGAGAGGGCACCGGGGGTGAGGGGCAACACGCGCAGGCGGCCTTCAGGGTGTGCGATTAAGACGCCCCATCTGCCAGTTGAGCAGGATGCCAACCGGACTCCAGATCAGGTAGGGCACCAGCAGGGCGGCGGCAGGACCATTCAGCGAGGCCACCATCACCGTGAGCAGCATCCCCCACAGCCAGCCAAGAAATCCCATCGCCGTGCCTGTGGCCAGGCGCCGGCTGCGGCAGATTACCCAGGTGCAGCTCTGCACCAACACCACCAGCAGCAGGTAGGCCCCCATCCAGGGCCAGGGCTGCTCACGGGGACGCAACGTCTCCCAGACGAGCAGGGCAGAGGCGTAGAAGCAGAGAAAGGTGGCGGCGGCCACAACGGAGGCACTGCCGTCGTAAGCAAACCAGCGCGGCCGGCGGAGCCTCGTAAACCAACGGTAATCGGCTGGGGAGGGCACGATCAGCAGGCTCACCGCCAGCATCGCCAGGAAGATCAGCAGCCAAGCCGCCATGGACGCCAGTTGCATAAGTCTCACCACAAGACTGGCAATGGTTTCCCGCTTTGGCAGCTACGGGCCAGGAAGGGCAAGCTGCCAGCGGGCGTCGCTCTCAAACTGTTCAGCCGCGGCAGCGGTGGCCGGATCGCTGAACAGCTCGCTCGCCAGCGCAGGGCTGATGGTGAAGGTCGAGAGGCCCGCTGCCGCCAGGCGGCTGAGATCGTCGCAGCAGCGCAGGCTGGCCACCAGCAGCCTGGTTGAGGAGCCACAACCCTCCAGGCAACGCTGCATGGCGATCAACTCGGCATGGGCGTCCCGCCCCTGGGCAGCGATACGGCCCAGGTAGGGAGCGATGTAGTCGGCAGCGAGGGCCGCGGCCGCCAGCACCTGGCTCACCTGATAGCAGGCCGTAAACGTCACACGCAAGCCGGCGGCGATCAGCTCGACGGCAGCCCGGCTGCCTGCTGCCGTGATCGGCAGCTTCACCCACACCAGCTCAGGCGCCAGGGCAGCCAACTGGCGGCCGCACTGGGCGTACTGGCGGGCATCGCCCCCCCAGGCCTGCAGGTGCAGCTCCCGGCAGCCCAGGGAGCTGGCCTGGCGGGTCAGATCGCCCAGGTGGGAGATGTCACAGGGCTGGCCGGCCCGCCGCAGCAGGGAAGGGTTGGTGGTCACGCCGTGGAACAGGCCCGTGGGCAGCCAGGCCTGCCAGGCCTCGGGATCGGCGGAATCAAGGAACAGACGCAGGGCCATGGCTGAGGCGGGGACTGTGGCGGGGACTGTGGCTGGGGCTGTAAGCATGGAGGCCCCGCCAGCGAGCCCCTGGAAGCCAAGATCCTCGCGCGGCTTGTAGCCGAATTCGAGCAGGACGCCAGGCTTGATCAGGTTTTCGTGGTGCTCAGCGTGGGGGCCAGCCTGATCGCCACCTTGGGCCTGCTCTCCAACAGTGCCGCGGTGGTGATCGGGGCGATGGTGGTGGCCCCTTGGATCACGCCGCTGCGCACGGCAGCGTTTGCGATCCTGCAGGGGCGGCTGCGGCTGTTCGGCCAGGCGGCCCTCACCCTCGCCGTGGGCACCCTGCTCACGATCGCCGTCTCGGCAGCGCTCGGCCTGCTCACAGGCCCGGAGCTGTTCGGCACGGAGGTGCGCTCGCGCACGGAGCCGAATCTGCTCGACCTGGGCATCGCCCTGGTGGCAGGGGCGGTCGCCACCTACGCCAAGGTGCGCAGCGAGGCGGTGTCATCGCTGGCGGGCACGGCGATCGCCGTGGCCCTGGTGCCACCGGTGTGCGTTCTGGGGCTCACCCTCTCGGCATCGGAATGGCCCGCAGCCCTGGGGGCAGGCCTGCTGTTTGCCACCAACCTGCTGGGCATCCTCAGCGGCGGCCTGGTGGTGCTGGCGGCCAGTGCACCTGATTTCAGCCGTCGCCTTTCCCGCAGCAGCCTCAGCTGGGTGAGCTTCCTGCTCACCGGCCTGCTGGTGCTGCCCCTGGGGGGCAGCTTCATCGACCTGATGGGCAAGGCTCGCCACACGGCGGCGCAGCAGCGGATCGAAGCCACCGTGGGCGAGCTGATCGCCGGCCGCAAGGAGCTGCTCGGCAACGGCTCCACCCTGGCCGACCTCTCGATCGATTGGAACCAGAATCCGCCGCTGCTGCGAGTACTGCTGCGGGTGAGCAACCCCAACGTGCCCACCCCCCGCCAGGTGGCCCGGGCCCAGGAACTGATCAACGAAAACCAGCCGATCCGCTTCCGGCTGGTGGTTCAACGCTCGGCCGTGGAGCTGATCGGTCCGCAGACGGCGCCCAACCCGGAGGAGAAGGGAAGGGTGGTGGTGCCCGAACCTCCGGCGGCACCACCCCCACCAACCCAGACGCCGCCACCTGCCCCGCTGGCAGCCCCAACGCCAATTCCGGTGCCACCTCCACCCCCGCAGGCCCCGCTGGCCCCTTGATCCACCTGGTTCCGATGCCCCTCACCTTCCGCGAGCTTCAGGCCCAGCTCCAACCCGAGTGGGGCATCGCCACCAATGCCCAGGGGCCGGATGTGGACGTGCTGATGGTGCCCTCCCTGAGCCTGGAGCGCCGCCAGCTGGAGCTTGTAACCGGGGCCCACAACTACGAGGAGCGGCAGCTGTTCTCCCTGATCCGCCTGCGTGATCCTGGGGTGCGGATTGTGTATGTAACCAGCAAGCTGCTGCCGGAGCTGGTGGTGGACGCGGTGCTGGAGCTGCTGCCGGGTGTGCCCACGGCCCACGCCCGCCGGCGCCTGCACCTGTTCGATGCCGACGACGGCTCGAGCCGTCCCCTCACCGAAAAACTGCTGGAGCGGCCGGGGCTGCTGGGCCGTATCCGCGAGCTGCTGCGACCGGGACGCAGCTTCATCAGCTGCTACGTGGTAACCGAGCTGGAGAAACAACTCTCGGAGTTGCTGCAGGTACCACTGCTCGGCACCGATCCGGCCCTGGGCTACTGGGGAAGCAAGGCGGGCAGCCGCGAACTGTTTGCCCGCTGCGGTGTGCCCCATCCCGCCGGCAGCCCCCTGGTGCACAGCCTCGACGACCTCAGCGAGGCCACGGCGGAGCTCTGGGAAGCCCAGCCCAGCCTTCAGCGCTGCGTGGTGAAGCTGAACGAAGGCTTCAGCGGCGAAGGGAACGCTGCGCTCGATCTGGCACCGCTGCAGCTCGAGAGCCGCAGCTGCGGCGAACGGCGGCGCCTGCTGCGTGAGGCACTCGAACGCTTGCCGATGCCGCCGCCCGAATGGCGGCAGCTGCTGCGGCAGCAGGGTGCCCTGGTGGAGGCCTGGCTGGACGGTGGCGAGGCACTCAGCTCGCCGAGCGTGCAGGGCACCATCCACCCGGGCGGCAGGGTGGAGGTGCTCTCCAGCCATGAACAGATCCTCGGCGGGGCCAGCGGCCAGACCTACCTGGGCTGCCGCTTCCCCGCCGAAGGCGGCTATCGGCTGGCGCTGATGCACCACGGCCAGGCCGTGGGTGAGGCCCTGGCGGCGGAGGGGGCCCTGGAGCGCTACGGGGTCGACTTCATCGCCCGCCGCTTCGGCGAGCGCTGGGATCTGCAGGCGATCGAGGTGAACCTGCGCCAGAGCGGCACCACCCACCCGTTCACCGCCCTGCAGGCGATCTCCGCTGGCCAGCTCGATCCAGCCAGCGGCCTGTTCCGCTCCCCCACCGGGCAGCCGCTCCACTACCAGGCCACCGACAACCTCAGCGATCCAAGCCTGCGCGGCCTGCTGCCCATCGATCTGGTGGACATCGTGGCCGAGGCCGGCCTGCACTACGACCCGGCCCAGCTGCGCGGCAGCGTCTTCCATCTGCTCGGCTGCCTTTCGGAATTCGGCAAGCTCGGCATGACCTGCGTGGGCCGCAGCGATGCCGAGGCCGCGGTGGTGTACGACAAAACGCGTTCGAGCCTGCTGGCCCACGCCACTGCCCTGCGCCAAAAGGGCCTCAGCGGTGCACCAGTACCGGCAGCGGCGAGTGGGTGAGCACCCGCTGGGTTTCACTGCCTAGCAGCAGCCCGCCCAGACCGCGGCGGCCATGGGAAGCCATGTAGATCAGATCGCAGCCCTGCTCACGGGCAGCCGCGATGATCGCTTCGTACACCACTGAATTCACCACCGTGAGGCCACTGGCCTCCACGCCGGCCGCCTCCGCCTGACTGGCGGCTTCAGCGAGCAAGCTGCCTGCATAGCTGGCGTTGGCCTTGGCGAACTGCTCGGCCACCGCCGGATCGAGCATCAGGCTCTCGCCATAGAGGGCCATGTCGGCGCGGCCCAGGAAACTGGTCTGAGCATGGAAGAAGGTGATCCTGGCGCCGGCATCGCGGGCGAAGGCCACGGCCGCAGTTACGGCAGCCCTGGAGAGGTCACTGCCATCGATGGGCACAAGCAGATGGCGAAACATCGAACGCTCCTGCAGCGGCGGGGCCATCGCCATGATGACCGGCCCTGTGAACCTCTGAGCCGGGGCTTTACTGGCAAACTGCTGCGAACCTCCAGGGGAATTGATGTCCACCGATCGCAATACCACCGGCAAGCCCCAGGCCAGCAAAGGGACATGGCTTGCCTCCTGGACCCTGCTGGCCACCCTTGCCACCCTGATGGGCTGCGCCAGCGATGGCGGCGGGATCCAGAGCCAGAAGATGGCGGCGATCAAGAGCCGGGGCAACCTGATCTGCGGTGTGGACGGCAAGCTGCCGGGCTTCAGTTTTGTGGCTCCCGACGGCAGCTACAGCGGTTTGGATGTGGATTTCTGCAAGGCAACAGCGGCCGCGTTGCTGGGTGATCCCGCCAAGGTGACCTACCGCGACCTGAGCAATACAGAGCGCTTCGCGGCCCTGGGCAGCGGTGAGGTGGATCTGCTCTCGCGCAACACCACCATGACCCTCAGCCGCGATGCGCCTGGCGGCAACGCCCTTGCCTTTGCCCCCACCACCTTCTACGACGGTCAGGCCGTGATGGTGCCTGCCAGCAGCGGCATTCAATCCCTCAAGGACGTGGCTGGCAAACCGATCTGCGTGGAAACAGGCACCGCCACCGAGCTCAACCTGGCCGACCGGATGCGGGAGCTCAATGCCGCCTACACCCCCCTGAAGTTCCAATCGGGCGATCAGACCTTTGCGGCCTACCTGCAGGGCCGTTGCGTTGCCGTGACCTCTGACCGCTCCCGGCTGGCGGCGAAGCGAACCGGTTTCCCTAACCCCGCAGGCCACATCCTGTTGCCCGATGTGCTGAGCAAGGAGCCCCTCAACCCGGCCACTGTGAATAGCGATCCGGCCTGGGCTGATGCCGTGCGCTGGGTGGTTTACAGCCTGATTCAGGCCGAAGAGATGGGCATCACCGCCGCCAACATCGACGCCAAGGTGGCCGAGGCCAAAGCCAACAAGAACCTCGCCCAGCTGCGGCGCTTCTTCGGAGTGGAGGGAGATCTCGGCAAACAGCTCGGACTGCCCGCCGATTTCGTTGTTAAGGCGGTGAAGGCCGTGGGCAACTACGGCGAGGTGTTTGAGCGCAATGTGGGCACGGGCTCGCCCCTCAAGCTCGAGCGCGGTGTGAACCAGCAATGGCGCCAGGGCGGCCTGATGTATTCACCGCCCTTCCTGTGAGCAGCAGGATCTCCGCTCTGCAGCCATGACCAGCCGAGCTGAAGCCACGCCCTGGTGGCGGAACCGCCGCCTGCTGCCCTGGCTGGTGCAGGGGGTGGCGGCCCTGGTGGTGGCAGTGGTTGCGGCCTTCCTGCTCAGCAATCTGCTGATCAACCTCACGGCCCGCGGCCTGCTGCTGAGCTGGAGCTGGCTGGGCAATCCCGCCGGCTTCGACATCTCCGAAACCCTGCTGCCCTTCGACGCCAGCCTTCCCTATTGGCGGGCGTTGCTGGCGGGGCTGGTGAACACCCTGCGGGTGGTGTTGGCCGGGCTGATTGGGGCAACGGTGCTCGGCACCCTGGTGGGCACGGCCTCCTTCAGCTCCAACGGCTTGCTCAAGCGCCTGGCGCGGATCTATGTGGAACTGATCCGCAACATCCCGCTGCTGCTGCAGCTGGTGTTCTGGTATTTCGTGGTGTTCCTCGCCCTGCCCAAGGGCTCGGCTGCAATTCAGCTCCCGGGTGTGGTGCTGGCCCAGTCAGGTCTGTTTCTGGGCTCGCCTGAACTGGTGAATGGGGTCTGGAAGGCTCCCCTGAGTTTCACCGTGGAGTTCGGGGCCCTGCTCACGGGCCTGGTGGTGTACTCAGCCGCCTTCATTGCCGAGGTGGTGCGCGGCGGTGTCGCCTCGGTTGCGCGGGGCCAGTGGGAGGCGGCCAGCTCCCTGGGCTTCAGCCCCCTGCAGACCCTGCGGCGCATCGTGCTGCCCCAGGCCCTACGGGTGATCGTGCCGGGGCTCAACAGCCAGTACATCTCCCTGGCCAAGAACTCCTCGCTGGCGGTGGCCTGCGGCTACACCGATCTGTATTCGGTGGCCGAAACCACCCTCAACCAGAGCGGCCGGGCCGTGGAAGTGGTGCTGATTCTGCTGGGTTCCTATCTGGTGATCGACCTGCTGATCTCGGCCCTGATGAATGGCCTCAATGGCCTGGTTCAGTTGAAGGAGCGCTGAGATGGCCAGCACGCCTCCGATGATTGTTCGCCCCAGCCGCCTCGAGCAGCTGCGGCAGGAACTGTTCTCAAGCCGCCTCAATGGCCTGATCTCGATCGCCCTGATCGCCTTCCTGGTGGCCGCCGCCCTCGGCCTGGCCAAGTGGGCCCTGTTCCAGGCCCAGTGGGCGGTGATTCGCGCCAACAGCACCCTGTTTGCACTGGGGCGCTACCCGCTTGAGCAGCAGTGGCGCCTCTGGCTGCTCACCGCCCTGCTGGCGGCGGCAACCGGGCTGAGCTGGGGTCTGCTGCGGGCCTTACCCCGCTCCGGTGCGCCGGCCAGCCTCTGGCCCCGCAACGACCGCTGGGCCCTGGCGGTGCTCGTGCTGCTGGCCCTCTGGCTGCCGATGGCCCTGCAACTCAGCCTGGCAATCCAGATGCGCTGGTGGGGCATCACCTTGCTGTTGCTGCTGAGCCGCTGGGCAGCAGGGCAATCGGGCCAGGCCATTCCGGCATCCGCCCGCCGCCTGATCCCCCTGATCTGGCCCCTGCTCTATTTGGTTGGCATGGTGCTGATCAGTGGCGGATTGGGTCTGGTGAAGGTGGCCCCGTCCGATTGGGGGGGGTTGCTGCTCACGTTGCTGATGTCGAGCTTCGCGATCCTGCTCTGTTTTCCCCTGGGGATCCTGCTGGCCCTGGGGCGCCGCAGTGAGCTGCCGCTGCTGAGATGGGGTTCGGTGCTCTACATCGAATTCATCCGCGGGGCGCCGCTGATCACCCTGCTGTTCCTCGGCCAGAACATCCTGGGCTTCCTGCTGCCCGGCGGCATGGCCCCCGACCGGGTCTGGCGGGCGGCCTGGGTGCTCACCTTCTTCGCAGCGGCCTACGTGGCCGAAGCTGTGCGTGCCGGCCTGGCGGCCCTGCCGGCTGGCCAGCTGGAGGCGGCCCGCTCCCTGGGCCTGCCGATGCCCCAGGCCCTGATCCATGTGGTGCTGCCCCAGGCCCTGCGGGTGGCCCTGCCGGCCACGGTGGGGCAGTTCATCTCGCTGCTGCAGGACACCACCTTGCTGTCCTTGATCGGCCTGCTCGATCTGCTCGGCACCGCCCGCACGGTGATGGCAAACCCGGATTTTCTGGGTAAGAACGCCGAGGTGTATCTGGTGCTAGCCGTGCTGTTCTGGTGCTGCTGCGCCGCGCTGGGCCTGGGCAGCCGTGCCCTTGAGAGCCGCCTCAACCCCAATCCCAGCTCCGCTTCCAACCTTTCCCCATCCCAGGCATGAGCAACCCCAACGCTGTGATGATCGAGGCCCGCGCGGTTGAGAAGTGGTACCCCAATGGCTTCCATGCCCTGCGGGGGGTAGACCTCCGCGTGCACCAGGGCGAGGTGCTGGTGATCATGGGGCCCTCGGGGTCCGGCAAGAGCACCTTCCTGCGCACCTTCAACGCCCTGGAGGATTTTCAGCAGGGCTCGATCCTGGTGGATGGCATTGCCCTCAACGACGACCTGCGTCAGATCGACGCCGTGCGCCGCGAGGTGGGGATGGTGTTCCAGCAGTTCAACCTGTTCCCGCACCTCAGCGTGCTGGAGAACCTCACCCTGGCACCGGTGCTGGTGCGCAAGCTCTCCAAGCAGGCGGTGCAGCGACGCGCCCTCGAGCTGCTCGATCGGGTGGGCATCGCCGAGCAGGCCCACAAATATCCAGGCCAGCTCTCCGGCGGTCAGCAGCAGCGGGTGGCGATCGCCCGCTCGCTCTGCATGGAGCCGCGCATCATGCTCTTCGATGAGCCCACCAGCGCCCTCGACCCCGAGATGGTGCAGGAGGTGCTCGAGGTGATGCAGGGGCTGGCCCAGGACGGCATGACCATGGTGGTGGTGACCCACGAGATGCGCTTCGCCCGCCAGGTGGCCCACCGGGTGGTGCTGATGGATGAAGGGGTGGTGGTGGAGATCGCGCCGCCGGAGCAGTTCTTCAGCAACCCCCAGCACGAGCGCAGCAAGCAGTTCCTCAGGCAGATCGGCTGACTCAGCGGAAAGACGGCGACACCAGCAGGCCACCATCGCGGGCGAGCCGGTTCGGGCCCCGCTGCAACCGCAGGCGCGAGGCGCTGCCCAGGTGGCGCTCAAAGATCTCGCCGTAGTTGCCCACGGCGCCGATCGCCCGCACCAGAAAATCATCGGAGAGGCCGAGCTGGCTGCCGAGATGGCCCTCCAGGCCCAGGAGCCGGCGCTGATCGGTGAGCCGCGGTTCGGCGCGGGCTGCAGCCAGTTTCCGGGCCAGGCTGGCCTGATCCACCCCCTGCTCCTCGGCCTCGATCAGGCCGTAGACCAGCCAGCGCACCGCATCTGCCCAGGCGGGATCGGCCTGGGCGGTGACCACGGCGATCTGCTCCTTGCTGAGCCGATCCGGCAGGAAGCGATGGCCCAGCGGATCGGGGAAGGTGCTGCGCCGCCCCGCCAAACCAACCTGGTCGCTCACGATGGCGGCACAACGCTGGCTCAGGTAGGCGTCGAACGCCTGATCGGCCGTGTGAAAGCGCAGGGGCACGTAGGCAATGCGCCGCTCCCGCAGCCGGTCGGCCAGCACCACCTCAGTGCTCGTACCGGAGATCACACAGATGGGCTGGCCCGCCAGGCCCGCCAGCGCGGTGATGCCACCGGCCTTGGGCACCATCACGGCGGTGTGGTCGTGCAAAACCACCGGCGCAAAGCTGAGGGCGTTGCCGCCGGGGGCATCGCGGCCGAGGCTGACGCTGGTGTTACGGGCCAGCAGATCCACCTCTCCGCTGGCCAGGGCCGCGAAGCGCTGGGTGGTGGTGAGCAGCCGGAACTCCACCTTGGCGGCATCGCCGAGCACCGCCGCCGCCACGGCGCGGCACAGATCCGCATCGAGCCCTTCGTAACGGCCGTTGGCGGCGAGGATACTGAACCCCGGCAGCTGGCCATTGATGCCGCACAGCAAGCTGCCGCGGGAGCGGATCGCCGCAAGTCGGGGGCTGCTAACGCCAGCCGACTCGTTGGCGGCGCAGCCCGCCAGGCCGGCCGCAGCGCTGGCCGCCAGGGCCAGGGCCATCAGAGCCCGCCGCCACGGCGCCCACAGGGCTCTGTTCACGGCATTCGGCGGCGTCACGGCCACCACTCAATCATCACTCTGGCAGTCCCCCTACGGTGCAGCGGCAAGAGCTGATTAGCCGGCGGTGCTGCTCACGGCCCACGAGCCCCTCTGGGGCCTCAGCCCCGCCGAGGCGGAGCAGGCCCTCGGCAGCGGCCCGGGCGGCCTCAGCCGCGCGGAGGCCGAACGGCGCCTGGCCCGTTTTGGCCCCAACCTGCTGCCGCGCCTGCAGCGCCGCCCCCTGGCCCTGCGTTTCGCCGACCAACTGCTCCATTTCATGGCCCTGCTGCTCTGGGCCGCCGGCGGCCTGGCCTTCCTGGCCGGCACCCCCGAGCTGGGTTGGGCGATCTGGGCTGTGGTGCTGATCAACGGCCTCTTCTCCTTCTGGCAGGAGTTCCAGGCCGAGCGCACCCTCGAAGCGCTCACCAAGGTGCTGCCCCAGCGGGTGCGCGTCGTCCGCGACGGCCAGCTGCTCACCATGGCGGCCGAGCGGTTGGTGCCCGGCGACCGCCTGGCGCTGGAGGAGGGCGACCGGGTGCCCGCCGACTGCCGAGTGCTGCAGGCCAGCTCCCTCTATCTCGACGTGGCCGTGCTCACCGGCGAATCGCTGCCGGTGGCCCGGCAGAGCGAGGCGGTCGAAGCGCGAGCAGCCCTGCCGCTGCGCTCCGGGCGGCTGCTGCAGCGCCCCGGCGAGCTCCCCCTTGAGGAGAGGGTGCACACCAGCGAGATCGCCAACCTGCTGCCGGCTGGGGCCACGGTGGCCGCCGGCCGGGGCGAAGCGATCGTGTATGCCACCGGCAGCGAAACCGAATTCGGCCAGGTGGCCCGGCTCACCGCCAGCACCGAACGCTCCGCCAGCAGCCTCGAGTTGGAGGTGGGAAGGATCGTTCGCACGATCACCAGCATCGCCCTGGCGATGGGGCTTCTGGCCTTCGGCGGCAGCCTGCTGTTCGTGGGCATGGAACCCCTCGAGAGCCTGGTATTCGCGATCGGGATCATCGTGGCCAACGTGCCCGAGGGACTGCTGCCCACGGTGACCCTGGCCCTGGCTTTGAATGTGCAGCGGATGGCCCGCCGTCAGGCGCTGGTGCGGCGCCTCTCGGCGGTGGAAAGCCTGGGTTCGGTCACGGTGATCTGCAGCGACAAGACCGGCACCCTCACCGCCAACCGCATGGAGCTGCACAGCATCTGGCTGCCCGCTGGCGAGAGCGCCAGCGGGCGGTCCCTGCTGCTGGGCGGTGCCGCCCTCTGCTCCAATGCCCGGCTCAACCACGGTCGCAAGAGCAGCGAACCCTGGCGGGCCGTGGGGGATCCCACCGAAACAGCCCTGCTGGAGGCGGCGGCCACCGCCGGCCTCGATCTGGAGGCACTCGCAGCGGCCCTGCCCCGTCGCCGCGAGCTGCCCTTCGACTCCCACCGCCGCATGATGAGCGTGCTGGTGGAACCCACTGACGCGGCAGCGGCCCTGCTGGGCGAGGCGAGCGGCGAGCCGAGCGGCGAGGGCTTGATCGTGTTCACCAAGGGGGCGCCGCTTGAGGTGCTCCGCCACTGCAGCAGCGTGCTGGTGGGCGAAGCCTCGCAGCACCTCGACGACGCCCTCTGGAAGCAGGTGGTGGCCGCCAACGACAACCTGGCCCGCCAGGGGATGCGGGTGCTGGCGGTGGCGCAGCGCCGCTCCGGCGCTACCGGCGCCGACCTGCTCAGCGCCAGCCCCCAGGCCCTGGAACAGGAGCTGGAGCTGGTGGGGCTGGTGGGCCTCTACGACCCGCCCCGGGCGGGCGTGGCGGCGGCGGTGCGCAGCTGCCACCAGGCCGGCATCAAGGTAACGATGGTGACCGGCGACTACGGCCTCACCGCCCAGGCGATCGGCCACCAGATCGGCCTGCTCGAGCGCAGCGAAAACGGCTCAGGCGCTGATCCGGTGCGGGTGATCAACGGCGATGCGATGGCCCAGATCCCTGATGTGCAGCTGCACCAGCTGCTCAAATACCGCAGCCGGCTGGTGTTTGCCCGCATGGCACCGGAGCAGAAGCTGCGGTTGGTGCAGGCCTACCGCAGCCTCGGGGAGGTGGTGGCCGTAACCGGCGATGGCGTCAATGATGCGCCGGCGCTGCGGGCCGCCGATGTGGGCCTGGCGATGGGACAGAGCGGCACCGATGTGGCCCGCGAAGCCGCCGACATCGTGCTGCTCGACGACGACTTCAGCACGATCGTGACCGCCATCGGCTACGGCCGGGGAGTGGTGGCCAACATCCGCAAATTCCTCACCTACATCCTGGCCTCGAACGTGCCGGAGATCGCCCCCTTCCTGGCGATGGTGGCGCTGCAGATCCCGGCGGCCCTGAGCGTTCTCCAGATCCTGGCGGTGGACCTGGGCACCGACCTGCTGCCGGCCCTGGGGCTGGGGGCAGAGCCGCAAGAGGCGGGGCTGATGCAGCAGCCGCCCCGGCACCGCCACGACCACCTGCTCAATGGCCCCCTGCTGCAACGGGCCTACCTGTTCATCGGCCTGATCGAAGCCCTGGCGGCGATGGGGGGCTATCTGCTGGTGTGGCGGCAGGCGGGCATCGGCCTGGCGGAGCTGCAGCAGCTGGCCCCTGCGCTGCTGCGCCACCAGGCCCCGCTGGAGATCGTGACCCTGCAGCAGCAGGCCTCGAGCGTGGCCTTCGCCACGATCGTGAGCGGCCAGATCGGGGCCCTGCAGGCCTGCCGCAGTGAACTTCAGTCGCTGCGCCGGCTCCCCTGGTGGCGCAACCGGCTGCTCTGGCTGGGGGTGGCATCTGAACTGCTGCTGCTGGCGCTGCTCACCCAGCAGCCGGTCGTGGCAACCGTGTTCGGCATGGCTCCGCTGCCGCCGGCGCTGCTGGGTTGGGTGCTGGCCGCAGCGCCCCTGGTGCTGCTGGCGGAGGAGCTCCGCAAAGCCCTGCGGCGGCGGCATCATGGAGGTGTGCTCAGCAGGAGCTAGGGCCATGGTCAACCACTGGCAAGGGAGCTTCTGGAGTGACCGCCGCCAGGCTGGCCAGGAGCTGGCCCAGCGCCTGGCCAGCTGGCACGGCCAGGCCCAGCGGGGGGTGGTGATCGGCCTGCCCCGCGGCGGCGTGGAGGTGGCGGCCGAGGTGGCCCGGGCCCTGGGGCTGCCGCTCGCCACCTGGGCGGTGCGCAAGCTCGCCCAGCCTGCCAATCCGGAGCTGGCGCTGGGCGCCATCGCCCCTGGGGGAGTGGAGCTCTGGGATGAGCCCTACGCAGGCCACCTGCGCCTCGATGCCGCCAGCCGCCGCCAGATCGTGGCCGAGCAGCAGCAGGAGCTGCAGCGGCGCCAGCGGCTCTACGGCGATCCAGCGGCGGCCGAGCTGGCCGGCCGCGATCTGCTTGTGATCGACGACGGCATCGCCACGGGCATGACCGTGCGCGCCGCCCTGATCTCCCTGCGCCAGCTGGGGCCCGCCTCGCTCACCCTGGCGGTGCCGGTGGCCGACAGCCAGGTGGTGCCATTGCTGCGGCCCCTGGTGGACGAGCTGCTGATCCTGCAGGAGGTGCACGGCCTGGGATCGGTGGGGGAATGGTTCGATCGCTTTGGGCAGGTGAGTGATCAGCGCGTACTGGAGCTGCTCAGCGCCGGCCGACGCCCGACTGCGGCCCCTGGCAGCCCCTAGCGTTGGCAAAAGCCCCCTGTCGATGAGCGAACGGCTGGTGCTGCGGCGCCCGGACGACTGGCATCTGCACCTGCGCGACGGCGCCATGCTGCAGGCGGTGGCGCCGGCCACGGCCCGGCAGTTCGCCCGGGCGATCGTGATGCCGAACCTGCTGCCGCCGATCACCACCGTGGCGGCGGCGGTGGCCTACCGGCAGCGAATCCTGGCCGCCCTGAGCGATGGCCATGGCTTCACGCCGCTGATGACGGCCTACCTCACCAACTCGATTGAAGCGGCGGAACTCGAGCGGGGCTTCCGCGCGGGGGTGTTCACGGCCTGCAAGCTCTACCCGGCCAATGCCACCACCAACGCCGCCGCCGGCGTCAGCGATCTGACAGCGATCGAGGGCGTGCTCGAAACCCTGGCCCGCATCGGGATGCCGCTGCTGATCCACGGCGAGGTGACCGATCCGGCGATCGACATCTTCGATCGCGAGGCTGTTTTCATCGAGCGCCACCTGGCACCGCTGCTGCAGCGGCTGCCCGAGCTGAAGGTGGTGTTCGAGCACATCACCACCGCCGATGCGGTGGACTTCGTGCGCAGCGGCCCCGCCACCCTGGCAGCCACGATCACCCCCCACCACCTGCACATCAACCGCAACTCCCTTTTCCGGGGGGGCCTGCGGCCCGATTTGTTTTGCCTGCCGGTGGCCAAGCGGGAACGGCACCGGCTCGCCTTACGCCAGGCCGCCACCTCCGGCAACCCGAAGTTCTTCCTGGGCACGGATTCAGCGCCCCACGCCCGCCACGCCAAGGAATCGGCCTGCGGCTGCGCCGGCATCTTCAACGCCCCCTATGCGCTCGAGAGCTATGCGTTGGCCTTCGAGCAGGAGGGGGCTCTGGAGCGGCTGGAGGGCTTCGCCTCCGAGTTCGGTCCCCGCTTCTACGGCCTGCCGCTCAACGAGGGCAGCATCACCCTGGTGCGCGAGCCCCTGGCGGTGCCCAGCCGACTCCACCTCAACGATGCGGCCGGCTGTGCCGTGGAGCTGGTGCCCTTTCACGCCGGTGAAACCCTGCCCTGGCGGCTCTAGGCCAGCTCGATCGCCCCGAGGTGATGGCAGACCCGTTCCAGGTGCTGGCTCACACGCCGCAGCCAGCGGATCGCCTCCAGTCGGGTGGTGCCGGCATCAACATCAAGCAGGCCCTGGGCCACTGCAGCCAACACCTCCTGGCGGTAGGGATCCACGCGGCGATGCAACTGCTGGGCGCATTCCCTGGCCACGGAGCTGGCGAGGGGCCAGCGGCCCTGCTGGATCCAGGCCAGCAGCTCCTTCAACGTTGCCAGCAGCTTTTGGCGCTCGGGGCCAAGGCTGGCGCTGGTAGCGGCAGTTCGCAGCCGGTCCTGCTCCTCCTCACAGCGTTCATGCAGTCGCTGCAGATGATCAAGGCCATGGAGCAGGTGCAACAACAGCTCACGGGCAGGGATGTCGCTTCCAGGCCGCTGAGCCGGGGCCAGGTGGATCTGGTCGAGATAGAGCTCCAACCGGTCGAGATCGGCCTGCAGCACTGCCAGTCGCTGGATGCTGGAGTGGCGGCGACCATTGCCGTCAACCAGCCCATCACGCAGCAGGCGGAGAAGTTCGAGCAGACACGGCTCCAGGGCCTGGCGAGCCTGGCTGATGGCGGCGGTGGGATCCGCGGGAGGGGTATCGGCCAGATCATCGATCCAACGGCCCTGGGCCGGCCGCACCAGCCGCCGGATCAAAGCGGCGAATGGTGCTGTGAACGGCAAAACCAGCAGCACGCCCAGCAGGTTGAAGCCGCTATGGAAAGCCGTGAGCGCGAATTCGGGATCGCGCCCAGACAGGGCCGGCCAGCCCCGTTGCAGCGCCGCCAGATACACAGGCAGCAACAGAAAGGCCCCGGCCGCAGTGAACAGATTGAAGATCACATGGGCTGCAGCGGTGCGGCGAGCGCTGAGACTGGCGCCGAGGGATGCCATCAGGGCCGTCACGGTGGTGCCCACATCCATGCCAATCACCAGGGCGCAGGCCTGGGGCAAGCCGATCACCCCGGCCGCCAGGGCCGCCAAACTGGCCGCCACACCAGCCCCCGACGATTGGGTGATCACCGTGCTGAGCAGGCCAAGCAGCAGCAACTGCAGTCGGCCAACCGGCGTGGCCGCATCGAAGCGGGAAGGATCGAGCAGCAGCCCCTGGCCTGCCAAGGCCTGCTGCAGGGCCGCGATCCCCACAAACAGAAGGGCAAATCCAGCCAAGGCCTGCCCTAGCAGCGCCTGCCGGCCGCGCCCCAGCAGCCTCAGCCCGGCTCCCAGCAGCACCAAGGGCAGCATCAGCCGAGCCAGATCGAGCTTGATGCCGAGCAGGGCCACCAGCCAGCCCAGCCCCGTGCTGCCCACATTGGCGCCAAAGATGATCCCCAGGGAGGCCTGGAAGCTGAGCAATCCGGCACTCACAAATCCCACCGTGGCCACCGTGGTGGCCGTGGACGACTGCACCAACGCCGTGCCGATCGCCCCGGCGGCCGCGCCGCTCCACGGGGAGCGGGTGAAGCGCAGCAGGGCCTGGCGCAGGCGGTTACCTGCCAGGTTGCGCAGCGCCTCAGTCATCAGGCCCATCCCCAGCAGGAACAGGCCCAGCCCGCCGGCGGCATTGAACAGGGCAGCGCCGTCTTCGGTCACAGGCTGAACCGGAACCAACAGGTCACAGGCCAGTTCCGGCAAGGTGGCTATCGAGATATAGGCCGGTGGGGCTCCCCCCATGGGCCTTGGAGTCCGGTGAAGCCCTGCCCTGGAGGAGAAATCCCACCTAAGGTGGCGATCAAAGTTCTGTGCTCGGGTGCAACCGCAGCTCGAACACGGCCCACTGCCGGCCCACTACCTCTGGATTTATGCGCGCACTCTTCATCTATCCGGAGTTTCCCAAAACGTTCTGGAGCTACGAGAAAATCCTCGAGCTGGTGAACCGCAAGGTGCTGCTGCCGCCGCTGGGCATGGTCACGGTGGCCGCCCTGCTACCCCAGCACTGGGAGATGAAGCTGGTGGATCGCAATGTGCGCGAGGTGAGCGAAGCGGAGTGGAACTGGGCTGAGCTGGTGGTGATCTCCGGGATGATCGTGCAGAAGGCCGACATGGCCGCCCAGATCGCCCGCGCCAAGGAGCGGGGCCTGCCGGTGGCCGTGGGCGGGCCCTTCGCCAGCTCCACCCCCGACGCTCCCGAGCTGCAGCTGGCCGATTTCAAGGTGCTCGACGAGGGCGAGATCACCCTGCCGATGTTCATCGAGGCGATCGAACGGGGTGAAACCAGCGGCCGCTTCAGCTCCAATGGCGAGAAACCCGATGTGACCGGCACCCCGGTGCCGCGCTTCGACCTGCTTGAACTCGACGCCTACGACTCCATGAGCGTGCAGTTCTCGCGCGGCTGCCCGTTCCAATGTGAGTTCTGCGACATCATCGTGCTCTATGGCCGCAAACCCCGCACCAAGACGCCCGAGCAGCTGATCGCCGAGCTGCAGGCCCTCTACGACCTCGGCTGGCGCCGCTCCATCTTCCTGGTGGACGACAACTTCATCGGCAACAAGCGCAACGCCAAACTGCTGCTGCCGGCCCTCAAGCAGTGGCAGATCGATCACGGCTACCCGTTCAGCTTCGCCACCGAGGCTTCCGTAGACCTCGCCGCCGACGATGAGCTGATGAACATGATGGCCGAGTGCCGCTTCGACTCGGTGTTCCTCGGCATCGAAACGCCGGATGAAGCCAGCCTCTCGATCGCCGGCAAGCACCAGAACACCCGCAGCTCCCTGGAGGAGTCGGTGGACCGGATCACCTCCTACGGCATCCGGGTGATGGCCGGCTTCATCATCGGCTTCGATGGCGAGAAGACCGGCGCAGGCGATCGCATCGTGACCTTCGTGAGCCGCACCGGCATCCCCGCCGCGATGATGGGCATGCTCCAGGCCCTGCCCAACACAGGCCTCTGGCACCGCCTTGAGAAGGAGGGCCGCCTGATTCAGGAGAAAGCCGACGCCAAGGGCGTCAACCAGACCAACCTGCTCAACTTCGTGCCCTCCCGGCCGATCCGGGACATTGCCAACGAGTACGTGGATGCCTTCTGCCGCCTCTACGAACCCAATGCCTACATCGATCGGGTCACTCACTACTACACCAAGGTGGGCCAGCCCCGCTGGCAGCAGTACGTGCCCACCGTGGCCTTCGGCAAGGCCAGCCTGCCCTCCTGGACTGACGTGCGTGCCCTGCTGATCGTGATCTGGCGCCAGGGATTCCAGCGCGACACCCGCTTCCGCTTCT
>JAWOHV010000133.1:0-15154 GCA_046484965.1 Prochlorococcaceae cyanobacterium
GGCAACCAGGCGGGCCCCACCCTCAGCTGGCGGGGCTTCTGCGATCGCCTCTACTACCACCAGAACAGCCGCGGCGATTACCTCGATGTGAGCGGCTGCGGCAACACGATCGCCGCCAACCGGCCGCTGGCGCGCGAGCTGATCCTCGAATCGCTGCGCTGCTGGTCGGTGGAGCTGGGGATCGATGGCTACCGCTTCGATCTGGGCATCGCCCTCAGCCGCGGCGAGGAGCTGGCGCCCCTGGATACCCCACCGCTGTTCGAGGCGATTGAGGCCGATCCCCAGCTGGCCGACATCAAGTTGATCAGCGAACCATGGGATTGCGGCGGGCTCTACCGCCTCGGCGACTTCCCGGCCCGGCGGGTGGCCAGCTGGAACGGCCGCTTCCGCGACGATGTGCGGCGCTTCTGGAAGGGCGATGAGAAAACCACCTGGACCCTGGCCCAGCGACTGAGCGGCAGCCCTGACCTGTTCGGCGGTCAGGCGCCCCCGCCGGGCAGGGCGATCAGCTTCCTCACAGCCCACGACGGCTTCACGCTGGCCGATCTGGTGAGTTACGACCGCAAGCACAACCTCAGCAACGGCGAAAACAACCGCGACGGCGACAACCACAACAACAGCTGGAACCACGGCGTGGAAGGGCCCAGCAGTGACCCGGCCGTGGTGGCGCTGCGGGATCGCCAGCTGCGCAACCTGCTGGCCAGCCTGGCCCTGGCCCCCGGGGTGCCGATGCTGCTGATGGGCGATGAGGTGCGCCGCAGCCAGGGGGGCAACAACAACTCCTGGTGCCAGAACAACCCCCTCGGCTGGATGCACTGGCGCCCCAGCAGCGAAGACCTGGCCCTGCGCCTTTTCCTGCGGCGGCTGCTGCAGCTGCGCTGCCATCTGGTGGATCTGATCAACCCGCTGCTACCGGTGACCGACCAGCCCCAGCGGCGGGAAGGGGATCCGGGCAGCCTCTGGCGCGAATGGCATGGGGTGGAGCAGCACTGGCCCGACTGGGCCAATTGGTCGCACTCCCTGGCCTGGAGCCTGCACGACCGCGACCAGGGCATCCTGCTCTGGTGCGCCATGAACGCCTACTACCAGGAGATGGATTTTGCTGTGCCCCCCTGTGAAGCCGGCTGGCGGGGGGTGATCGACACAGCCCTGCCGGCGGGGCAGGACCTGCCGCAGACCCCAGAGGCCTGGAGCGGGGCGCGGGCTCGGCTGGAAGGCCGCAGCCTGCTGCTGCTGGTGGCCGAACCACAGCTGAACGGCCTGGCCTTCGCTTCAGCCGCAGGTTTGCCTTGAAGCCACCTGATCCAGGCGCAGCACAGCAACCGGCGGATCCTTCAGCAGGAACGACTTGTCATTGGTGAGCAGGGCCTCACACCCCCCCAGCTCGGCGGCGGCCAGGTGGATCGCCTCGGCCATCGGCAGAGGCGCCGCTGCCCGGATCTCAGCCGAGCGGTCGATCACCGCCGAGCTCAGGGGAATGATGCGGCAGTCGGCAAAGATGCGTCGAAAGGCCAGCAGCCGCATCTGATCCCCCCTGCGCATCGGACTGAGCAGGCACTCCAGCCGCACCAGGTCACTGATCACCCAGTCGTCGCCGGAGTAGTGCTGCAGCTGGTTCAGGGTATGGCGGCGTAAATTGCCATAGCCTTCAAGGGCATAACTGAGCACGCAGGAATCGAGATAGAGCTGCATCGCTCAACGCCAGAGGGCCCGTTCGTTTTCAAGCTGGAGGTCGATCTGTTGCTTCGTCTGACCAAGCTGTGGCGGCAGATCAGCCTGCAGGTCCTGCAGGGCCAGCAACAGCCGCCGGCCAGAAGGGAGGGCGGCATCGGCGGGTGTGATCGCCACGGTCACCAGTCCGGACGGCGCTCCTTCGGGCAGCTGCAGGGTGCGATCCCCCCTGATCTCTGCTGTGAAGGAAAAGCTGCCCATCTGTTAACTGCCTTGGCACAACTTAGCGGCTACGGCAGGCCGGGGGCATGGGGCTGACTTGATGACACCCCGAATCAGGCCCACGCCACCCCCCCATCGGCCCAGCGGGCCGGCAGATGACGAAGAACCTTTGCTGGATCCAGGCCGCAGCCTGGCGCTGCGGATCCTGGCCCTGTTGGGCGCCTTCTCCTTCCTGATGATCGGCATCAGCAGCATCGTGCCGCTGCTGTACCCAGCGCCGCCACCGCAAACGCCGAACCAGCGCGTCGGGCAGGTGGAGCTGGGGCGCCGCATTGCTCGGCTGGCCTAGCAATCGCTCTTTCTGCGCAAACTGCGCCATGCTCCGTCGCTCAACGTGTTGCTCACCGCGGCGCTAAGACGTTGATGGCCGCCGCCGCTTGCAGCTGGCGGGTCACATTGCCCTGCAAAGCCTCATTGCCTTCAATCTTGATGGCGCGCACGCCACTACCAGGCTTGAGATCGATCTGGTTGAGGTTCAGCCACACCATCTGCGGCGAGAGGGCCGAGTCGAAGTAGTAAACGCCGTTTTTCTGGTCGATCAGGGTGCGCCACCAGGTGGGCGAGATCTTGCGCATCACGCTCATCACGCCGGCCAGGGCCTGGCGTGGATCGCCGCTGGATGGCAGCTGCTCCAAGTAATACGAGCCACTCACGAAGCGATCGGGCAACTGGATCGACCCCGGCAGCTCATGGGTGCGGTTCTTGGTGCTCCAGAAGGCGTTGAGCTTGAGCTGCTCGCTGTACACGGGGCTGTTGGTCATCACCTGGTACTGGTGGCCGTGGTGGATCACGGGCTTGCCCTTGAGGTACTCGATCACGGCGGAATCGCCAACGGCATCTGAAACCGCCATGTGCAGCGCCTCTACGGCTGGAACCAGCCCGCCGATCTCTCCACCTGGATGCCCGCTCCCCTCAGGCCAGATCGAGGCTCAGCTGAGCCGACTCCGCCAGCCGTGCCGCCTTTGCCCGCGAGGCTGAGCTTTTTGAGCCTGAGCGTTTTGAGCCTGAAGGTTTCAAGCCGGAGCGCCTGGAGCCGTGGCGTTGCTGAATGGCATCGGCCATGGCGGCAAATCCCTGCTGCTCGCGCAGGGCCCAGATCCGGGTGCGGGCGCTGGCGGCCGCCGCTGCCCAGTCCACGATCGGCAGCGGGTAGGAGCTGCCAAGCAGGCAGCCAACCCGCTCCTGGGTCGGGCGATCCATGGTCCAGGGTTGATGCAGGTACACAGCCGGCACCTGGCGCAGTTCGGGAAGCCAGCGACGAATGAACTGGCCGTCGGCATCGTGATCCAGGCCCTGCTTGAGCGGGTTGTAGATGCGGATCGTGTTGATGCCCGTTGTACCCGCCTGCATCTGGCACTGGCTCCAGTGGATTCCGGGCTCGTAATCCACAAACAAGCGGGCCAGGTGCAGGCCGCTCTCCCGCCAGGGCAGCCAGAGCTGGTAGCTGGCCACCGAAACCAACATGGCCCGCATGCGGAAGTTGAGCCAGCCGGTGGCGATCAGGGAGCGCATGCAGGCATCCACAAACGGCAGGCCCGTGCGCCCGGTGGCCCAGGCGGCCAGCCGCTGCGGGTCGCTGCTGCGCAGCTCGGCCGTGAGGGGATGGAGCTCGCGATATTCCAGGCTGGGCTGGCTTTCGAGCTTCTGGATGAAATGGCAGTGCCAGTGCAGGCGCTCGTCAAAGCGCTGCAGGGAGCGGCACCAGCTCCGATCCGCGGGCGCCTCAGCCAGGCCAGCGCGGCGCTCCCGGCTGTGCTGCACCACCTCCCGCAGCGAAAGGGTGCCCCAGCTCAGATGGGGCGAAAGGCGGGAGCAGCTGAGCGTTGCCGTGCTGGGGCTGGAAAGCTCTGATTGGTAGCGGCGGCTGCGCTCGGCCAGAAAGCTCTGCAGCAGCTCCAGCCCCTGGCTGCGGCCGCCGAGCTGGCGGCCAGGGCAGGGATCGGCCTCCAGGGCCAGCTCCTGGGCGCTGGGAATGGGCCCCGGATCCAGGCCGGCCAGGGGAACCAGCAGCGGCGGCGGCGCCAGGGGTTCGGCCATGCGCCCCTCCCAGCGGCGCGCCCAGCCCTGGCGTTGCGCCAGGCGACGGCTGACCCCGAACTGGGGGATCTCATGCCACTCGATCGCGTGCTGCCGGGCCCAGGCCGCCACGCCTAGATCACGGG
Organism: Prochlorococcaceae cyanobacterium; assembly: GCA_046484965.1. Lineage (GTDB taxonomy): Bacteria > Cyanobacteriota > Cyanobacteriia > PCC-6307 > Cyanobiaceae > JAWOHV01. Next base: position 4,116 of record JAWOHV010000133.1, read on the forward strand.
CGTAGGTCCAGCCATTGCCGGTTTCCTCATGGCTCCAGAGGCCGGCGATGCCGAACAGGCGGTGGGCCCGCTCGAGCACCTGCTCCATCTGGCCGCAGCGCACCACCAGAGGTTGGCCCAGGCGCGCCAGCTCGACCCGCAACTCCAGCAGGCTTTCGCGGCAGAACTGCCATTGGCGCGCCGAACTGTCGGGCTGCTGCCAATAATCGGGCTCCACCACGTAGAGGGGCAGCACGGCGCCGCGCCGGCTGGCCTCCAGCAGGGGACGGTGGTCTGCGGCGCGCAGATCCCGCTTGAACCACACAACCTGCAGGGGGCCCATAGGGAGGCGATCAGAACAACGAGCGGGCAGCACTCGGCATCAGCGCCGCCATGCTGCCTCGCCAGCAGGCCAGTGGCCAAACTCAGGGCCTAGCCGGTGAATCTTGAGGCGAATCTTGCGCCGAGGTTCTCCGATTGCGGTTATTGCGGCATCGCTCTGAGCAATAACGCACTTCCTCCCAAACGTCTTTCCACTTTTTGCGCCATTGGAAGGGTCGCCCGCAAACCAGGCAGATTTTGCTGGGGCGGTCGAGGTGATGGGGCATCAGCAAAAAGAAGCCATAGGCCGGCGGGGGGGGCTGCCGTGAAGGCCCACCCTCGTGATGCTTCAACAGAATGGACGCTCCCGGAAGCAGGGTCGATGCAGGTTGAGGAGCGCGGCGGCGGAGCACCCCGGCACATCCTGCTCACAGGCGGCAGCTCGGGGATCGGCTTTGAGGCCGCGACCCTGCTGCTCCAGGCCGGTCACCGCCTCACCCTGCCCTGCCGGGATGCCAGCACCGCCGCGGCCTTGCGCCAGCGCCTGAGCGGTCGGATTAAGACCCCAATCTGCGATCTGGCCGATCTGGGCAGCATCGAGCGCTGCGCTGAATCCCTGCTGGCAGAGGGCGAGCCGATCGACACCTTGGTGCTCAACGCCGGCCTGCAGTACAGCGGCGCGGCCGAGCCCCGCTGGTCAGCCCAGGGGTTTGAACTCACCATTGCGGTGAACCACCTGGGCCACCAGGCTCTGCTGCAGCGGCTGTTGCCCCTGCTGATGCGGGGCACAGCTCCGCGGCTGGTGGTCACGGCCTCGGAAGTGCATGACCCCACCACCGCCGGAGGCAAGGTGGGCCTCCCCGCCGGCCTGGGCGATCTTGCCGGGCTACGCCAGGGCCCTGGGGCGCTGATGCTGGATGGCAGCGACAGCTTCAATGCCGAGAAGGCCTACAAAGACAGCAAACTCTGCAACCTGCTGATGGCCAGGGAGGCGGAGCGGCGGCTGCGGGAGCAGGGCACACCCCTGGCGGTGCTCGCCTGGAGCCCGGGGCTGGTGATTCCGCGCAGCAAGGGGGGCTTTTTCCGCTACAGCCGCAGCCATAACCCGGCGGCCCAGGCTCTGTTCGCCCTGGCGGCCCGCGACCTGCTAAGGCTCACCGAAACGCCCCAGAGGGCTGGCGCCCTGCTGGCCGGCCTGGCCGGTGCATCAAGGGCGCCAGCCAGTGGCTTCCAGTACTGGAGCAACCGGGTGCTGGGCCCAGGTCGGCTGCGTTTTGAGGCCAGCAAACCCAGTGCCGAGGCGTGCTCGGACAGCCTGGCCAGGCAGCTCTGGGACCTCAGCGCCCAGCAGATGGGGCTGCCTTCAGACCAGCCCGCCCAGGACCAGCATCCGTAACGACATGTTACAATTAATCTAGCAATCCTCCCCAGGCCCAACCCGGCAAATCCCAGATGCCGGGCATCCGACTCAAAACAATGAACTGACGAGCGCCGAGTTGACTGCTCGACCTCTCAATTCTTTGCCCAAAGCTGGCAACGCAATTAGGTTCAAATGCGCTCGATATTGCCTTGGATAGGGACAGGCTATTTGTCGATCGACATGTCGGCCGCCCCACCCAGCCCCTCCGCCCCGACCTCGGCAAGGGGTTTCGCACCACGCCACGAAACGAGAGCCCCGAAATCCACGTTTCACATTTCTTCACATTAGAGTTGTCGCAAAGACGGACCTGCCAATGAACGACTTCCTTGCTGTGATCTACTTAGTTTGCTTTGCGGTTATTGCTGGTGGCGCCTTTGCTCTGATGACTCAGAATCTACGCAGCTCCGAGCAGCGGAGTGCTTCTGGGCCGCTTCCCACGCGCCGGAAGGCTCACCCTGAGGCTCCAGAACCGGGCGAGGAGGTTCTTTACGTTGACTTCAGCCGAGAGCGGCTGGAGAAAATTTATCAGCAGACGCCTTGAGCCCAATGGGCATCGAAGCTTGATCACTCAGCCTTTGAAGGCACATCGGCCAACGGATCGCTCGAAACAACATGAACTCAGTTCTCACCCCTCCGCTCAGCGAGGCAACGCTCAAGGCCCTGTTCACCAAGCCCTATGGGGTCCCGGGGCCCAGCCCGGAGCAGTGGCGGGCCGTCTACGACGAGTCAGTGCATTTCCAGGACCCAACCCAGGAGCGGCGCGGCATCGAGGCCTACATCGCTGCCCAGGATGGGTTGATGAAGCGCTGTGACGACATTTTCCTTGAGCCCGGCGCCGTAGCCCTCAGCGGAGAAACGGCCTTCGTGGAGTGGACGATGGGCCTGAAGATCAAGGGAATTGAATTCGTTTATCCCGGCACCAGCCGCCTGCGCATCGGTGCCAACGGCAAGATCGTGGAGCATCGCGACTATTTCGATTTCGTTGGGCCCACCTTTGAGCCGGTACCTGTGGTTGGTGGCTTCGTGCGCTGGCTGTACAAGCGTTTCGTGGCTTGAAGCCAGCAGGCTATTGATTCGGACGTCTCATTTGGCACGATTGAATGCCTCCACGGGGATGGGGGTCTGGGCAAGGATTCCTGAGTGGGAGGCCCATTCTGATTCAGCGGATGGGCTGGTAGGCAGCAGTAGCCATGGTGCCGCTGAGGGCCAGGGCAGCCAGAGGCGTGAGCAGGCCCAGGATCAGGAGCCAGCTGCCGATCAGCTCGGAGAAGCCAGCCCGCCAGCCGCCAGCCCAGCCACACCAGGCCCTCCCGGATGCAGCGCAGGGGCGAACAGCTCGCGCCGGCCGCGCCACCGAGGCAAGATGTAACAACTTCGTTACAAGGGCAATGGCACTGGGCGAGCTGTTTCTCGAGGCGCTCAGCTCCGGGGTGATCACCCAGCCGGAAATCGACTGGGTGCTGTCTGAGCAGGGCCACTTCTCCAGGTCGGAGCAAGCGGTCGTGCAGAGACTGGGGAGACTCCTGGATCAAGGCGGAATTCAGCTGGGCTGCCGTGTTTCGCCGAAATTGCTGCACCACAGGCAGGTGCGCAATGAATGGATCGAGCCCCTAGGGCGCCGCCGCCATGCCCATGAATACTGAGGGCCTCGATAGCCAAATCCCCAGAACCGCGCCAGCCCAGGCGTACGCCTCGAGGAGGTGCAGGTGAAGGTCCAAGTGAACTCGGTGGCGCAGCGCGAACGCCATCCCGTAGCAGCAGAAAGACATCGGCCAGTGCTGTTGATCGCGTATTGAAATCCCGGGCTGCATAACCCGGGCCGGGTGAACAGCTGAAGAGGTCAAGCCATGAGCATCTCTCCTCAGGAACGTCACCCTTCCCTCCCCTGCCAGGACAACGGCACCGAACGCGAGCCGTGGAACACAGACACCAGACCGGGTGCCGCCCGAAATGCCAGAGCGATCATCCGCAACCGGTGCTAAGGCGCCCCCACATGGGGCGCCTTCCTTGCTGGATTCCCAAGGATCGTTCTTAAAAAGGCGACCTGGCGCTTAACAGCGCTCGGTGGGGCTGCTCTCCGATGCGATGGAGCTGGAGGTGAACCTTGTTATGAATCTTTGCCATGACATTCCGGCAAAGCATCTCTTCGCGACGCAGGCAGATCGCATCCACAAAAAGGCATTCAAAGCATTGCCTTGCAATGGCTAATCCTGCATTGCATCACCTGCACTGAAAGCCCAGCAAAATCCACAGGGCTTGTTGCGCATGGTCAGGCAGTGGCATAGCAGACAGATCGCCATGGCGCCTTTGACGCTCATTGCGCCACCGCAGTGATTTCGCCACTGTTACTTCGTTTCAGGCAGCCAAGGATTGGCGGCCACCACAATCTTCACAGCTGCTGAGCAACGCCTTCGGTTCCTGGTGCAGGTAGAGCAGTGCGCTGATCTTCATCAGGGCGGCAGCCACCACTTGACTCTCCTCCTACAGGAGGCTCCATCCTATCGATAGACCATCGCCAGGGCTCTAAAAAAATCTGACGCGATCAGGCCCAGGAGATCCACTCCATTCGCTCTGAACCAAGCCATTCGCTCTGAGCCAAGCCATTCGAACGCGCCCCCACTCCCATTCGCATGTTTCAGCATCCATGACCAAGCCCTCTGTTGCTCTCGGCCTGATCGCACCTCTGGCACTCTTCAGCCTCAGCTTCGACGCGGCCGACTCCCAGACCAAAGACATGGTCCCGCCAAGGACGTGAAGCGCAGATCCCAGCAAACCCTTAGCAGCGACCCCTGCACCATGCACACCCACCTGGCGGCACCTGGTGCCATGGCCAAAGATCCGATCTGCGGGATGGTGGTGCCCACGGCCACGGCCCTCTCGGCCCAGCGGGGCAGCCGCACTTACTACTTCTGCAGCCAGGGTTGCCGGCAGACCTTCCTGGCGCCGGAGCAGGAGCTGCGTCGGATGCGCCGCCGCGTGGGCATTGCCCTCAGTGGCGTGCTGGCCTTGGCGATCGTGCGAGCCGGGGCCTTCCTGGCCTTGGCGGCTGGCGTGAGCCTGCTGAACATGGCGCCGGTGGCCCAGTTGCCCTGGCTCACCTGGGGTGTGTGGTTGTTTCTGCTGGCGACACCTGTGCAGGTGTTCGGTGGTTGGAGCTTCTATGTGGGGGCCTGGGCCGCCCTGCAGCGGCGCGCGCTGAACATGGACGTGCTGATCGCGCTGGGCACCTCAGTGGCCTACCTCTACAGCGTGGTCGTTGTGTTTGCACCCCAGATCCTGCCGGTCGACATCGACGAGCGGGGCGTCTACTTCGAGGTGTCGGCCGTGGTGATCGCCTTCGTGTTGCTGGGCAAATACATGGAGGAAATCATCAAGCAGCGCTCCTCGGCGGCCGTGCGGCGGCTGCTGGATCTGCAGCCCGCCAGCGCCACCGTGATCCGCGAGGGCCAGGAGATGACCGTGCCCGCCGAGGCCGTGCTGCAGGGCGATCTGGTGCTGGTGCGCCCCGGCGAGAAGGTGCCCGCCGATGGGGTTGTCATCGAAGGCCAGTCGTCGGTGGATGAGGCGCTGATCACCGGTGAATCGCTGCCGGTGAGCAAGCAGCCGGGAGCTGAGCTGATCGGCGGCACGCTCAACGGCCGCGGGCTGCTGCGCTTTACGGCCACGCGGGTGGGGGCCGACACCGCCCTGGCCCAGATCATCCGCATCGTGGAGGAGGCCCAGGTCAGCTCAGCTCCGGTGCAGCGGCTGGCGGATCGGGTGACGGCCTGGTTTGTGCCGGCGGTGGTGGCCGTGGCGTTTGCCGCCTTTGCCCTCTGGACCCTGGCCGGCAGCTTCAGCCAGGGCCTGCTCGCCTTCATCGCCGTGCTGGTGATCTCCTGCCCCTGCGCCCTCGGCATCGCCACGCCGGCGGCGCTGATGGTGGGGGTGGGCAAGGGCGCCGAGCTGGGGATCCTGATTCGCAGCGGCGAGGTGCTGGAGCGGGTCGAGCGGCTCACCACCGTGGTGTTCGACAAAACCGGCACCCTCACCCGCGGCAAGCCGGCGCTCACCCAGGTGGTGGCGATGGCGGGCCAGTCCCGCGAGCAGGTGCTGCAGCTGGCGGCCTCGCTGGAGCACGGCTCAGAGCACCCCCTGGCCGCCGCTTTGCTGGAGGCCGCCAGAGCTGAGGGGCTGGAGCTGCTGCCCGCCCGCGCCTTTCAGGCCCAGGTGGGGGAAGGGGTGCAGGCCATGGTGGCTGGGCAATCCCTGTGGCTGGGCAACCGGGCCATGGCCGGCCGATTTGTGCCCCAGCTTGCCGAGGTGCTGCAACGGCCTCTGCAACAACTGGAAACCGCCGGCAACACCGTAATGATGCTGGGTCAGGGCGAGGCGGTGCTGGGCCTGCTGGCGGTGGCCGACACCGTGCGGCCGGAGGCCAAGCAGGCGGTGGAGCTGCTGCAGCGGCGGCGGATCCAGGTGGTGATGCTCAGCGGCGACAACCGCACCACGGCCGAGGCGATTGCAGCCCAGGTGGGCATCTCGGAGGTGATCGCCGAGGTGCGCCCCGCCGATAAGGCCGACACCATTCGCGCCCTGCAGCAGGCCGGCCAGGTGGTGGCGATGGTGGGCGATGGCGTCAACGACGCCCCGGCTTTGGCCACCGCCGACATCGGCATCGCCATCGGCTCCGGGGCGGATGTGGCCAAGGAGGCGGGCGATCTGCTGTTGCTCGGCAACGACCTGCGCGATGTGGTGACGGCCATTGGCCTGTCGCGGGCCACGATGAACAAGATCCGCCAGAACCTGTTCTGGGCCTTCATCTACAACAGCCTCGGCGTGCCGATTGCGGCCCTGGGCTGGCTCAACCCGATGATTGCCGGTGCGGCGATGGCCCTCAGCTCCCTGTCGGTGATCGTCAACTCGTCGCTATTGCGCCGATACAGGCAGGCATCGGCCTGAGCACCAGCTGGATCTCTTGCTCACCCATGGGCTCGCCAGCTAAGAGGTGCCAATTGCAGCCGCCGTCCAGGAGCCAACGCCTTAGGCCCAAGGCGTTCCGACCAATGTGTAGCTCAGGATCGGCTACACCCAGCACCCATCATTGCTGCCGCGGCAGGATCATCAGGCCAACTGCATTGGCAATGGTGCTGGTCAGGTCGTGAACATGGCGATTAGCTCAGACAGGCGCCGAGAGAATCGTGGCGCCGCTAACGAGCCCGGCTCAGCTGGGTGCAGAAGGCATGGGCCGCAGGCAACTTGGCAAGGAACCAGGCGCGCCCCGGAAAGGCGCGAAGGTTGAGTCGATAGGTCCAATTGAGATTGGGTGCTGATGCTGCAGGGCCTCGATGCGGCGGTGAAGCAGTTCGAGCAAAAGCTGAATCGGGCCTTGATCGGCCAGATCACGGCGGACCACCAGCGACTGGCCACCAACAATGCCCAAATCCCAGTCAAGAGGTACCAGCTCAGGTGTCAGTTTTTGGCTCACAGTGTTTCCAAAGCTCATCGTCACCCGATCTGCGCAGCGCCCTTCCCAGTCCTCGCTGCAGAAGCGGGACATGCGAACGGGGGTATTCCAGAGCTTCTGAGCTTTCAGTTCCCGTTCAAAAATTGGTGAGAGCCCCTCAGGCAGGGCCAGGCTGGGGAAGCGCTCCAGATCTGCCAGCCCCAGGCCCTTTACACCGGCCAAGGGGTGGTCAATCGAGGCCATCAGCCAGGCGGGGAAACTGCTGAGGGGCAATACCAACAGCTCTGGATCATCCAGTTCCGAGAGATCGGGATGGTGGCAATTGATCCAGGCATCAATCACCCGCTTACGCAGCAGCTGCAACGGCCGCTCCATGCCCAGATGGTCGAAGACCCCGGTGATCCATCCAGCTGGTGCTGGTAGGGCCAAGGCATCCACATCCCAGAACGTGCATTCCAGCCGCAGGTGTGACCCGCCCTTTAAACGGAAGTGCTGATGCACCATCCGCTCCATATCAAGAAATAGGTTGTTTTCGGTGATGCTCCATTCCCCGCCTAGCCGTTTCAACTTCAGCCGGAAGATCTCCGCGCAGTGGGCCACCCGCCGCGACACCGTGCTCTGGCTGACGCCGAGCCGGGAGCTGACCTGCTGACCAGTCCGCAGCCATATGAGCAGATCGAGCGCATCTAGGTCCTCAGGGGTGACCAAAAACGACCTCCCAATCCCTTCTGATCAGTAATCGACAGGTCAACAGGCCAGGGCTCACGGCTCACTGCTCGATATTGCCCCAGTTCAGCCTGGAAGGCCCATGGGCAACAGCAGCAACAAACAGCGATAAACAGCGACAACCATTAAGTATTTCTACTCAGGCTCGTCATGAATACACCCAAGGCGCCAGGGCTCAAATGGGATCAGCAAATCCAGGCTTCACTGGGAAGAGGGATGTATAGGGAACCCCACCAACCTGATCCTCAAGCTTCCTGGGCCAAACCCTGCCCTCTTGCCCCTGCTGGCGGCCATCCTGTGCAGCTATTCCGTCGATTTATCGCTGCCACTGGAGGCAGGGCAACTGCTTTTTCACAAGCTTCTGAGTCCAGGGCCGAGAGTGGCAAAAGCGGAGGCAGAGAGCGTTGTTGCTCGATCGTCCACTCGACTGATCCAACTCGCTGGGCGAAAAAGCCATGAGGCTGACACGTCCTGCTGCACTGCAGCGCCGCCCCTGGCTGCTTCTGGTGGCGGGCGGAGCGGCGCTGCTGCTGGTTGCCGCCAGCCAGCGGGTCGGGCCCTGGGCACCGCCAACCCTGCTGGTGGCGTCGCCCCAACGGCTCCAGCTGCGCCTGGCTCTGGTGGGCCTTGGCCGGGTGGAAGCCCGCCGCAGCCACCAACTCAGCAGCGTGGTGGCCGCCCGGCTGGTGAGCCTGAGCGCTGATACCGGTGATCGGGTGCGAGCCGGGCAACAGCTCGGCCAGCTCGATCCGGTGGACCTGCCGGAACGCCTGCAGGCAGCCCGTGCGGCGCTGCAAGCCAGCCGCCAACAGACCAGCGCGGCCCAGGCCAGTGTGGACGAGGCTCAGGCCAGCCTCACCTACGTGCGCAGCAACACAGCACGCTTTGAGCGCCTGGCGCTTCAGGGCGCCGTCAGCGAGGACGCGCTGCTCGAGCGGCGCCAGGCACAGGCCAAGGCAGAAGCCACGGTCGCCAGCAACCAAGCCCAGCACGCGGCAGCCCGTCAGGCTGAACGCCAGGCAGCTGCGGCACTGGCCGGGGTGCAGGCCCAGCAGCAGACCCTGCGCCTGGTGGCGCCCGCCGCGGGCATCGTCACCCGCCGACTGGTGGATCCCGGCAGCACGGTGGTGCCGGGCCAACCCGTACTGGAGATCGCCGATCCGGCGCAATTCTGGATCGATGTGCGCTTCGATCAGCGCCAGGCGACAGGCCTGGCAACGGGCCAGCCGGCCACGGTGGAATTTCGCAGGCTTCAGGGCCGCCGCCTGGCCGGGGTGATCGAGCGGATTGAGCCCACCGCCGACAGCCTCACCGAGGAACTCAGAGCCAAGGTGCGCCTGCAGCCGGAGGTGCTCACGGCGGCGGGCCTGGCGCCCTCGCTGGGGGAGCTGGTGGAGGTACGGGTCGCCCTGCCGGTGGGCCGCGATGGCCTGGCGATTCCAGCCCAGAGCCTGCGCCGCCGCGGCGCTGATCTGGGGGTGTGGCTGGCGGGCCGGAACGGCCTGGTGTTTGTGCCGCTGCAGCTGGGCCGCCAGGACGGCCAGGGTCGGGTGGAGGTGCTGGCTGGCCTCGATCCTGGCGCCAAGGTGTTGCTGCAACCCCCGTCCGATCCAGGGGCGCTGCGGCGCTACCGCCTCAAGGAGGCCCAGCCGTGATCAACCTGACCTGGCGCGACAGCATCCATCACTGGGGCAAGTTGCTGATCACCGGCTGTGGGCTGGGGCTGCTGGTGGGGGTCACCGTGTCGATGGCCGGGGTGTACCGGGGCTTGGTGGAAGACGCCCAGGCCTTGATCGAACGCAGCGGCGCCGATTTGTGGGTGGTGGAGCAGGACACCCTCGGCCCTTTTGCCGAGGCGTCGCGCATCGACGACGATCTCTACCGGAGCATCCGCCAGTTGCCGGGGGTCCGCCGGGCGGTGAATGCCAGCTTTCAGACGCTGCTGATCCCACGCGCCAACCGCGAGCTGCGGGCCCTGGTGGCCGGCATTCCCATGGGCGTGCCGGGGGAGCTGGGCCAGCCGCCGGCGCTGTTGGCGGGCCGGCCCATGCAGCAGGACCGCGACGAGCTCTTGGCCGATCGCGGCACGGGTCTGCAGCTGGGCGAGATGGTGGCGATCCGGCGCAAGCGTTTCACCGTGGTGGGGCTCACCACACGCATGGTGTCGCCCACCGGCGATCCGATGGTGTTCGTGCCCTTCCGCGATGGCCAAGACCTGCAGTTCCTCGGCAGCAATGAGGCGATCGCCCGCCAGCGCCGCCGCCTGGGGGCGCCGGTGGAGCGCCAGCGGTTGGCCAATGCGGTGCTGGTGCAGCTGGAGCCAGGCGCCAACCCGGAGCTGGTGGGCGCCGAAATCGAGCGCTGGCTGGGCCTCACCGCCTACACCCGCACCGCCATGAAGGAGGCGATGGTGGGCAAGTTGATCGAGGCCTCAGCCCGCCAGATCGGCCTGTTTCTGGTGATCCTCACGGTGGTCACCACCACGATGATCGGCTTCATCGTGTTCAGCCTCACCCAGGCCAAGCTGCGCGAGATCGCCGTGCTCAAGCTGATCGGCATGCCCAGCCGCCAGGTGGCCTGGATGATCGTGCAGCAGGCGCTGGCACTGGGGATCTTTGCCTTTGTGGTGGGAGCGTCGCTGGCCCAGCTGATGGCGCCGCGCTTTCCCCGCTATGTGGTGCTGCAGCAGCGCGATCTGCTCACGGCCGCGGTGGTGGCCCTCGCCAGCAGCAGCCTGGCCAGCCTGGTGGGGGTGAAAACGGCCCTGGCGGTGGATCCGGCCGAGGCCATCCAGTGAGCAGCGTCTCCATGGCCGAGCCTGGGGCAGCGGTGCCAGCGGGGATCCTGGTGCGCGACCTGCGCAAGACCTACGGCAGCGGCAGTGCTGCGGTGGAGGCCCTGCGCGATGTGCAGATGTGCGTGCAGCCCGGCGAGGTGGTGGGCCTGGTGGGGCCATCGGGATCGGGAAAGAGCACCCTGCTCAAGTGCCTGGGGGCCGTGCTCACCCCAACGGCAGGCTTCATCGCCCTGGGGGGCACGCCTGTCTTTGAGGGCGACCATTGGCTCACCGCTGATCTCACCCGGCTGCGGCGCGAGCAGATCGGCTTCATCTTCCAGTCGCCCTACCTGCTGCCGTTTCTGACGGTG
>JAWOHV010000157.1:0-10555 GCA_046484965.1 Prochlorococcaceae cyanobacterium
GCCGCCCACCAGGGTCAACCAGCAGGCCGCCAGCTGGGCCGGCTGGGTACCGCCACACACCAGATCGGTGAAATCGGCGATCGCGATGGTCTCACCTGATTCCAGTAACAGCAACCAAGCTGCGCCCCAGGCGCGACGCTCGGGACGGGCCGCCTCAACTGCTTCTGGGCGCAGGGACCAGGGCGCCGCCCCCAGCCGCAGCGGTGGGGTGACGCCGCCGCTCAGGGGGCAGAGGAGCTCAAGCTGACGCTGGGGCAGCAGCTGGGATTTGGCGTCAAAGCCAACCCTCAGGCGCGCTTTACTGCCCTGCAGGGCTTCAACAACAGCCAGCTGGGCTCCGTGGGACTCCAGCACGCCGACCAGATCGCCGTCGTGGAGTGTTGCGGAGGCCAGCGAATCAGCCCTCGGGGTTCACGAATGGCAGCAGGGCCACGATCCGGGCCCGCTTGACCGCATTGGTGAGGTCGCGCTGCTGCTTGGCGGTAAGGCCCGTGAGCCGGCGGGGCAGGATTTTGCCCCGTTCCGTGATGAACTTCTTAAGCAGATCCACATCCTTGTAGTCGATGGGATCGCCGGGCTTGATCGGGGAAAGACGCTTTTTGAAGAAGGAACTGGCCATGATTGGGGGGAACGGCAGGTGGCTGGGGTAAGGAGTGCTTCAGGCACTCACTTGATTTCCTTGTGCACCGTGGAGGAGTTGCAGTGGGGGCAGAACTTTTTGAGTTCCAGCCGTTCCGTGGTGTTGCGGCGATTCTTCTCGGTGGTGTAGCGGGACACACCGGGAGATCGCTTGGCGGGGTTGGACCGGCATTCGGTGCACTCAAGAGTGATCACGATCCGGACGCCCTTGTTTTTGGCCATAAAGGACGTTGCGCCGCTGGTGCGAAGCGAAATGACAACTAAAGACCTTAGCTCCTCGCCTTCTCGGCCACCGCTGATCCCTAAGGTTGGGCGTTGCTGAACGGTTTGGTGCATGCGGGTCTCGCTCCAGTGGCTCAGGGAGCTCGTGAGCTGTGGGGCTGCCCCCAACGACCTGGCCGAACGGTTGTCGCTGGCCGGTTTTGAGGTGGAAGCCCTCCTCGACCTCGCCGCCCAGGCCCGCGGGGTGGTGGTGGGGTATGTGGAAGAGCGCCAGCCCCATCCGGATGCCCAGAAGCTGAGTGTCTGCCGGGTGGCTGTCGGCGCCGCTGAACCGCTGCAGATCGTTTGCGGTGCAGCCAATGTGCGCGCCGGCATCCACGTGCCCGTGGCCCTGGTGGGCACAACCCTGCCGGCGGTGGGCCTCACGATCAAGCCGGCCAAGCTGCGCGGCGTGGACAGCAGCGGCATGATCTGCTCGCTGGCCGAACTGGGGCTGGCTGCCGATAGTGAAGGCATCGCCATTCTCGATGAGCTGCTGGAGCGCGTGCCGCCGCTGGGTGAACCGGTGGGCCCGAGTTTTGGCCTGGATGATCAGATCCTCGAACTGGCGGTCACGGCCAATCGGCCCGATGGGCTCTCGATGCAGGGGATTGCCCGTGAGGTGGCCGCCCTCACAGCCAGCAGCACCACATTCCCTGCCGTTCCCCCTGGTCCGCCAGCCGAGCCCCTGCTGGTGGACGGCCAGAGCCAGGCGGCCATCGAAGCCGGAGGCCTGTTCAGCATCACGGCAATGGAGGGAGTTTCGGTGGCGCCATCCCCGCCCTGGTTGCGCCAGCGGCTGGAGCGCTGCGGGCTGCGGCCGATCAACAACGTGGTTGACATCACCAACCTGGTGATGCTCGAAACCGGCCAGCCACTGCATGCCTTTGACAGCAGCAAGCTGGCCAGCATGGCCGGGGGTACGGCTGACCCCAGGGCGATCGGCTTGCGGCAGGCCCGCCCAGGGGAGCGGCTTGTGAGCCTCGATGGCGAGGAGCGGCAGCTGAGCGCTGAGGCGCTCCTGGTGACCTACGCCAACCAGCCGATCGCCCTGGCTGGGGTGATGGGGGGGCTGAATGAAGCAGTGGATGGTCAGTCCACGGCGCTCTGGCTCGAGGCGGCAATGTTCGCCCCCCAGGCGATCCGTCGCTCGTCGCGCAGCGTTGGCCTGCGCACTGAAGCCAGCAGCCGCTTTGAGAAGGGCCTGCCCCGGGACATGACCCTCAGCGCCGCCGACCGGGCGATTGCCCTGCTGCAGCAGCTCTGCGGGGCCAAGGTGGTGGGCCGCTGGCTGCATCAGAGCCCGGCTGCGCCAGCGGAGCCTTTGCTATTGCGCCGCGATGCCCTGCACCAGCTGCTCGGACCGGTGCAGAGCGGCGATGGCTTTGTTGATTTGCCGGACGCCCGCATCGAGGCCACGCTCACGGCCCTCGGCTGCCGCCTCGAGCTCCGCGACGACGGCTGGCTGGTGAGCCCACCGCCAGCGCGCTCGCTGGACCTGCAGCGGGAGGTGGATCTGATCGAGGAGGTGGCCCGACTGGTGGGCTACGACCAGTTCGCCGCCCACCTGCCCGATCCGATCGAGCCGGGGGGGCTCAGCCCCAGCCAGCGCGCAGAGCGCTTGCTGCGCCAGGCTCTCTGCGCCTCAGGCCTGCAGGAAACCTGTGCCTTCTCGCTGGTGGCCGCCGCCGCCGGCCGCCAGCCCCTGGCCAACCCGTTACTGGCCGATTACGGCCACCTGCGCGACAGCCTGCACGAGGAACTGCTCTCGGCGGCCCGCCGCAACCTGCAGGCCTCCCAAGCGGGTTTCTGGGCCTTTGAAATCGGCACGGTGTTCAACTCTGACGCCGCCGATCAGGGGGAGAGCTCCTTGCTGGCCGGGGTGATCGCCGGGAGCCGCCGGGCCGAGGCCTGGCGTGTTGGCGGCAAGCCCCAGCCCCCCGACTATTTCGAGGCGCGGGGATTGCTGCAGAGGGCCTTCGCCAGCCTGGCCCTGGCGATCGAAGATCGGCCCCTGGAGCGGCAAGAGCCGCTGCTGCATCCAGGCAGGGCGGCGGAGCTGGTGCTTGAGGGGCGCACGCTCGGCTGGTTCGGCCAGCTCCATCCCCAGCGGGCCGAGCTGCTCGATCTACCGGATCCTGTGCATCTGTTCGAGCTGGCCCTGGCGCCGCTGCTGACGGCAGCCACCCGCCCCCAGCGCTGGCAGCCCGCCTTCCGGCCCTTCGCCACCCTGCCAGCGGCGGAGCGGGATCTGGCGGTGGTCGTGCCCACGGCCGTGCGCAGCGCCGAACTGCTGGCCGCGATCCGCAAGGCGGGCAAGCCGCTGCTCGAACATGCCGAACTGGTCGATCGCTATGACGGCGCCCAGGTGGGCGATGGCCGCTGCAGCCAGGCCTTCCGGCTGCGCTACCGCAGCGCCGAGCGCACCCTCACCGACGCGGAGGTGGAGCAGGCCCACAGCGGCGTCACCGCGGCGCTGCAGCGCCAGTTCCAGGCTGAGCTGCGCAGCTGAGCACCGCCAGGGTTTCCACGTGGCTGGTCTGCGGGAAGAAGTCGATCGGCTGCAGCGAAAGCAGTTGATAGGCAGCCCCTTCGGCACTGATCCCTGGATCACAGAGCTGGGCCAGATCGCGGGCCAGGGTGGCCGGATCGCAGCTGAGGTAGAGCAGCAGGGCAGGAGCCTGGTCGCGGATGATCGCCACCACCTGCGGGCCAAGCCCGCGGCGGGGGGGATCGAGCAACAGGGCATCGCGGCCAGAGAGGGCGGCGCCGAGCAACGCGGCCACGTCGCCCGCCAGGAAGCGGCAGCGATCCGCCAGCTGGTTGCGCTCGGCATTGGCGATCGCCTGCTGCACAGAGCCTTCGTGCTGCTCCAGTCCCAGCACGGAAAGGCCGGCGGCGGCCAGGGGCAGGCTGAAGGTGCCGATACCGCAGTAGGCATCCACCAGGCTGCGGACTCCGGTGTGCTTCAGGGCGGCGAGCAGCAGGGACACCACCTTTTCGGCCTGCTGGGTGTGCACCTGGAAGAAGGTGTCTGGACCAATGCGCAGCTCCACGCCGGCGAAGCGCTCCAGCAGCCAACTGCGGCCATCAAGAGATTGGCTCACCGCTCCGAACAGTCGGTTGGTTGGCTCGGGCTGGAGGTTCAGCATCACGCCCACCAGCTGCGGCCAGCGGCTACGCCACTGGCGGGCGAGTTCCGTGAGGCCATCGAGCTGATCGGTGCTGCTCACCAGAGTGACCAGCACCTCATCGGTGTGCACCCCCAGGCGCAGGCCCAGGTGGCGCAGTCCACCACCGGCCTGCAGATCGGCATCCAGGGGCCAGCCGCCGGCCTCGAGGTCTTCCTTGATCGGCGCGATCAGGATGTCGATGCGGGGGTCGAGAACCAGGCAGTGGTTCATGTTCACGATCCGGTGGCTGCCGCGGCGATAGAAGCCGGCCCGCAGCCGCCCATCGGCGTCGCGCCCGAGCGGAATCGTGGCCCGGTTGCGGTAGCCCAGGCTGTCGGCCGCCGCGATCAGCGGCAGCACCGGATGCTCGAGGCCGCCGATGCGCTGCAGTGCCTGCTGCAGCCGCTCCCGTTTCCAGATCTGTTCGGCCGGATCACTGAGGTGCTGGGTGGCGCAGCCACCGCAGTGGTCGGCCAGGATGCAAGGCGGTTTTACGCGCTGCTCACTGCTGCTGCAGCGCTCCAGCAGCTGGGCATAGCGGGCTCCGCGGCGTCCGTGACCTGGGCGTACCAGCACCCGTTCTCCCGGGAGACAGTCGGCCACGAAAACAACCTCCCCCCTGAGGCGCCCCACCCCAAGGCCGTCGTGGCTCAGCCCCGTGATCAGGATCTCCTCAACGTCGCCGCCAGCTGATGCAGTCCGCCGCGGGGCTCGTGGAGTCAAGGCGGGGCATTGCGGCGCTTCTGTGACCCTATCGAGGCGCAGCTGCTCCAGTTGCGAAGGGGCGTTACACCTTGGCGGCGGAGGGCCGACTCGCCGCCTGGGGTGGATACAATGGCTCGGATCGTTGCCGCAGTCATGAGCGTCGTACGGGATTTACTCCTCCAAGCCGATGATCAACTGCGCTACCCCACCGGTGGCGAGCTGGCCGCGATGGTGGATTACCTCAATGCCGGCTCGCGCCGACTCTCGGTGGTTAAAAACCTCACCGACAACGAAAAAAAGATCGTTGATGAGGCTTCGCGCCAGTTGTTCAGCCGCAAACCCGATTACGTGGCTCCAGGGGGCAATGCCTTCGGCCAGAAGCAAAGGGCCCAGTGCCTGAGGGACTTCAGCTGGTACCTGCGCCTTGTGACCTACGGGGTTCTGGCCAGCAGCACCGAGCTGATTCAGCAGATCGGCCTGGTGGGTGCCCGCGAGATGTACAACAGCCTCGGCGTGCCGATGCCTGGCATGGTGGAGTCAATGCGCTGCTTGAAAGCCGCCTCCCTCGACCTGCTGAGCATCGAGGAAGCGGCCATCGCGAATCCCTACTTCGACTACCTGATCCAGGGCATGCAAACCCCCTGCTGAACCCCCAGCCAATCGGATCCCCCCAAAGCCCCGCCCGATTCCGGTCGGGGCTTTTTTGTGCCCGGCCCGCAGGGGCCGTCATGGTCGCTGCGTTGGTCTCATCTGAAACACACTAAAAGACCATTCCTGGGTCTCGGCTGAGATGCATGGTCAGAGGGGCTGGCGGTGGTGGCGCCCCTGGCTGGCAGCCGCCGACTCGGAGCCCCAGGGAAAGGCAATCTCCCTTGAACGCTTGTCCAGGATGCGACCGGATTCAAGACGCATACTGAGTCTTGGCCTGGAAAAGCGCAGCGGTATGCACAGGGGCTGACGCGTCTGCGGGGGGACCAGTGGCTGGCCTGAGCGCTGGGCAGGGCACGGAACTTGAGTATCTGTGTTTGACACAGATACTCAAACTTACAAAAGCTTTTGTTGCAGTGATTTTCGGCTGTCCAGTTGCGCAGCTTGCTGCCCTTGGACAGGCCCGCCTTGATGCGATCAGCCTGTGGTGCTCGTGAATAGCTAGCGGCATGCATCTGAAATCAGCAAAAAATTGGCGCTTGGCTTTGCCCTCAAAGGCAGGCACGAATCAGCCGCCCGCATGCCCCAAATGAGACTCGCCTTCAGTCTTGCGAATGGTCCTAGCTGCGCTTGGCGAGCGCCAGCTGCGGGGGGCGGGCGCAGCGAACGCGCCCAACCCTCCTGGAGGAGGGTTGCGTGGAGACTTGCGAGTCATTCAAGCGTCTCACATGGGTCTTTTAAAAGGTCTGGGCGCAAGACCCAGCTGAGCCAGCCGGGAGGCAATTCGCGTTCAGCTCCTGCCGCGGAAATGTTCCTTCAGGAACTGATACGCCTCATTGAGCCGCCGCATCATGTCGGCGGAGCCACCTGAATCGGGATGATGATCGAGGGCCTGCTGGCGGTAGGCATCGCGAATCTGGGGCAGGGTGAGCCTTTGGCCGGCGGTGGTGGGTAGTTGCAGCAGCTTCAGGGCGCCATGGAGCGTCATCGTGTTCTGAAGCGTGCTGAATGATGTGCTGCTGCGCCGTTGCCGAGAGCGCTGCACGAACCGGCGGATCAGGGTTGGAATTCGCAGGGCTAGGGTGCTGCCGCTGAAGGGATCCTCCAGAATTCCGGCAACAACCATCACCTGCTCAAAACTTGGGCCGGCGGTCTGCCAACTCGGGGCCATCTCCGCAACCACTTGCTGGGCGAGGCTCCAGGTGAACGGGCGCCCGTCGCTGCTATCGGATTCCGGCCACACATCCCTGGCCAGCCAAACCATGCTTGCTTCCAGCACCGCATCGTTGGCGTCCTTGCCATAGAGATCAAGCCAATGTTGACGGCTGGCCTGCAGAGCCTCCTCCAGCTGGTCGTGGCTGAACAAAGCCAGGTTTGCGCTTGGCCCGCTGGCTTGCTGCCGCTCGGGATGGAGGCTGCTGCGCAGACGGTCGGTATTCTTGCGCACGAATCCTGGCAGATCGATGGCCGGGCCAGTTGCGCGTCTGCTGCGTTCAGGAAACCTGCTGGCCGTAGCTGAACAATCGAGGGTGAAATCGAGCTCCTCTGATTCCTGCCGGCCCAGTAAAACCAAGGCGCTGGTTTCATCAAATGGGGTCTCGGCACTGCTGCTGCCAGTGCGCTCAGTGTCTTCGGCGCCGATCTCTTGCTCGCCCGAATCCTGATTGTCATCAAAAAGCTGCTGCAATAACCGTTGCAGCGCATCCCCCCTGCTGCGCACCCCCCATTCCGACTTGAGCGTGTCGATTTTCTCCAGCAAATTGTGAGGCAATTCGAGGCTGATCCGCTTGCGGCGGGCAGGGCTCGGCCGATCCGTAGCTGAACTCTCCTCCACGGGGGTTGCCTCCGATCCCTGCTTGCTCAGCGGCCCATCAGCCTGTTCATCAGCTGCTGCTGCGCATCCACCGCCTCGCGGTAGCGCTCGATCAGGGTCTGGTTCATCCGTGGTGGGGCAATCATGCTGGGTGGAGCCAGGATCGGCGGTGGCAGCAGCGGCGACATCGGCGGCAGCGGCAGCGGCGCTGCTGGCAGCCTGGCTGGATTCTTGGCTCCCTGGGATTGGGGCTTGCTGGTGGCTGCCGGTGCTGGCGGTGCAGCGGCTGGAGTAGCCGGTGGGGGATTGGCCTCGGGATCCACGAGTGTGGGCGGGGGGGTGCTGGCGGCAACGGCACGGGCTTCGGCCTCGGCGCGGGCCAGTTGGAGCAGCCGTTCCCGTTCCTGCAGCAGGGCCAGCTGGCTGCTGGGCACGATGCTCAGCAGATGGCCCGGAGTGGCATCAGCTGGATAGACCAGGCTCACCTTCACCTGATTGGGCCCACCGCTCAGCAGTTCGAGGGAGGCCAGCGACAGGCTTTCGCCGGAGCGCATGCCCACGTGCACCTCGCGGTAGCCCTCACGGGTGCCAATCCCGATCGAGCCCCGAAAGGCGGTGAAGGCCCTGCCGTTGGCGGTGGGATGGCTGAGCACCAGCTCGTGGGGCCCGGAGCCATTCACGTTCAGCTCCACATCGAAACGGACGCCGTAGGTCCCCACATTGTCGAGGGATGAATCGACCATGCGGCTGGCCAGGGGATTCACCTGCACCTCGCGAGTGCCGAAATGGTGGCGGTTGGTGCTGGTGAGGGGCACATGCAGTGGCCCACGGGCCAGATCATGGCTGAGCCGGGCTGTGTAGGTATCGCCGATCGCCACGCCGCCGACCCTGGAGAACACGCTGCGGTTTTGAATTTCGGCGATTCGTTTGAGGTAGATGCGGCCCGGGGCCAGCTGCCTGCGGTCGAGCACCGCGATCAGATCCTGATCCGACTGGGGATCCTCGGCTGCCACAACGGCCATCTGGAATGGACCATCGCTGCGACCCTTCAAGAGGCCGTTGGCAATCCCCCGGGCCGGCAGGTCGGTGCGGAAGATGACGCTGCGGCTGCGGGGTGGGAGTACCAACTCCTCCGGGATCTTGGCATCCAGCTTTCCGCGCAACATCTGCACGGAGGTGGCATCGCCAGGACCGGTGTTCCAGGGCCGTGGGCCCAGCGGTTTGACGCCCAGCAGGTAATTGGGCAGATAGGGAGCCTCGAAGCTGTTGCGCACTGCCCCCTGCTGGAAGCGGATGCGAACAGGCTGGTTCGATGGGTTGATCAGGATTGTGCCCAGCGTCAGCAGGCCACGATCGCGGTGGTTGCCGAGCCGGGCCCGATCAGTGGGGTAGTACTTGTGGTGGATATGGGCAGCAAACTCCCCCTGGAAGGTGTAGGTGGGATTGGCCAGTGCCTGGCCCGTTTCGCTGGCGTAGGAATATCCCGGCGTGGTGGTGATCAGAATTCCCGGGCCGTGCACCTCCTCTGGCTGGTTGGAGTGGAGAACGGGCACGCTGTTGAATTGCCCCTGCAAGGGCCGGGCCACCTGGCCTGCCATCAGGGCGACATAGGCCAGCGCCGGAGCCTGAGCCGTTAGCAGGCAGCCGCTGGCGAGCATCAGAAGAGCGCTGCCCTTCAGGCCCGGAAGGGGCAGCGCTGATCGACGTTGACCCCTACCCAAACCTGGTACCCACGCACAGAAGAATGACCAGCGGCGTTCCATCAGGCTCACGTAGGGGTGGGAGCAAGAGGACGGGAGCAAGGGGCGCCGTAGGTCGGTGACGGGCGTTAGAAACGTCCTACCGATGGATCATTCTTCCATGCTCTTCCCCTTTGGACCATGCGCAACAGGCTGTGGGGATGGCGCTGATGCCAGCCCCTGGCGCCACCACCAGGCGCACAAGCTGCGCATGCTGCGCTTCTGGCGCGACGGCGCCGAGCGTCAGCTGGCTGCCCTCGATGCTGCGATCAGCACCCTGGAGCGGCAGATGCAGCGGGACAGCACGGCGGACTGATCTGCTCCAGCCGTTGTCTGAGGTCGGCCAGTCCTTTGCGTAGATCCCGCTGGACCGTTGAGGGACTGGTGTGCATCGCCTCCGCGGCCCGTCGCAGGCTGAGGCCTGCCAACACCACCAGCTGCACGGCTTGGCGGGTACGCGGTTCCAGGGCGCCCAGCAAAGCCAGGGGATCCTGATCAGGGGTGTTGCCGGGTTGTTCCGGTTCCTGGTCAGGAACATCCACGCCGATCCCCTCGAGGGAAACGGGGCGCGCCAGTTGCTGGCCCAGCAGGAACCGTTGCCATTGACTGGTGCTCAGACCCAGCTTCTGGCGCCAGCACTCAGCTTCGCTCTCCCCCGGCAGTGCCTGCAGGTGTTCCCGCTTCAGTTTTCGCACCCGATCCTCCAGCTCCATCTGGCTTCTGGACAGACGCACGGGCCTGGCCTGATCACGGAGGTAGTGCAGGATCGCACCCCTGATGTGGGGCCTTGCGAAGGCCGCAAACGGCGTCTGGCGCTCATCCTGGTAGAGCTCCGCAGCGCGCAGCAGGCCCATCAAGCCAACCTGCACCAGATCCTCGAGGGGCTCGGGGCAGCGGCTCTGGTAGTGGCAGGCGATCGGCTTCACCAGATCGCGGTAACTGCTCACCCGGGCATTGCGGTGGGCCAGGGAGCGGGGTTTGCCGGCACGGAGAGGAGACATAGACATTGCGATAGAGAAAAGGGGCACGGTCGGCAAGCCAGTCCCCGAAGTGGGGTAGCTGCCGTCGTGCTCTTTTCAGCCAAAGGGGATATCGCCGTCCTTGCCAACCGTGAAAACACGGAACCTTCGCTTCAGCCCGCAGCTGGCTTCAGCCCGCCGGCTCGGCCACCTCCTCCAGCAGCTGCCATGGACCCTGGCGGCTGAGCCAATCGAGCTGTGAGCTCTCCGTGGCCAGCAGGTAGCCGGCGAAAGCGAGGGCGTTGATGCTGAAGCCGGCCTGATGTTCCTTGCGGCGGCGCACGGTCATGAACCAGTCGTCGCTGAACAGAAGGTTGTAGGGATGCAGGGGCTGGGGATCGTGATGCTGGCAGCCCAGGCCGAGGGCATCGGCATGGCTCTTGTAGAGGGTGTTGAGCTCTTCCGCGCCACCAAAGGCACTGCGGCGGCTGAGGGCATAGGCCCAGGGCCAGCGGGCAGCGGGCTGCTGCAGCTGCCACTGCAGGCTTGCTTCGAGCGGACAGCGGGGTTCGCCGCGGTGGCGCGGCAGCAACTGCAGATGGCGATGGGGCTGGCTGG
>JAWOHV010000223.1:0-25985 GCA_046484965.1 Prochlorococcaceae cyanobacterium
CTCGCGCCCGCTTTCCTGCGGCTCGTCGCAGCCTGTCGACCCGGGCTCGTCTTCGGCGAGCAGGTCGCCAGCGCGGCCGTACTCGGACCGGTTGGCGGCGCGGCTCGAACAGCGGCTGCGGGTCCGGCTGGCTGGGCGTGGCTCGACGCTCTGGCGGATGCGCTGGAAGCGGCATCTTACGCCGTCGCGGCGGCCGATCTGCCGGCTGCGAGCGTCAGCGCCCCGCACATCCGCCAGCGGCTGTTCTTCGGCGCCGTCGCCCTGGACACAGGCGCAGGCGGTGAACAGGGGGTCGGCCGGCTCAAACCCCAGGGCCAGAAGCGAGCGGGTGGATCGGTTCTCAGGGTTGCGCCAGAGCAGCAGATTCCAATGCACCGGCGTGATCCCCACGACGGCGGGATCGGCCATCGCCTGCACCAGCCGGCGCCGGGGGAATCCGGCCATGCTCACCGAGCTGCTGGAGCGGGGACTGATCAGCACCAGGTCGGCATCGAACAGGCGATGGATCGTGACGCTGGCGTCGAACAGCCCATCGCGGAAGCCCAGCTGCATGAACATCAAAATGCCGGCAAAGGCGATGCCGGCCAGGGCCACCAGCAGACGCATCGGCTGCCGCGTCAGCAACAACCAGGCCAGGGGAATGCGCCGGCCCTGCCACAGACGGCCCAACATCAGAGGTTGGGCCGGAAGCTGTCGGCCCTGAGGCGGGCAATGACCTTTAAGCCCGTCAGGGCACGCACCCGACGGCCATCAGCTGGGTCAAGGGCCACCCGCACCTCGACGATGCGGGCGTCAGCGTCGCCGGTGGGGTCGGTGGAGAGCACGCTGCGTTGCCTCACCTGGGGGCTGATCCGAATCACCCGACCCTGGAGCTCACCCTGGAAGCCGCCGTTTTCGCTGATCAGGGAGACGGGCTGGCCAGCACGTACCCGCCCGATGTCGCTTTCGTAAACCTCTACAACCGCCTCCATGCGGTCGCTGGCACCGAGCTCGAGGATGCCGCTGTCACCGGGGCGTTCGCCACTGCGCACCAGCAGACGCAGCACGGTGCCGTCGATCGGGGCGCGCAGTTCGGTGTTCACCAGGTCGGTTTCAACCTTGGCCAGCTCGGCGCGGGCCTCGATCAGCTCGCCCTCGAGGGCCAGGGCCTGCTGCTCGCGGCTATCGAGGTCGGTGCTGGAAATCGCCCCGGCGCGGCTGAGTTGTCGGTAGCGGGCCAGGTCGCGGCGCTGCAGCGTCAGGCGCTGTTCCAGGTTGGCGATGCGGCTCACGAGCAGCTGGCGCTGGGCGCGCTGGTTGGGGCCGTTGTCAAAACGGGCCAGCAGCTGCCCCTGGCGCACCCGCTCGCCTTCCTCCACCAGCAACTCGGTGATCCGGGGACTGCCGCCGATGCCGGTGATCGGTGCCGCCAGCAGGCGAATATCTCCCTCGGGCTCAAGGCGGCCGAGGGCAGAAACAGCCTCAATCCGTGCGGGCTCGGCGGTTCGCTTCGACTCCGCCGCCGGCCGCGCCGCCTGGGGCGCACGGCTTGGCAGCCAGCGGCTCGCAGCGAGGACCGCCAGCAGCAGGCCGGCACCAACCAGCCACCAGCGGCGGCGGCCCGGCCGGAAGCAAGCCTGGATCAAGGCCGGGGCGGGTCGTCGAACAGCATCGTCTCGATGTAGCGGTCGGCCCACAGGGGATTGAAAGCCTTCTCCAGCACCCGCCGGGTCTTGTCGTTTTGTTTCTGTTGCTGGCAATAGCTGAGCTGACCTTCCCAACGCCGCACAGTAGCTGGATCATCGCTGGCCTGGGCGCTCAGCTGGCGCACCCCATCGGCCAGCACCGCGAGCACATCCTCCACCACGGCAATGAAGCTCCGCTCTTCTGCTGCATCCGCCGGCCGCACGAAGCACACATGGGGCGAGAAGATCGTGCCCCAGCCCGGCAGCTCTCGACGCTCCCGAAAGCTGCGCGGCGGCAGGGCCGCCAGGGCGGCCGCAATTGCCGCCGGCAGCTCCCCAGCCACCGGGGAGAGGTCCACGATCGCGGCCGAAACCCCTCCCCGCCCGGCTACGATGTCGGCCCCGAACACCGGCAGGTCGTAACGGGGGTCGGGGAAGAACACGCAGTGCAGGATCTGCAGGCCGGCGCCAAGACGGGCCGTTTCCAGGTGCAGCTTGCGCAGGCCCCGGCAGCGGCGCAGCTCGTTGCGGATGAACAGATCGTCGCCATCGAGCTGGCCGCTGATCGCCTCCAGCTCGGGATCGGCCTCTAGCGGTTCGAGTTCCGGCAGCTGCTCCCAGCTGCGGCGGATGCTCTCGGCCAGGGCATCAACGAGGGGATGGATCCCTCCGGCCTGGGGGGCTGGCGCAGAAGTCACCGGATCGGCCTGGGCCCAGCAGAATGCTGATCTTCCCATGTTCCACGGAGCCAGCGTTGGGGGTTCATCGCGCCGCCGTCCAGCCCCCATCTGCTGCTTCGGCCACCGCCGCTGGCCTGCCGGATCCTGAGATCACGCGCCTGCAGAACGGTGCCCTGGTGGTGAGCCTGGATCTGCCCCAGGCGCCGCTGGTATGTCTCGATCTTTGGTGCCGCGCCGGCAGCTCCAGTGAGAGCGGCAGCGAACACGGCATGGCCCATTTCCTTGAGCACATGGTGTTCAAGGGCAGCAGGGGGCTTGGCGCTGGCGAATTCGATCGCCGCATTGAGGCCATTGGCGGCACCAGCAATCCCGCCACTGGCTTCGATGATGTGCACTACCACGTGCTGATGCCGCCTGAGGCCGCCGCCGAAGCCCTCGAGTTGCTGCTGGAGCTGGTGCTGGCTCCGCGGCTCGACGCCGACGACTTTCAGATGGAGCGCCAGGTGGTGCTCGAGGAGTTGGCCCAGAGCGAAGACCAGCCCGAGGAGCAGGCGATCCAGCGGCTGCTGGCCAGCGCCTGCGGCAACCATCCCTATGGCCTGCCGATCCTCGGCAGCCGCGCTTCCCTGCTCGCTCAAGACCCGGAGGCGATGGCGGCTTTCCACCGCCGCCGCTACGGCGGTGGTGGCTGTGTGCTGGCGATCACTGGACCGCTGCAGGGCCTCGAGCTGCTGGCACGGGCCAGCCAAAGCAGCCTGGCGAAGCTGCCGGAGCTGGGCGTTGATTCAGCGGCGGCCGCGCTGCAACTGCATCGGGGCGAGGAGCGGCTGAGCTTGCCCCGGCTTGAATCGGCTCGGCTGCTGATGGCCTGGGCGATGCCGCCGGCCACGGCCCTTGAGGCGGTGGCCGGCGCCGATCTGGCCACCACCGTGCTGGCTGAAGGACGCCGTAGCCGCCTGGTGCAACGGCTGCGCGAGGAGCTGCAACTGGTGGAGAGCATCGACCTCGACCTGCATGTGCTCGAATCCGGCAGCCTGGCGCTGCTTGAGGCTGTCTGCGCCACAGAAAAGCTGCCGGCCGTACGGTCAGCGATCAACCAGGTGTGGCAGGAGCTGGGCGAACACCCCCTTGGCGAGGCGGAATGGCACCGGGCCGAGCGGTTGGTGAGCAATGGCTACCGCTTTGGCCTGGAGGCCGCCGCCTCCCTGGCCGGCCTGATCGGCTCCAATGCCCTCTGGAACCGTCCCCGCAGCCTGGCGGCACCGCTGCAGACGATCGCCAGCTGGACACCCACCCGCATGGCCGAAGAGATGCTGCCCCGGCTCGATCCTGCCCAGGCATTTCTGCTTGAGGTGGTGCCCGCATGAGCGGCGCGATCTCTGCCTGCCTCAATCAGCTGGGAGGGCTCCCGATCTGGACGATTCCGCGCCAGGGCCCGGCGATTGTTTCAGCGCGCCTCTGGATCCGCGGCGGCAGCAGTGAAGATGCCCGCGGTGAGCGCGGCGCCGCCCAGCTCCTGGCGGGCCTGCTCAGCCGCGGCTGCGGCAGCTTCAGTGGTGATGACCTGGCCGACCGGGTGGAGGGCTGCGGCGCCGGTCTGCGCTGTGAGGCCAGCGAGGACAACCTGCTGCTCAGCCTCAAATGCGCCTCTGAGGATGCGGCAGCGCTGCTGCCGCTGTTGATCACGATGGTGGCCGACCCCTGGCTGGCCCCCGACCAGGTGGCCCTGGAGCGCCAGCTCAACCTTCAGACCCTGCAGCGCCAGCGGGAGGACCCCTTTCAATTGGCCCACGATGGCCTGCGTCGCCAGCTCTATGGCGATGGTCCCTACGGCCACGATCCACTCGGCCTTGAGCCCGAGTTGGCCGCCCTGGGACCGGAGCAGCTACGGCCCCGAGCGAAGCAGCAGGGAAGTGCCGGTGCCGTGCTGGTGGTGGCAGGCCAGCCCCCCGAGCAATTCGAGGCCCTGCTGGCTGAAACCATCAGCCAGCACCATTGGAGCTGCCGAGCGCCCGAGGCGAAACCTGGTCCAGGCAGCCAGAGCGGCGACTGCTTCCAGGCGATTGAGCAGGACACCGAGCAAATGGTGTTGCTGCTGGGATGCCCCAGCGCCGCCCTCGGCGAAGCCGATGGCCTGGCCCTGCGGCTGCTCAGCAGCCACCTGGGTATCGGCATGTCCAGCCGGCTGTTTGTGGCCCTGCGGGAGGAGCAGGGCCTGGCCTACGACGTGGGCGTGCACTACCCCGCCCGCCTGGGTGCGGCACCGTTCGTGTTCCACATGTCCAGCTCCGCTGAGCGCTCTGGCGAGGCCACCGGCGAGCTGCTGGATGAATGGCTGCGGCTGCTCGAGCAGCCCCTCAGCCCTGATGAGCTGGGCCTGGCCCAGGCCAAGTTCCGCGGCCAGGAGGCGATGGGCCGCCAGACCTGCGGCCAGATCGCCGACCGCCTGGCCCTCGTTCTCGGTCACGGCCTCTCGCCCGATTTCGTCGACGACTCCCTAGCCGCCGCCTTCCAGCTCAGCCCCACCGACCTGCAGCTCGCCGCCCGCCGCAAGCTGGCCGCCCCCTGCCTCTGCGTCTGCGGCCCCCCCGAGGCGCTGCGCAGCGCCGAGCGCATCTGGCGCCGCCATCCCCTCAGCCAGGGTCGCTGACGTCTGGGGCGCTGACCCGCACCAGATCGGCGGCTTCCAGCAAGAAGCTGCCCCGGCGGAAACGCACCGCCAGCTGCTGACCCGAGCGGATCGACAGCACCTGACCCACTTCACCGGGATCCACCAGGTCGGGGGGACGCAGCATCGGCCTTGGATCGGCACTTTTAAGGTAGGTAAGCGTGCGATTGAGACGCACCAATGCCCCCCTTCCCAGAGGAGGAGCGGCTGCTTCGGCCCCAGGCTCCGCGGTGGGATCTGGTTTCGGATCTGGGGCAGGGGGCTGGGGGGAGGCTTCCACGACCGCGGCGATCAACTCTGATAAGGGTCTCTACTGCAGGATGGGGCAGCCAAGTTCAAACTGCTTTGCGGGCCCTTGCCACTTGGAGCGGTGCAATCACCGGGCTCCTGCTGATCCTGGTGGGCAGCCTGATCCAGGCGGCCGTGCCGCTGCCCAGCGCCGGCAGTGTGGCGATCCAGCCCCTGCCGGCCACCCTGCAGGTTCCGGCGCTGCTGCTCACCGCCTTGGTGTGCGGCCACCGCGCCGCCATGCTTGCGGCCGTGGCCTACCTCAGCCTTGGGATTCTGCAGCTGCCGGTGTTCCATACCGGTGGCGGCGCCTCCTACCTGCTCGATCCGGCCTTCGGCTACCTGGCCGGCTTTGTGCCAGCCGCCTGGCTCACCGGCCGACTAGGCCGCCAGAGAGGCATGAACAATCCCCTCAACCTCACCGCCGCCGCCATCGTGGGGCTGCTGGTGTTGCAGGTGTGTGGCGTGCTCAACCTTCTGCTCGGCGCCCTGGCCGGCCGCTGGGAACGCAGCCTGGGGGTGCTGGTGATGAGTTACTCGCTGGTGCCGCTGCTGAGCCAGCTGCTGCTCTGCTGTGCCGTGGGCCTGCTGGCCTGGCCGCTGCGGCGGCTGCTGTTGTTGGAGGACGAATGAGGCTCTCCCTGGCTGGCCCCAGGCAACGCGCCTTGGCCCTGGCCGCAGCGGTGCTGCTGCTCGACCAGCTGAGCAAGGCCTGGGTGCTGGCCGCCGGGCCTGAGGCAGCTGGCGGGCCGCTGCTGCCTGGGCTGCTGCGGCGGGAGCTGGTGTTCAACACCGGCGCCGCCTTCAGCCTGTTCAGCGGCTCCAGCGCCGTGCTCGGCCTGGTGAGCCTGGTGGTGTCAGCGGCGCTGCTGGTGTGGATCCAGCGCAGTCCGCGGGCCGGCCTCTGGCAATGGCTGGGCATGGGTCTGGTGCTTGGTGGTGCCGTGGGCAACGGCCTAGACCGCTGGCGCCTTGGGGCCGTGATCGATTGGCTGGAGCTGGTGCCGGTGAGTTTTCCAGTGTTCAATCTGGCCGATGTGGCCATCAATGCTGCAGTGCTCTGTTTCGCCCTCGACCTGCTCGGCCATGGCCCTCGCCACCCCTGAGCGGCTGAGGCGGCAACTGCAACGCTGGCAGGAGCCAAGGCAGGCGTTGCTGTTGGTGCACCAGAGCGGCCTGCCCCGCCGCAGCGTGCCCCTGCATGGCCAGGCCTACCGCATCGGCCGCGATCCCGCCCTGGAGGTGCCGATCGAGCACGCTGCCGTGAGCCGCCAGCACGCCCTGCTCGAGCAACGCGGTGGAGCCTGGCTGCTGCGCGACAGCGGCTCCACCAATGGCCTCTGGTGGCAGGGAAGGCGGCTGCAGGAGCTGCTGCTGCGCGACGGCGATGCCGTGCGCCTGGGCCCAGGCGAGCAGGCCGGCCTGCCAGAGCTGCAGTTCCTGATGCGGCCGCCGGAGCCGCTGCAGGGCCTGCGCCGCGGCGGCAGCCTCGCCCTGGCGTCCGCCGCCGGGCTGGGCCTGCTGCTGCTGGGGCTTTCGCTGCTGCAGATGCCCCTGCGCGGCAGCCTGGCCAGCGTGCGCGGCCCGCTGGCGCTCTACGACCGGGCCAACAAGCCCCTGGCCGCCGCCGAATCACTTGAGCACCGCGAGCTGGACGGCCTGCGCCAGTTCCCGAAGCTGCTGATCGAGGCGCTGCTGGCCAGTGAGGACAGCCGCTTCTGGTGGCATCCCGGCGTGGATCCGGTGGGCACCGCCCGCGCCCTGATCACCAACCTGCTCGGCGGCCGGGTGCTGCAGGGGGGCAGCACCATCACCCAGCAGCTGGCCCGCAGCCTCTATCCCGACCAGGTGGGCCAGGGGGAAACACTGCTGCGCAAGTGGCGGGAGTTGCTGGTGGCGCTCCAGCTGGAGGCACGCTTCAGCAAGCGCGACCTGCTGCTCAGTTACCTGAACCGGGTGTACCTGGGGGTGGGCTGGGGCTTCGAGGATGCGGCCCGGCATTACTTCGCCAAGCCAGCCAGCCAATTGAACCTCGAGGAGGCCGCCCTGCTGGTCGGCCTGTTGCCCTCCCCCAACGGCCATGACCCCTGCATCGCCGCCAGTGCTGCTTTAGAGGCGCGCAACGGCGTGCTCAGCAAGATGGCCGCCAGCGGTCGCATCAGCGCCGACCGTGCCCGCCAGGCCCGCCGCCGGCCGATCCAGCTCGCCCCAAGTGCCTGCCGCGCCGGCAGCAGTCGCCGGGCGGCCCCCTTCTACAGCGACCAGGTGCGCCGCGATCTGGAGCAGCTGCTGGGCAGCAGCGTGGCCAGCGAAGGCAATTTCCTGGTTGACACCCACCACGAACCTGCCCTGCAGCAGCTGCTGGAAGCCGAACTGCGCCAGCACCTCGATCGCTGGCGATCCCTGGGGGTGAAGGAGGGCGCCGTGGTGGTGCTCGACAGCCGCAACGGTGGCGTGCTGGCGGTGGCAGGCGGCCGCGACTACGGCAGCAGCCAATACAACCGGGCCACGATGGCCCTGAGGCAGCCGGGCAGCACCTTCAAGCTCTTCCCCTACCTGATCGCCCTCGAGCGCGGCCGTCGGCCCGCCGATCTGGTGAGCTGCGCGCCGCTCAGCTGGGGCGGCCAGAACTTCGCCAGCGACTGTGGTGGCAGTCTCAGCCTCAGCCAGGCCCTGGCTCGCAGCAGCAACAGCGCTGCCCTGCGCCTGGCCAAGCAGGCAGGCCTCGACACCCTCCAAAGCCGCGCCAGGGACCTGGGGATCACCACGTCGCTCCAGCCGGTGCCGGGCCTGGCCCTAGGCCAGAGCGAGGTGCTGCTGCTGGAACTCACCGCCGCCTACGGCGCCGTGGCGAATGGCGGTGTGTGGCACCAACCCACCACGATCCGCCGCCTCAGCGACAGCGAAGCCTGCCAGGGGCTCGAGGTCCAGCGCTGCCGCGAGCAGGCGGGCGGACAACGGGCAGCCAGCCTGGCCCCCGGCCGGCGGGTGATGGCTGAGGCCACGGCCCGTCAGCTGCAGCAGATGCTCCAGCTGGTGGTGCGCGGCGGCACCGGCCGCGCTGCCTACCTGGGTGGTGGGGAGTGGGGCAAGACCGGCACCACCAACGGCAACCGCGACCTGCTGTACATCGGTTTCGAGCCCCAACGCCACTGGGTGATGGGGGTCTGGCTGGGCAACGACGACAACAGCCCCAGCCGCGGCAGCAGCAGCCTGGCCGCCAGCCTCTGGGCCGACATCATGCGCGCCGCCGCAGCCCTGCCCCTGGCAGGCCAGCGATGAGGCCGCGCACAAGGCTGTGGTTGCTGGCCGGGGGCCTGCTGCTGGCCCTGCTGGTGCTGGGCATGCTGCTGCAGAGCATCAACAGCCTGATCTGGCAGCTCAGCTACTGGTTGCCCGCCTGGCTGGTTGGGCCGCTGCTGCTGCTGCTGTTTGTGGGCGGCGGCGGCCTGCTGCTGCAGCTGGCCTGGCCCTGGCTCCTGGCCCTTCGCCAGCCGACGCGCGGCGCCGGCGGCCGTGGCACACCTGCGCTGCCAGCACCGGGCAACCGGCAGGAGGCAGCTGAGCAGCAGTTGGCGGCGATCGAGAAAACCCTCGAATCGGTGCGCGATGCGGTGGAAAGGGAAGCTCTGCGCCAGGAACACGGCCGCGTGCTGGCCGAACTGGAGCGGGGCGACCTGGTGATCGTGCTGTTCGGCAGCGGCTCCACCGGCAAAACCTCCCTGATCCGTGCCCTGTTGCGGGAGCTGGTGGGGGAGGTGGGGGCGGCGATGGGTTCGACCCGGGACAGCCGCTCCTACCGGCTGCGGCTGCGTGGGCTGGAGCGGGGCGTGCAGCTGGTGGATACGCCCGGCATCCTTGAGGCTGGCAGCGATGGCCGCAGCAGTGAAAGCCTGGCCCGCCAGCAGGCCGCCCGCGCCGACCTGCTGCTGCTGGTGGTGGACGGCGACCTGCGCGCCGCCGAGATGGAGGTGTTTGAAGCCCTGGCGGGCCTGGGCAAGCGGCTGATGGTGGTGCTCAACAAATGCGACCTGCGTGGCGATGAGGAGGTTCGGCGCCTGTTGCAGATGATCCGCAGCCGCTGCGGCAGCCGCATCGCTGCCGCAGACGTGATCGCCGCCAGCGCCGCCCCCCAGAGCGTGCCGATGCCCGGAGGCCGGCCATTGCAGCCCGAAGCCGAGGTGGAGCCGCTGCTGCGCCGCATCGCCAGCGTGCTGCACCAGGACGGCGATGACCTGATCGCCGACAACATCCTGCTCCAGAGCCGCCGGCTGGGGGAGGAGAGCCGGCGGGTGCTGGCCGAGCAACGGCGGCGCGACGCCGAGGCGGTGGTGGAGCGCTACATGTGGATCGGTGCCGGCGTGCTGGCCGTCACGCCCCTGCCGGTGGTCGACCTGCTCGGCACTGCAGCCGTGAACGCCCAGATGGTGGTGGAGCTCGGCCGCATCCACGGCGTCAGCCTCAGCCGCGCCAGCGCCCAGGATCTGGCCGTTTCGG
Organism: Prochlorococcaceae cyanobacterium; assembly: GCA_046484965.1. Lineage (GTDB taxonomy): Bacteria > Cyanobacteriota > Cyanobacteriia > PCC-6307 > Cyanobiaceae > JAWOHV01. Next base: position 9,798 of record JAWOHV010000223.1, read on the forward strand.
TTGGGCGCACCCTCGCCGGCCTGGGAATTGTGAAGGGAGGCATCGCACTGCTGAGTTCCGCCCTCAGCCTGCAGCTGCCCACGCTGCTGCTGGGCCGTGCCCTGCAGGCGGTGGTGGGGGCCTGGCTGACGCGCATCGCCGGCCTGAGCTTCATCACCTACTTCGAGCGCGACCAATCCTGGGGAGATGGGGGTGTGCAGGAGGTGGTGCGCCAGCAGTACGACCTCAACCGTCGCGATGCCGTGCTGCAGCGGTTCCTGGCAGCCGCCTTCAGCCGGGTGGTGGAGCCGTTGCAGCGGCGCCCGGAGCGGCAACTGCCGCCGCGCCCAGGGCCTCGGGGGGGGGCGGCTGGAGCGGACCGGAGCGATCCAACACCGTGACCAACACCAGGTAAGCCACCCCGATCAGGATCGAAAGGGCGCCGGTGAGGATCGCCAGCCAGCGGCCGCGGCGAGGCGGTGTTGCGCTCATGATCTGGCTCCGCTGGCGAGCGAGGCACCCACCACCTGGGCCAGCTGGCGCAGGTGGCGCTCCTCTGTGTGGGGGTTTCCCAGCACCGCCTTGAGATGGTGGTGGCCGCGATAGAGGGGCCGCGAGAGCATCAGCCCCTGCTGCAGGAGCTCCTGTCGAGTGCTGGCGCTCCAGCGCTCAGAGGCCTCGGCATCAGCATCGGCAGGACGAAAGGCGAGCAGATGAAGGGGGCCGCCATGCAGCTGCAGGCCCACCTCGGCAGCGAGTAGCTGCTGCAGCCGCCGCCGCCGGCCCACCGCCCCATCGAGCACGGCAGCGATGCCGTCGAGGCCAAGCTGGCGCAAGCCGAGCCAGAGCTTGAGCACCTCGGCGGAACGGCTGCCCTGCAGGCCGCATTCGCCACCATGGCCGCCGCCCCAACTGGGCTCCATGTAGGGCATACCGGTGCCGAATGCCTGCTCCAGCTCCCCTGGACGGGGCAGCAGCAGCAGCGAAGAGGTTTTGGTGATGCCCAGAACCTTCTGGGGGTTCACCGTGAGCGAATCGGCCCAGCTGAGCCCCGCCACCCGCCGGCTGTGGGCTTCGGCGAGGCCAAACACCGCCCCGATCGCCCCATCCACATGCAGCCACACACCATGGCGGCGGCAGATGGGCCCGAGCAGCTCCAGTGGATCAACGGCGCCGCGCACGGTGGTGCCGGCCGTCGCCACCACCGCCAGCACCGGCCGGCCAGCGGCAGCAAGGGCATCGAGGCCATCCTCGAGGGCATCGGCAAGCAGGCGTCCCTCGGCGTCGGTGGGGAGGGACAGCAGGGCCTCCGCCGGCAGGCCCATCACCGCCAGCGCCTTGGCGATCGACACGTGGGCCTCGCCGCTGGCCAGCACCACGGCGTCGACGCAGGTGGCCAGAGAGCGGCTACGGCGGGCGGTGACCAGAGCGATCAGGTTGCTGAGGCTGCCGCCGCTGGCCAGCACCCCGCCGGCCTGCTCGCCCAGGCCAAGGCTGCGGCCTAGCCAGCCGCAGATTCCATGCTCCAGTCGACTCAGGCTGGGGGAGAGCTCCTCGGCCAGCAGATTGTTGTTCAAACCAGCGCAGATCAGCTCCCCCACCACCGAGGCGCTCAGGGGCGGTGGATCGAGGTGGGCCAGGGCGCCGGGATGGTTGGGGTTGTAGGCACCCTCCATCACCAGATGCAGATCGGCCAGCAGCTGGTCACTGGCGAGCCCGTGGACCTGGGGCTCCAGCGGCGGCAAAACGCTCAGCCCAGGCAGGGGGGAGCGCTCCGAAGCGCTGGCCAGCCAGCGGCAGAGCAGACCGCTGGCCTGCTCGAGCATCGCCTGTAGTCCAACATCGAGCTCGCTTGGATCGGCGAAGGGCAGGGGCTCGAGCGGCCGCGGAGCTGGGGGCGCTGGGGCCAACGAGCGGAGGCAGTTGTGCTCCATTCTCCCAGCCGACGGTGGCGCTAAAACTGCAGCTGTTAAGAGCCCCGCCCTGCCTGCCCCACCCGCCCTGCCTGCCCATGCCGCTGAGCCTGCAGCGCGCGAGCGCCTCTGGATGGAGCGGCTGCTGCGACATGCCGAACGGGCCGGCCTGGCTGGCGAGATCCCCGTGGCTGCCGTGGTGCTCGATAGGGCTGGCCGCTGCCTTGGCTGGGGCAGCAACCGGCGCCAGCGGCACCAGGATCCCCTCGGCCACGCCGAACTGGTGGCCCTCAGCCAGGCGGCGCAGCTGCGGACCGACTGGCGCTTCAACGACTGCACGCTGCTGGTGACCCTGGAACCATGCCCGATGTGCGCCGCTGCCCTCGTGCAGGCGCGCATGGGGCGGGTTGTCTACGCCACAGCCGATCCCAAACGCGGCGGCCTCGGCGGCACAATCAACCTGGCCAAGCACCCAAGTGCCCACCACAGGATGGATGTGGCGTCAGGCCTGCTGGCAGCTGAAGCTGAGGCGCAGCTGCAGGGCTGGTTCAGACGGCGGCGCCAACGGCAGCGGGAGCGTCCTGCCGAAAGGCAGGCAGCTCGCTCTCCAGAAGGTTGAGCAGCAGGTCCACGTTTTCGGTGCGGCTGTTGTACCCCATCAAGCCGATGCGCCACACCTTGCCGGCCAGGGCGCCAAGGCCGCCGCCCACCTCGATGCCGTGCTTGTTGAGCAGGTGCAGCGAGAAAGCCCTGCCATCCACCCCTTCAGGAATGCAGACGGTGGTGAGTGTGGGCAGTCGCAACTGGGATTTGACATGCAGCTGCAAGCCGAGGCGCTCAAGGCCGGCCCAGAGGCGCTCAGCATTCTCACGGTGGCGGATCCAGGCGTTCTGCAGGCCTTCTTCGGCCAGCAAACGCAGCGCCTCACGCATGCCGAAATTCATGTTCACCGGGGCGGTGTGGTGGTAAACGCGATCACTGCCCCAGTACTTGTTCAGCATCGTCACGTCGAGATACCAGTTGGGCACCTTGCCGGAGCGAGCGGCCATCTTGGCCTCGGCCCGAGGCCCCATCGAGAAAGGGCCCAGGCCAGGCGGACAGCTCAGGCCCTTCTGGCTGCAGCTATAGGCCAGATCCACACCCCAGGCATCGAGGTAGAGAGGCACCGCGCCTAAGGATGTGACCGTATCGAGCAGCAGCAGGCAGTTATGGCGGCGGCAGAGTTCGCCGATGCCCTCCATCGGCTGACAGACACCGGTTGATGTTTCGGCATGCACGATTGCCAGAATCGCCGGCCGATGGCTGACTAGAGCCTGCTCCAGCTCCTCGAGGCTGAAGGCCTCACCCCAGGGCCGCTCGATCGTCAAAACCTCGGCCCTATAGCGCCCAGCCATATCGGCCAGCCGCAGTCCGAAGTAACCCTTCACCGCCACCAGCACCTTGTCGCCCGGTTCGATGGTGTTCGCCAGGGTGGCCTCCATGGCCGCACTGCCGGTGCCGCTCATCGGGATCGTGAGGCGATTGTCGGTCTGCCAGGTGTAGCGGAGCAGCTCCTGCACCTCCCCCATCAGTTCCACATACAGGGGATCGAGGTGACCGATCGGGGTGCGGGCCAGGGCCTTGAGCACCGTGGGGTGGGCATTGGAGGGTCCAGGCCCCAGCAACAGGCGGTCGGGGGTGGCGATCGGCCCCAGCGGCAGACGGTGCCTGTCGGAAACGGGGGGCAGGCCGGCGGGCAGCGATGAAGAGGGGACCAAAACCTGGGAAACGGCGGTGGGAAATGGGGCAGCAGCCTACCCAGGGGGGCCTACGCCTCAGCGGGCGCGCACATCTGTGGCGGCCAGACCGCGGCAGAGGTGATCGAAGGGAGCCCGCGCGACGCGGGTGTCGCCGATGCCGGCCTCTGTGAGCAGGTCACACACAACTTCGGCCAACAGGGCAATGGCGCGAACGCTGGGTCCGGTCGGCACTCCGAGGCTCTTGTATGTGTCGTCGAGGCCGTTGAGCACCCGCTCATCGAGGATGGTGGGGTCGTCGGCGATCAGGGCGTAGCTGGCGTAGCGCAGGAAATAATCCATGTCGCGCAGGCAGGCGGCCAGGCGGCGGGTGGTGTAGGCATTGCCACCGGGAAGCAGCAACTCTGGATTCTCAAGCCAGAGGCGCTGGCTGGCCTCACGCACAATTTCGGCCGCCTCCCGGTTGATCAGCTCCACCGCTGCCAGCCGCACCCCGGCTTCGGCGTAGTAGGTGCCGATGCGGTCGATCGCCGCACGGTCGAAGTAGCGGCCCAGCTGGTCGTAGCGACCGATCAGGCCGGCGATGGCATCACGCATGACAGGGTCCAGGGCGGGCGCAACCAGGGGGAAGGTAGCACCGCCGATCCGCCAGATCGCCGCTGAGCACAGGGATTTCGTCATTCTGACAGAAACGGTTACTCAACAGGCGGCGCCTGCCAAACGGTGTCCGTCGCCACCACTAGCCCAGCATTTGGTAGCTATTGCTACAAAAGCTTCGGCGGGGCGCTCCGTACGTTCCCGCCAAGGCCGTTTGCGGCGGTCCCCACCTTCGAGACCACCATGGCCAAAACAGCTCAGGAAGTTCTGCGTCAGATCAAGGACGACGGCATCGAACTGATTGATCTGAAGTTCGCCGATCTGCACGGCAAGTGGCAACACCTCACCGTCAGCTCCGACCTCGTGGACGCCGAGGCTTTTGAAAGCGGCCTGGCCTTCGACGGCTCCTCGATCCGCGGCTGGAAGGCGATCAATGAATCGGACATGGCAATGGTGCCCGATGCCAATACCGCCTGGATCGATCCCTTTTACAGCCACAAAACCCTCAGCCTGATCTGCTCGATCCAGGAACCCCGCAGCGGTCAGCCCTACGGCCGCTGCCCCCGCTCCCTGGCCCAGAAGGCCCTCGCTTACCTCACGTCCACCGGTCTTGCCGACACTGCCTTTTTTGGCCCGGAGCCCGAGTTCTTCATTTTCGATGACGTGCGCTACAACTCCAGTGAAGGGGGTTGCTTCTACAGCGTTGATTCGAGCGAAGCACCCTGGAACAGTGGTCGTCTCGAAGATGGCGGCAACCTGGCCTACAAGATCAATCTCAAGGAGGGCTACTTCCCTGTAGCCCCCAACGACACTCTTCAGGATATCCGCAGCGAAATGTTGCTCACGATGGCGGCCCTCGGTGTGCCGATCGAGAAGCATCACCACGAGGTGGCCGCCGCAGGCCAGCATGAGCTGGGCATCAAGTTCGCCGAGCTGATCAATGCAGCCGACAACGTGATGATCTACAAATACGTTGTGCGCAACGTCGCCCGCAAATATGGACGCAGCGCCACCTTCATGCCCAAGCCGGTTTTCTCCGACAACGGCAGCGGCATGCATGTGCACCAGAGTCTCTGGAAGGAGGGGCAGCCGCTCTTCTACGGCGAAGGCACCTACGCCAACCTCTCCCAGACCGCCCGCTGGTACATCGGTGGCCTGCTCAGGCACGCCCCCAGCTTCCTGGCCTTCACCAATCCCACCACCAACAGCTACAAGCGTCTGGTGCCGGGCTTCGAAGCGCCGGTGAATCTGGTGTATTCCCAGGGCAACCGCTCCGCCGCCGTGCGCATCCCGCTCACAGGACCCAGCCCCAAGGCCAAGCGCCTTGAGTTCCGCTCCGGCGATGCCCTGGCCAACCCCTACATCGCCTTCTCGGCGATGCTGATGGCGGGCCTCGATGGCATCCGCAACCAGATCGATCCCGGCGATGGCACCGATCTGGATTTATTTGAACTCTCGCCTGAAGAACTGGCAAGGATCTCCACCGTGCCGGCTTCCCTCAACGGTGCCCTAGAGGCCCTCGATGCCGACAAGGACTACCTGCTGGCTGGCGGGGTGTTCAGCGAAGACTTCATCAACAACTGGATCGGCATGAAATACGAGGAGGTGCAACAGCTGCGCCAGCGGCCGCACCCCCACGAATTCAGCATGTACTACGACGCCTGAAGTTCGGTTCAGCGGTGACGCAGCTGGGCCATGGCGCTGTCGTGCAGATGGCGCTCATGGCTCTGGCGCCTGGCCCAGGCCGTCTGCTGGGCCAGGGCGCTGCGCCCTTCGCCGGGATCGGGATGGCGGGTGATCTGGGCCAGTTCAGCGCCATGGCGCCGGTTCTGGCGCTGGTGCTCACGGGCCCAGCTGAGGAACTGCGGATCCACCGCAGCAGGCCCAACCCCACCAGCCGCCTGTGGATCACGGCCTTGGGCCGCGTTAAGTGCCGGAGTGCACGCAGCAGCGTTGCTGAAATCAGCCATGGCCTCAACGAACTTCAATTCATTTATTCTGTAGCTATTGCTACTAAAACCCGTCCAGCTTCACGCCTCTTCATGGCCGCTCCATCGCTACTGAGCCGCGCCAGTCGCGGCCACAGGTGCCAATCCGTTGAAATGGATTCCTGCGACCCGATGCGGTCAGCCTGCAGCCGTAACCGCCGCCAGCCCTACCGCCAGCGCCAACCGCCAACCTCTACCGCTACCGCCAAAGCCGCCGTCATGCCCGATCAGCTCACCAAGCTGGCTTACCAGACCCTGCAACAGGGCAAAAGTCTGATGGGCCTGGCCCACAAAGAGGTGAGCAGCCGCCTGATGGAGCTGGTGGCTCCCGATGGCCTGCCGCCCACGCTGCCGGCTGCGCCGGAGATGCTGGCTGCCCTGAAGAGGTCGATGGATGAGCTGATCGCGCTCGACTGGCGCGAAGCCGAAGAGGGGATCTACCCCACCAGCCTGTTGTTCGACGCCCCCTGGCTGGACTGGGCCAGCCGCTACCCGCTGGTGTGGCTCGACATGCCGGCCATCTGGAACCGCCGTCGCGCCCGCAACGTTCGCGACCTGCCCGCCTTGGTCAACCCGGCCGACTACCCCGACTACTACCTGCAGAACTTCCACCACCAAACCGATGGCTACCTGAGCGACCTCTCTGCCTCGCTCTACGACCTGCAGGTTGAGATCCTCTTCAATGGCACTGCCGATCCGATGCGGCGCCGCATTCTGAAGCCGCTGCGGCAGGGGCTGCAGCCATTCGCGGAGCGCCCCGCCAGCCAGTGGCGGATTCTGGATGTGGCCACCGGCACCGGCCGAACCCTGCTGCAGCTGAGGGGAGCCTTTCCCAACAGCCAGTTGGTGGGCATCGATCTCTCATCCGCCTACCTGCGCCAGGCCAACCGCTGGCTGAGCCAGCGCCCCCAGGAACTGCCCCAGTTGGTTCAGGCCAACGCCGAAGCGATGCCCCTGGCCGATGGCTCCATGCAGGCGGTGACCTGCGTGTTCCTGTTCCATGAACTGCCTGCTACGGCCCGCCAGAGGGTTCTCGAGGAGTGCTGGCGGGTGCTCGAACCGGGCGGCGTACTGGTGCTGGCCGATTCGGTGCAGATGGCCGATTCACCCCAGTTCATGGCAGCGATGGAAAATTTCCGCCGCCTCTTCCATGAGCCCTACTACCGCGACTACATCGCCGACGACATCAACGCACGGCTTCAGGCGGCGGGCTTTGAAGCCATCAGCGCCAGCTCCCACTTCATGTCGCGCATCTGGAGCGCCAGTAAACCGCGCTCTTAAACCGCGCTTCTAAATCACTGGCAAACAAAAAGTCAGTTGTGGCAAGGCAGGGAAGCTGGCAATCGCCATCCCAAGTTGATACTCAGAAAAGCCTCATGCAGCGGCGGCTTGCCGATACGGTCAGCGTGCATATGGTTTGGGCCTGCATCACGGGAGCCTGGTGATGGCCAATCCGTTTCAACTGCGCTGGATCGACGGCTGGAGCTTTCAGACCGTTCTGATGGACGGTCACGTGCAAGTGGAGGCCCGCGGGCATGGTCACTGCCTGCGCAGCGCCCTGGAGCCAGGCGAGACGCCCATGCAGGCTGCCGACCGCCTCGTGCTGCGGCGGCCCAGCGCCTGATTGATCCCAACCCCTGGTTGCGCCCTAGGGGCGCAACCAGGCGCCGAGCACCATCCCCAGTCCGCCCCAACGCAGCAGCAGCCAGAAGCGATCGGCAGAGCCTGCCGGGTTGCGCAGGGCAGGCGGCAGGGGGTCAAGCAACCGCTGGGCGGTGCTGATCCTCTGACGCAGGCGACGCTGAGCCACGCCCCCTTCGGCCTGGCCCCGTTCAAGCCGCTGGGCCAGGGCCGCCTGGGTGAGCAGATCGGAGAGCTGGTGCAACCAGCGAATCGGACGCTGGGGCTGGGCAATGCGGCGCAGCCGCGGCAGGGGGCGAACCATGGCGCCAGGATGATCCGGATCGCCTCCTGCGTCCAGTGCTGAAGCCTTCCACCCCTGCCGATCCCGCTGCGGCCCAGCGCCGCTGGCCTGAGGGAGCCCGGGCCGCCGCCGAGGCCTTGCAACGCCAGCTGAGCATCAACGATCGCCAGTGGCATGCCCTCAAGGGCCAACCCCGCCGCCGCGCTGCCGAACAGCTGGCCGCTGCCTTAGTGCAGCTGCTGGCTACCGATGTGGCCGCCAAAGGGGCAGACAGCGACCGCGATCAGAGCCTTGCCCTTGTTGAAAGCGCGGCGGCCTGGCTCAGGGGTTCACAGCGAGATCCAGGTTGTCCCCAGCATCGGCGCTGAGCGCCGCTGGGCGCCACAGGGCTGCAAGTTGCAGGCGGTTGCCGCGGTGGCTCCAGCGCACATCGTCAAAACATTGATGGATCAGGAACAGGCCTCTGCCGCTGATCGCATCGGTGGCATCGGGGAGCCGGCAGCGGCGCGCCGTCGGCGGCACACCGGGGCCTTCGTCCTGGATCTGCCACACCGCCCAGCGGGGGCTGAGGATCCGGCGCACCCGCACACACTTGCTCGGATCGCAGCCATTGCCGTGGCGCACCGCATTCACCAGAGCTTCCTGCAGCCCGAGCTGCAGCTGAACCTGAAGCTCGGGGCAGCGAATCGGCTCCAGCAACAGGTCCACCAGGGGCGCGAGCTGCAGGGTGGAAGGGGTGATGAAATCGGCCCAACGCAGACTGCGGAGCACGAACCGGTCGAAGCTCCAGCCCAGACGCTCGCGCAGGCCATCGGCCAGCGGTGTGCCTTCAACCATCGCCCGGCTGCAGCGACCAGATTTGACCCTACCTCGCGCCCCGGCCCGATGAGTCTGCGGAGGGGATCCTCTGTTGCAAGCCGGGGTGCTGCAGCAGGGCATCCATCAGCCGCACGCCGCGCAGCTGATTCACCAGGGGCATGTGACCGTCGGGGGCCTCCAGCGACCAGGTGAACGCGTTGGGGTAGCGGGTCCAGACGCCGTCCTTCTTCCATCCCAGGCGCAGCCAGAGCTGCTCCCAGCGGCCCCCACAGGCCTGCAGCAGACGCCCCTGGACGGAAAAGCCGAAACGCCCCTGGGAATACACCAGCCAGAGTCGATCCAGGCTCACCAGATCCGTTTCGGGCATGGCCTGAACTTCGCTGTAGTACACGTAACCGCGCTGCACCGCCGCCGGCCCGGCCAGCTGGCGCAGGATCTCGCTGGTGAGCCGGTCGGCCTCTTCAAAGCCCTGCTCCTGAAGCTGCAGCTGCAGTGGTTCAAAGCTGATCCCCCTGGCGGAGGTCACCGCCAGCCAGCCCTCGGGGTAGCGGCCCTTGAACGCCTCACGCTCGGCCTCGCTGCCCCTGGCCAGCAGCAGCTGGATCAGGCAGCCAGCGGCCCAGTCGTCGCCTGTGGCATCAAGGCCGGCAAGGCAATCAGGGATCAGGGGCAGCAGCTCAGTGGCCCGCTGCTGCATGCCGGCGAGCAGGCTGCGGCGCTGGCGCGGTGCGGCGGCCAGGAAGCGATCGAGCAGCTGGGCGGGGGCAAGGGTGGCGGTGACCGGTGGGCCGGAGAGCATGGGCGGGAAAACCTGCCGGGTAGAAGCCAGCGTTGGCCCACTATGTCAGCTGAAACCCGGGGCAGCATCCCCGTGCGCTGATGCCCCCCAGCCAGGCGAAGCCCGTCTCGATCGAGGCCTTCCTCGAGGCCTCCGGGCCTGTGGTGGACGTGCGCAGTCCGGCGGAATTCGCCCAGGGCCACATACCCGGAGCCCAAAACCTGCCCCTGTTCGACACTGACGGCCGGGCGGCCGTGGGGACGGCCTACAAGCAACACGGGCGCCAGGCGGCCATTCAGCTCGGCCTGGAACTGGTGGGCCCTCGGCTGGCGGGCCTGGGCCTGCAGCTGCGGCATCTGGCCGATGGCAACAGGCTGCGGCTGCACTGCTGGCGCGGCGGCATGCGATCGGCAAGCGTGGCCTGGCTGGCGGAGCTGCAGGGGCTGGAGGTGCTGCTGTTGCCCGGCGGCTACAAGGCCTTTCGCGCCTGGGTATTGGCCTCTTTCGAGAAGTCGTGGCCATTGCATCTGCTGGGGGGCCGCACCGGAACAGGCAAGACCGCCCTGCTGCTGGCCCTGCAGCGCCGCGGTGTGGCGGTGGTGGACCTTGAGGGCCTGGCCCACCACCGCGGCAGCAGCTTCGGCGGCCTTGGTCTGCCGCCCCAGCCCACAAGCGAACACTACGAAAATCGCCTAGCCATGGCCCTGAAGCCGCTGGCAGCGGCTAAAGCGATCTGGCTGGAGGCAGAGAGCGCCCAGGTGGGTCGCTGCCGCATTCCGGCGGGGCTATGGAAGGGGATGGGGGACGCACCGGTGCTGGAGATCCGCCGCCCCCTGGCCGAGCGCATCGCCCAGCTGGTGGCGGAATACGGCTGCCAGGAGCCAGCGGAGCTGGTGGCGGCCACTGAGCGGATCGCCAAGCGGCTCGGCCCCCAGCGCACGGCGGCAGCCCTGGAGGCCATCGCCCGCAGGGATTGGTCGCTCGCCTGCGCCGCCATGCTCGATTACTACGACCGCTGCTACGACCAGGAGCTCAGCCGCCGCAGCACCGACCTGCAGGCAACCATTGATGTGGGCGGCCTTGAGCCGCTGCAAGCCGCAGAAACGTTGCTGTCTTCAGGCCTGGTGCGGAGCACTGCCTAGGATCGGCCTTTGCCCCGCCGCCCATGGCTGCCATTCAGTTCTTCCGCGGCGAAGACGAGCCGGTGGTACCCGATATCCGTCTGACCCGCTCCCGCGATGGCCGCACAGGCCAGGCCATCTTCGTGTTCGAGGAACCCAAGGCTCTCGCCCCGGAAACCCTCGGCGACATCACCGGCATGTTCCTTGTCGATGAGGAGGGAGAACTGGTGACGCGGGAAGTCAAGGCGCGCTTCGTTAACGGCAAGCCCTTCGCGCTGGAAGCCACCTACACCTGGAAAAACACCGAAGATTTTGGCCGCTTCATGCGCTTCGCCGAGCGCTACGCCGCCGGCAACGACCTTGGCTTTGCCGGCAGCGATGAGCAGGCCACAGACACTGCCGATGCAGACGTTGCCGATGCAGAGGCTGTTGAGGCAAAGGCTGTCGATGCAGAGGCTGTCGATCCAGAGGCTGTCGATGCAGAGGCTGTCGATGCAGATCGCGAAGGCTGAACCTTGAAATTTGGCCACTGGCTTGGACTACTAGCCCTGGTTGCCATCACTGCGCTGCTCTGGAGCCTGCGCACGGTGGTGATCCAGATTTTCGCGTCGGTGGTCCTGGCTATGGCCCTCTGCACCCTGGTGGGCAGTGTGCAGAGGCGGCTGGGGGCCAGGCGGCCCCTGGCGCTGTTGCTCAGCCTGGTCGGGCTGTTGCTGCTGGTGGTGCTGGTGGCCACCGCCGTTATTCCCGCCTTTGCCGACCAGTTCGGCCAGTTGCTCGAGAAGCTGCCGGCCGCGGCACGGCTGCTGCTCGATCTGATCCAGCAGGCAATCAGTCGCGTCTCGCAGATGCTCTACGGACGCAGCGGCGCTGACGTCAACTGGCTGCAGCAGCTTGGCTTCAGCGGGGGGGGAGAGGGCAGCGCTGCCCTCAGTGGCAGCCTCGGAGCCGGCGCCCTCAAGCTCTTGGGCCTGGCGGGCAACCTGGGCAGCGGCCTTGTGCAGCTGCTGTTCGTATTGGCGGTGAGCCTGATGATCACCGTCCAGCCGCTCGCCTACCGGGAGGTGGCGATCCTGCTGGTGCCCTCGTTCTACCGGCGGCGAGCCCGCCAGGTGCTGGTGCTCTGCGGCGAAGCTTTGAGCGCCTGGATGGGCGGGGTGCTGATCAGCTCCCTGTGCGTGGGCCTGCTGACCGCGATCGGGCTCTCCTTGCTCGGGGTGAAGCTGGTGGCGGCCCATGCCCTGCTGGCCGGTCTGCTGAACGTGATCCCCAATGTGGGGCCCACCTTGAGCACCGTTTTTCCGATGGCAGTGGCGCTGCTGGATGCCCCCTGGAAATCCCTGGCGGTTCTGGGGCTCTACGTGGCGGTGCAAAATCTGGAGAGCTATGTGATCACCCCTTCGGTGATGCAGCACCAGCTGCGCCTGCTGCCGGGCCTCACCCTTTGCGCCCAGTTTCTGTTCACTGTCCTGTTCGGTCCGCTCGGTCTGCTGCTGGCCCTGCCCCTGGCGGTGTGCGTGCAGGTGATCGTGCGCGAAGTGCTGATCCGCGACATCCTGGAGCCATGGAAGCAACGCCGTTTCGGCGCCAGAACCTCTAGCTGAGCCCGTAGCCTCTGCCGCGATGACGAGCCGCACTTTTGTGATCACCGTGGCGGCTGTGGCCCTGGCGTTTGTGGCCTGGCAGCTGCGTTGGGTGCTGCTGGTGTTCTTCGGTGCCGTGGTTCTGGGGGTGGCCCTCGACGTGCCGATTACCCTTCTGCGGCGGTTGTTGCCGCTGAGCCGACCGGCGGCGCTGCTGCTGGAGGTGCTCGTTTTGCTGCTGCTGGGCTGGCAGGTGGGGCAGTTGCTTCTGCCCGAGGTGATCGAGCAGGTGAACACGCTGACCCGTTTACTTCCAGAGCTGTTGCAGCGGCTTGGAGGGCTGGCCGGCCGCTGGCAAGCCCTGGGGAGCCTGCAGAGCCAGCTGCAGGGATTGGCCACTTTTGACAAGCTCCAGCCCCTCGGCAGCCAGGTGCTCGGCCTCGCCGGCGGTGCTGCCAACACCACAATCCAGCTGCTGCTGATGGTGTTGCTGGCCCTGCTGATGGCCCTCGATCCCCGCAGCCACCAGCGGCTGGTAATCGCCGCTACGCCAGAGTTCTACCGCCCCCGCATGCAGGCTCTGCTGCAGGAATGCCGTGAGGCCCTGGGCGGCTGGCTGGCCGGCATGACGATCTCGGCGGTGGCGGTGTTCCTGCTCACCTGGCTGGGCCTGGCGCTGCTGGGGGTGCCCCTGGCCCTGCTCAGTGGGCTTGTCTGCGGCCTGCTGACCTTCGTGCCCACGATTGGCCCCAGCGCAGCCACCCTGCTGCCGCTGGCTGTGGCGTTGCTGATTTCACCGCTCAAGCTGCTGCAGGTCCTTGTGCTGCGCCTGGTGCTGCAGAACGTGGAGGCCTTTCTGATCACGCCACTGCTGCTGAAACGCACCGTCAACCTGCTGCCCACGGTGGCGCTGATGGCCCAGTTGTGCCTCGGTGCGGTGCTGGGTCTGCCTGGGGTACTGCTGGCCCTGCCGCTGGTGGTTGTGCTCCAGGTGGTGGGCGAGCGGGTGCTGGTGGCCGATGTGATGGACCACTGGCGAGCCGCCTGAGGGTTGCTGCCAAGGTGTGACCAGAATCACATCGTTTGCCCCTAGAAAGTCCCTATCGGCCTATCAAGCCTGCCTAGGATTTAATGGCTTTTCGAATGATGCAGCAGCTCAATGGTGTAGGGCTTCTGGCCCCAGTGCTTTACAAGCTCCGCCAAGCCCCCTTTGACAGCGCCCCAGCAGAGCCTTCCCCTTGGGGCCAGCCTCGACCAGGGCTGCCTGGCTTGTGGTTGCTGCGTTATCGGCAACTGCACCGCCGACCAACGCAGAAAAGCCGAGGCCAAGTCCCGCCGCACCAGCTCCAGCGCCATCTCCCCTCAGTCGCCATCCATGCAGGCAGAAAGCAGCCCAGAGGCGTGCGAAAAGCCCTATGGCCTCAAGGAACTGCTACCTCTCCTGCAGGGGCGCGTCGAACCGATGGCCTACCCCCGCAACCGGGTCGTGCTCAAGGAGCAGGATCGCCTCAACACCGTGCTGGTGATCATCGATGGGATTGTGAAAGTGCGCAGCCTTCTCTCGGATGGCAGCGAGGAGGTACTGGGGATTCTCGGCAGCGGCGAATGCATCGGCATTGCCAGTGTTTTCGGAGCTGTGCATTCCTGGGGGGATGTGGTGTCAATTACCGCAGTGCAGCTGATCCGGCTGCCGAAGGAAGCGGTGATCGCTCTGATCCTGGAGCAGCCAGTGGCGGCATTCCACTTCATGGCCATGATGGCCGGCAGCCTCAAAACCGTGCGGGAACGGGTCATGACCCGCCACCTACAGCCCACCGAACGGGTGCTGCTAACCCTGATGGAACTGGCTCATAAAAACCAGCCAAGCAACCAGCAGCCGGAGCCCTTGCTGGCCCCCGCCATCAGCCAGATGGAGCTTGCCACCCTGACGGGAGTGGCCAGGGAAACCTGCTGCCGCTGCCTGAACAAATTGCAGCGCCGGGGCCTGATCAACAAAACGGATCACGGCTGGGAGCTCTGGCCATCGCGCGATCCGGGCCAACCAAACCGCAGCCTCGCAGCGTCCGCCTTGCCACATGCCGGCGCAACCCGCAACATTGCGTGGAAGTCGTGATGGAAGTTTGCGGATGGGAGCCCTTCCTGAGTACGCCCCTGAGCTGCCTGCCCGCCGGCCCAGGCGTAAGCGCTATGGCGAACGTCTCCAGGAAGTGCGCGCCAGGAGTGCCCCGCGCCTGCCCAAGCAAGCAACCCTGCCCCAGCCACGCCCCCGCCAGGTCACGCCAACCCGTGCCCTCGCCTCCCTCGCGGTGGTGGCCGGTCCCGCCCTGGCTGCCCATCTGATCCTCAGCCAGGTGTTCAAGCCCCAGGCTGGCCCCCAACTGCCTGGCTCAACGGCATCGGCCCTGCTGGCCCAGGTGGGCTCCCTGCAGAACTGGCTTCGCGAGGCCGATACCAACACCAGCCGTTCCGCCCTGACCAGCCGGCTCCAGGCGATCCAGGACCGGCTCAGTGGCCTGCCTGCCAGTCAGTGTCAACTGCTCAGTCGCAACGAACTGCTCGAGCTCAACAGCCGCCTCACGATTGATCTGGCCACCGGTGGAGAGGGCGGCCGCACCCCCTCCTGGCAAGCCCGCTACAAAGATCAGGTGTCGATTGCCGAGCGCAACCTCCAGCAGTGCGTCAACGCCTGAGCCCACCCTCCAGCTGCACAGAAGGCCTGACCCCAGTTCCGTTGAGTGACGATTGATTGGATGTTCAGAGGAATGCCCTGCATCTGGTCCTTTTAATCACCACATCACCCCCCGCCGGCCCATAGATTTGCTTGGGCTGGAGCGCCTGAGAATCAGAGGTGCCTATGGCCAGAGACACCAACCGCAAGCTCCAGCAGCCCGGGCGTAAGCGTTTCAGCCCTTCACTGCCCTTCGGCATCGACAGCAGGCCGATGCTGGTCAGCAAGCGGATCGGCTGCGGCGGAGCCTGATCGATGGCCACAGAAGGCTCCAGCTCGAATCTGCTGATGGTTGTCTGATGCTGAGCCGCGCCGAACTTCTCAGCCTCAACGGGCTGCTTAGCCAGGACCTTTCAAGCCGCCAGGGCGCATCCAACACCTCACCCAGTTGGCAGAAGCGCTATCAAGCCCAACTTGCTGTGGCTCATTCGAATCTGGCCCAGTGTCAGAGCAGTCAATGAGGCCAAAACCGCCAGGCTGTTGGATTGATATTGGACCTTTCTCTCCCCAGGCCAACTGGCTTCAGTAGCGCCGCCAAAGGCTCGGAAGCAGAGCAAGCACGGCTACCGCCAATGGATGGGCCCGCAGCGCCGCCAGCAGCGACGACCAGGTGAAGTGGTCGGCTAAGAGCCGCAATTCAGAGCGCAGATCCAACAGAGCCAGCAGCGCCAGGGCCAGGGGCACAAGGGGCAACGGTCGCAGGAGCGGAGTTGGCAGGCGCTTCATCGCCGCGACAGCAGCGGTAACAACGTGGGGGCAATGGCGATGCTCGACCAGCTGCCTATGGAGATGCCAATGGCCAGGGCCAACGCAAACCAGAACAAGGTGCTGCCCCCGAACAGAATCAAGGCCAGCAGCGGCAGCAGCGTGGTCAGGGAGGTGTAGAGGGAGCGAGTCAGCGTATCTGCCACCGCCTGGTCGGCCTGCTCGCTGAGGGGTTGGCCCTGCAGGCTTTTGGTTTTTTCGCGGATGCGGTCGAAAACCACAACCGTGTCGTTCACTGAATATCCCGCCACGGTGAG